>JBKQWH010000201.1:0-10772 GCA_052139635.1 Capsulimonadaceae bacterium
CGCACCGGAGACCTGGCCACCGACACCCTGGCTGTCGATCAGGAAGAACGCCTGGTTAAAGGGCCACGTGCCGTTGCAGTCGAGTTGCGTGACGTCCGGGGTGCTGTATACGGTTCCATCCACGAAGAACTGAATCTGGAAGGGCTCCCAGTACATACCGTAAGTGTGGAGGGCCTGATAAAGCCCCGTGTCGCCGGATTCGGTAAAGGGCATAGTCAGCCCTTCATAGCCATAGTTATCGTCATTATTAACGTCGTAGCCATGGATAGTTCCGTTGCTGGTGGCCTGGCTTGCGGTAGAACCGCCATGCGTCTCCATCATATCGATCTCGCCGCAGTACGGCCACGGGACGCCGGTGGTGATGTAGTCTTCGCCCATCGCCCAGAAAGCCTCGCCGATACCCTGGGAATCGGCAGGAGTTCCCTGACCGAAAATCTCAACGTCCGCCTGGACCTCACCGTACGGGCCAAAGTAATGCAGCGTCTGGGTCGAGAGGTGTCCATCCGTATAGTTGCCGCCGTTATCTTGTGCTTCGAGGATCAGGCTGTTGTTGCCGGAGAGATAGGCGTTCGACGTGCTCGTCGTCCCGGTGTCGAGCTCGCCGTTGCCCCAGTTGTTGCCGGTCTGGTAGATCCAGTTCGCCGCGTTCGGCGGGGAACCGGCGGCCCCTGCGAAGTTGTCTTCCCAGACCTGCGAATACTGCGCGTGGGCGGGGCCGGCCAGCGTGAAGAGGCCGGCGACGAGACAAGCGATCAATGCCGCTCTTCCGAGCAGGCGTACACTCATCGATTGGCTAGATTTGGTCACGTAATGATCCATTCTAAATTCCTTTCCTTGCGTCCTTATCAGATACGCCGTTGATCTAAAAAGCATGCTGCCGGGTGGCTAAGCCAGCCAGCCGGAACTGCTGTTGAGATACCGATTTGAAACTCTGCTCATGCCCACGAGGCGTCCGCGTGAGCGAACGGAACTGGTGCGACCTGCGGGCCTCCTTCGCGAAAACTGTCCCAGCGCGTTCGACCGTCAAAGCGCTCGTCTGTAACGTATTCTGGTGATTACCTCAATATTCGAACTTTCCAAGGCGTTCGACGGTTGGACCATCTGTATTGCATTCGTGGCCTGACAACTGATAATCGACGATATCTGTCACCATCGGTCGAAACGCAACCGCATTCCTCGCCGGGCGAGCGACCGCAACCACGGCCCTCGACGGCTCGCGCGGCCAGTGGCAAAAATATGCTTGTTCTCCAAATTATATCACATTTCATATTGTTGTCAAGCGATATTGACCGCATGTACCAGTAAAAGACTAATCGATTTTTCAAGGCATTTTTCCAACGTTTTTCATGCGAGCGATCGATGAATGCACTCAAAGGTTTTGCAGAACCCCAAGCAGGCACTCGCAACACTAAAATGTTGAGTTCACCGCTCAACAGCGGAGGATGGGAAACAATCGATGCAGCCCTCTTCGGACGGAGGCCCGCCGCAGCCCCGAAGCGTTAGTCCAACCGTTTTCGAGCAGCAGCGCATTCCCCGCAAGAATCCACCGCCGGCTCAAGTCGCCTTCATCTGCCTTTAAGAATCGCGCTGTATCCTTGAGGCAGTAAACCGCTCCATCGACCACCGCAAGCGTCGCGCCTGCAATACGAGCCATGGAGCGGCCAAGGAGGTCGAAAAATGAACGATTCCGCAACAGTGAGGCAAGCCCGAACAACCACCCTCTTCGTGGTGGCTTTGGCGACCATCGGGCTGGCTCCCGCGCTGGCCCAGGGCGGGTTCCTGGGACGCGGCCCCGACGGAGCCGGGCCGCCCCAACCGCCGCCCATACGCAGCGAGCGACCGATGACCGTGGCCGACGTGCCGTCCGACTTGCTCGCGACCGCCCTGCGGCTCGGCGCGCCGCAGGCCAAACAAATCAAAACGATCGAGGCCGGCCTCGAACGCGTCCGCCCCGCCCCGCCGATGCCCGGGCAGGCGCCGCCCGACTCGCAGGCGATGCAGGCGGACGGAGACCGGTTCGATGCGCAACGGATGGCCGCCTGCCGGCGCATTGAAGCGCTTCTCACGGCCGATCAGCAACGCCGGCTTGCCCCGCTGCTCTCCGCCCTCAACGATTGCCGAACACTCCATATCCCCCTCGAGGCCACATCCTCGCTGCACCTGACGTCGACACAGCAGGCCGCCCTGTCAGCGCTGGCCCGGCAAGTGCGGGCACAGAGGTCCGCCATCCGGAAGGATGGCCAGGACTTCAATTCCGTCCGCGAGGACATGGACAACCTCCGGCATGACACCGACCGCAAGGTCAGGGCCATCCTCACAAGAGCGCAAAACGCGGCTGTCGACGCTTCTAGACAGAACGTCGCTCCGGGCGGACCGCCCTTCTTTGACGGTCCTCCGCCCGGCCCACCCCCGGGCGGCGGGCCGGGGCCGTCAATGGACGTGGGACCGCCCGACGGCGGAGGCGGAGGTCCGGGAGACGACGGCGCCCCACCGCCCGACATGGGACCACCCCCCGGCGGTCCCGGCGGAAACTGAGTAACACGCGGTTGGTGGTGTACGGTCCATGACTTTACACCACCAGCCATGAATACCTGACAGTCCCCATGGATCTTCGATCCACCCGCTTACGGATGAAAATCGTGGGTTGTCCGAAGGACATTCTCCCTGGCAGCCCACGAATTCATTCGTGGATCGACGTTGAATCGATGTGAAACGTCCTATTGTCTGAGCAGGTTCAAATGTGCGCGAAATGCGCGATTCATCTTGTCCTTCCGTCCGGGACCGACGGCTGGCCGAAGGCCGCTCAGCCGGGGCGTTTGTCGCCGCGAGCCACGTCAGGTTCCCGCTACGCCGGGTTGAGTGATGTCGTCTTGACGCACTTCGCCGGCCCTGCGCCGCCTCCTGGCAGAGGCGCCAATATCGCACCACAGAATCACGCACCGAAACGCCGCCCAGAATAGAAGGGCGCCGGCCGACAGGGCTCCCAGTGTGAGATAGAAACCCGGCTGGTCGGTTAACGTGAAGAACTCATAACAAACACGCACGCACACCGTCCACAGAAGCACATACATCGCGTCGACTGCGATATCGTGCAGCCGTGCCGAGACGGCAGCAGTACGTGCACTTTCGGTTGGTCTCGTCAATAACGCAACTCTTCGGGCGAAATTCCGTCTCATAGGCTATAATAACGACCAGGCGACGAAGTAGTTGCGGCCAAATTCGGCGCGGCCCGGTGTTGAAGGCATTACGTCGAAATTCTCGTTGGTGAAATCTAGGGTCGCCCGTCCTGCGAGACATGCCGGCGGGCTGGGAAAGGAAACCGATCCTATGGATTTTTTGAAGACCCCGAATGTCGAGGCCTGGCAGCGCTTCAGCGCGGCGACCGGCGCCGAGTACACGGCGGGAGACCTCGTCAGCTCGGACCGAGTAGATGCACAAATGGGTCCGTGGACGATGACGCTGGACAAGGCCGCCTATGGGGGCGTAATCTATACGCGCATGCGGATACCGTACGTGAACCCGAGCGGCTTCCGGTTCCAACTCGCGAAGGCCGGCCAGTTTGCCGGGGTCGAAAACATTACCGGATGCGCCGAAAACCAGCTCGACGACCCCGAGTTCGACCGTTTGTTCACGCCGATTAGCAACAACGAGGAGGCGCTCCGGCTTCTCCTGTCCGACAATCGCCTCCGCGCGCGTATCTGGCGCATGCCAAGCCTGCATCTCGCCGTCCTGCCGGACGAAGGCTGGTTCGGGGAGATATTTCCGGAAAACGTAGACGAGTTGCGATACCTGGGAGCCGGTTTGATCACCGATGCCGTCGGGTTGCGCGACCTGTTCGACCTGCTCGGGGTCATCCTCGAGCGGATGTGCGAAATCGGCGCCGCAACCCGCCAGGAACCCGAGATTACGCTCTAAACGACACCAGGAGAGGATTTAAGCACGAAATTCTCGAGTTGCAGGCCCGTCGCGACCCAGTTTTTTCGTCTGTAAGACGATCCATGGCAGCCCGCGAATTCATTCGTGGGTCCATTCGCGACCGCCAGCGACCCAAGGATAGGATATCATCATCTCCTGGTTCCGACTCGGCCGGGTTAGGTACGAAATTCCGAAGTTTCCGTGGTTAAATCTTAATCCGACTTCCGTATTCCTTCAACGCCGGCGCTCACGAAAGGAGACGATGCATGGGGCTATTCAGCGCGAGCAAGGCCGAAATCTGGCAGCAGTTGAGCGCCGAGATCGGCGCACGCTTCGAGACGGCCGACGGGCGGTCGAAAACAGAGCGGGTCCAGGCCCATCATGGACAGTGGATCGTCACCCTCGACACGGTCCACCACGAGAACAAGGTATTCACCAGGATACGTGCGCCCTACATCAACTCGACCGGCTTTCGGTTCACCATCTCACGGTCAAACATCTTGAGCGGGATCGAGGTTGCCCTCGGCATGCAGGACATCCGGATTGGGGACGCGGCCTTCGACGATGCATTTGTCATCCAGGCCAACGATGAGGTCGGTCTCCTCGAATTCCTCGCGGACAAGCGGCTGCGAGAGCTGATCGCCGACCAACCCGCTATCGAGCTCTCCATCCGGCCGGATGAAGGCTGGTTCGGCCCGCACTTTCCCGACGGCGTCGAAGAGCTTCATTTTATCGCACCGGGCGTCATTGACGATATCCCACGGCTCCGCGAGCTTTTTGACCTGTTCTCGGAAACCCTCGACACCCTCACCGCCATCGGCGCCGCTGAGCCGGAGGAACCCGGAATCCGTCTCTAGTGGTGGCCGAAGTAAGCAGAATACTAAAATCGAGAAGCCAATCAGGTATCCTTAGGGAAGAGTGACCGGCCTTGGCGGGAGTGATGCGTCATCGGCCGGCATTGAAATCACTCACAAACCAACAAGAGACAAGCTGGACTCGGCACTTTTCCGGGCTATGGAGATGAGTCCGGGATGGGACCGCGACCAGCGAACGCCCCAACTGTCCCATAACACAGGGAGCGCCGGCACCGGGCTCCCGGCATCGAAGAGCGGCACGGTATGAGCAAAAACCACGTCATTATCGGACTCGGCGGCACCGGCGGCAAGATTATCCGCGCCTTTCGCAAGACCATATATCAGGAGTTCCGGCAGGTCGATCCGCCGGACGTCAACCTTGGATACCTCTACGTCGACTCCAGCGACGAAATGATGAACCCGCAGGACGCCACATGGCGCATCCTGGGCCGAAGCGTGCAACTCGGGAACGCCAGCCAGCTCCTGATCACCGACGCGAATCTTCAGTCCCGCCTCGAGAACATCAACAACTATCCCGGCATCAAGGACTGGATCGGCAGCCAGGAGGAGTGGAGCAATATCCTCCGCAGCATTGTCGGCGTTACCCTCGGCGGGCAAAAGCGCCGGCTCGGCCGGTTCCTTTTCGCATGCAAGGCAGACCAGTTCAAGCAGCAGCTTCGCAACCAGGTCCGCGAGGTGCAAACCAAAGGGGAAATTCCGATTACCTTCCACATCTGTGTCGGCCTCGCCGGCGGCACGGGAAGCGGCAGCATTGTCGACGCCATCGCGCAGATCCGCGACACCTATCCGGATGCAAAAACGTACAAGGTCATCGTCTACGCGCTGCTGCCGGACCGCTACCCAAAGCCCAATTGGGACACCGGCAACTACCACGCGAACGGTTACGCCGCCCTGATGGAGCTCAACGCCCTGAGCGTCGGCGCCTATCGCCCGCACGATGTCACCGGCGTCAAGGGACGGCTCGAAATGATCGATCCGTTCAACGGCTGCTACGTCTTCAGCAACGAGAACGAGAACGGGCTCTTCGTCGATGTCGAATCGGATATCCCGAACATCGTCGCCAACTTCCTCTATCAGAAGCTGATCGCCGTCCGCAACGTCGCCTGGGACACGCTGCGCCGGATGGAGAGCGCGGAAAATGGGGACGGGACGCCGGAAATGGCCCCCGACGCCAGGCAGGGTGAGCGGAGCAAGCGCTTCTTGACCTTCGGCATCAAGCGGCTCGCCATCCCGGAAGAGGAAATCCGAGAGTACCTCACTTACAGCTTCGCCCGGCAGGCCTCCCTGCAGCTTCAGTTCAATAACTGGTCCGACGCCCTATCTTTTGCCGACGAGCCCCGAAATCAGAGCTACACGGAGTATGTCAAGCAATCCGACGTCCTGAACCGCTGGCTGATCAGCGACGATCACCTGCGCCTCTCGGTAGGTATCCTGCAGGACGAGATCAAGAATCCGCGCTGGCAGCCGATCAACCAGACGTGGAACGACATCCTGCCCCACTTCAAGTCGTTTATTCGCGAGAATTACGCCAGCAACGCCAAGGTCTGGCTCGACGAGCTGCAGAAGCTCTGCGAGAAGCGATATGGACAGGAATACCGCGAGCTGGGAGTACAGCGCTTCTACGAGACGAAGGAGGGAGACCGCAAGGACCACCTGCGCGAGATCATCCTGCGTATCTCGAAGGACTTGATCGAGGACTGGCGCAACGGCGTCAAATCCATGCAGGACATCCGGCGGCTGCTGGATGCCCTCTCAGCCGACCTCGGCGCACGCTTGCTGACCATCGACGACAAGATCGTCGTCTCGCAGCGCAACGACGAGGCCTGCGGCCAGAAGGTGCTCAAGAACCTCAACGAGTGGGCGCACATGAACCTGCTGGTTGCCGCGCTCGGCAAGCGCGACCAGCTTTTCGACGCGCAGGCGGCCACGCTGCAGGAACTGTACACCTACCGCACGAACACGGTCGCGTGGAAATTCGGCAAGGCACTCCTGCAGTCGCTGATCGGCGAGATCACCAGCCTGCAGAGCGACGTCGACGTCGCCGCGCAGATGATCGCCGGAGCCACCGAGACGTTCAACAAGGCGCTGGGCGAGCGGTTGACGGACCAGGGACAGAGCGACCTGCGCCAGCAGCTCGTCAAGTTCTATGACCCGGATGCGGTGAAGACGTTTACGCGCGCCATGGTCAAGGACAAGGACCAGCAGATCAAGCAGACGAAGGCATTTCGCGACGAACTTCTGTCGCAGCTTGGAGACAGCCCCACCTTCAGCACCTTCAACCAGCGGATCACGCGCGAACGATTCCTGCAACTGCTCGAAACCAAGTCCGAGGAAAGCGCCAAGACGGCCCATGACATCATGGCTACCGAGTCCAAGGACCGCGGCCGCCTCCTCGGCGACAGTATCATCGAGAAGCTCTACGCGCAGTTCGGCGGCAACCTCGACGCAGTCAACAAATACGTCCGCGACCTTGTCGGGCTTGCCGGAAACTACGTCGCTTTCAAGAGCGAGGAGATTTCCAAGACCGGCGAGGGAATTCCGGCCGGCGTTCCCACCAAGATCACCAACTTCACCGTGATCATGCCGCTGTCCGCCACGCGCCCCGACTTCTACAACACCCTGCGCGACGCGTTTAAGGCCAGCAGCACCGTGTCGATGGACTTTATCCCGAGCCCTCAGACCCCGAGCGAGGTCAAGCCCAACGAGATCACGCTGGTCAGCGTCACGAACCTGTTCCCGCTGCGCTACCTCGACCAGACCTCCTTCCTGAAGGAGAAGTACGACACTCGTCTGGGCGGGACCAACACCGCGCGGGCGCGCCTGGAGATCCACGGGGAGGGCGACGGCACACAATTCCCGCCCATCTACGTACCGACCATGTCACAGGTCAAGGACCAGGGCCTTCCTTATGTCATGATCGCCGTGGCGACGAACCTGATTACGCCCAGCAAGAACCCCGCCACCGGCGCTTCCGCCTACGTCCTGATCACCAAGGACGCCGACGGGCTCGACAACGACCCCGTCTACCTCGGCGCCGATCTCGTCGATTCTGTCAACAAGCTCGACTCGACCACCGCGCGAATTGTCACGAAGGCCACGACCGACCTGCTAGCCGGCCCCGACTACACCACCGCCGACCAGCGCGTCGAGGTCCAGAAGAACGTTGTCGCGATGGTCGAGAAGCTTAAGGCGGACCGAGGAGGCAATGTGCAGGACGCAACCTACCGGCGCTTCCTCGACGCCGCCAAGAAGGCTGTCAGCATACTCAAGCGAGAGGCATAAGTTATGGCGAACCAGCGCGCCCGCTGTACGAATTTCGGCAACTGCACCAAGGCCGACCACAACGAGATGGTCGACATTGGAATTGGCGGCACGCCGCTCTGTCCCGTTTGCGGCAAGCCACTCACCATTGTGCCCACTACTCAGCGAAATCCGGGTGGTCTGGTCGGATTCGTTCTCGTCGGTCTCCTCATCGCTGCCGGCGCCTTGATCGTCATAAACAAGATGCACGGCTCGCAGCCCACCCCCACGACGTCGACAACGCCTGCCCCACCGGCAGGCACGGATTTCAACCAGTCGTCAAACGCCGAGCCGACCCTCAACCCGGGTGACGCTCTGATGTATTTCGAGCGCAGCGACGAGACCTGGCTCAAGCAGGCGGCCCAGGATTACAACGGGCTGCACCCCGGCCAGCCGCGAATCGTGCTCGATTTTCGAGGATCGCGTGAGGGCAAGCAGGACATTTTGTTCGGCAAGGGGCAGCCGGTCATCTGGAATCCCGCCGACCAGTACTGGGTCGACAAGCTGAATATGGACTGGACCAACCCGTCCGTGGGCAACCACTCACGACAGGTCATCGCCGACGGCGACGCGCGCACGATCCTGTCTACTCGCTTTGTACTGGTCGCCTGGTCCGATCGCGCCGGTGTGCTTCAGGCAGCCATGGAAAAGCCGGAGTACCGCGGGAAAACGTGGCAGCTCCTCTACGACGCCGCAACGAAAGGCTGGTCGGCGATCGGCGGAGATCCGAGTTGGGGCAAGCTCAAGCTCGCCCAGTCCGACCCCACCCTCTCGAACGGCGGCCAGACTGCCCTCGCGCTGATGTTCAACGAGTACCGGAAATCGCACCCCGACGCCACCCCGTCATCGGCCGGATTCCTGAAGTTCATGCGCGGCATTGAGGGCGCTGTCGACCGTTATCAGGACACGACCAGCAAGGCGATCTCGGCCCTGATCCAGGGCGGAAGGGGCCAATACGATGTGGCGACCGGCTATGAGCAAAACGCGGTAGCTCAGGTGGACCAGGGCCATACGGACATCAAGGTGATCTATCCGGACCCGACCGTCGAGATCGACTTTCCGGCCGCGATCCTGAGCACCACCTATGTCACCGACTCCCAGCGGGATATGGCCTCCTCGTTTATCGCCTATCTGTTGACGCCGGGTGTTCAGAAGCAAGCCCTCACCGACGGCTTCCGCCCGGTCCTGGCCGATATGCGCACCGATGTCGACGATGCCCTGTCCAACGGCGCACGCGGCTCCGCCGGCTTCCAACTCGACCCGCCCACCGTCATCCGCCCCGTCGGCACCAAATTGATCGACGACCTCTTGTTCCAGTGGTACAAGATCTACGGCTCGGAAAGCGCGTCTCCGCAATAGGCGAACAGTTAAGCGCCCGGTCGCCAACGCGCCGGAAGGCGAAGTCAACGAACAAACAGATTGCCGGCAGCCTGAATACTTAGCCCCAGTGAAGGGCACATTGGTTCACGGAACGTAATAATGGCTGACGAAGACACAACACTTGTACCGAATGTAACCGGCTTGCTGGCCGATATCCGCAAGCTGATCGAGGACGCCCGCGAACGTACGGCGGTTGCGGTTAACCGCGAATTGACGCTTCTTTACTGGAGTATTGGCAGCCGCATCCGGAAAGACGTGCTCGGCGATGAACGTGCCGAGTATGGTCGTCATATTGTTGGGACACTGTCCCAACAATTGACGGCGGAGTTTGGCAGAGGATATGGGCTGACAAATCTGATGTATATGCTGCAGTTTGCAGAGACCTTTCCGGATGAGAAGATTCTCCAATCACTGATTGGAGAATTGAGTTGGACGCATTTCCTGCAGTTACTACCGATCAAAGACCGCCTCAAGCGTGAGTTTTATGCGGAAATGTGTCGATTGGAACGGTGGAGCGTCCGCACCCTTCACGCGCGTATAAGCGGGATGCTCTTTGAGCGGACAACCCTGTCAGGCAAGCCAGAAGCAGTCATCGACGCGGAGATTGCGGCCTTGCGGGAGTCGGATCAACTCACCCCCGACCTTGTCTTTCGCGATCCCTACCTCCTTGACTTCCTGGGACTCCACGACGGATACAGTGAATCAGACTTGGAATCCGCAATTATTCGCGAAATGGAGGCGTTCCTGCTGGAATTGGGAGTCGGCTTCACGTTTGCAGCACGCCAGAAGCAGATGACAATCGACGACGAGGATTACTATCTGGACCTCCTGTTCTACCATCGCCATCTCCGGCGGCTCATCGCCGTAGAGCTAAAACTCGATAAGTTCACGGCTGCCCACAAAGGACAGATGGAACTGTACTTGCGATGGCTGGACCGCTACGAACGGGCGCCCGGCGAAGAAGCCCCTGTCGGGTTGATTCTGTGTAGCCGCAAGGGGCCGAAGCACATCGAACTCCTGCAACTGGACCAGGGAGACATCCGCGTCGCTGAGTACTTCACCAAGCAAGTACCCTCGTCACAACTCGAGCACGAACTTCACAATGCCGTCCGGCGCGCGCGCGAACAACTGGCCCGGCGCAATCCCGCGGCGCTGGAGACAGCGGTGAACCAGGACGAATGACCAGAACGGAAAGGTACATGGGTTGATGGGACTTCTCGACAGATTGTTTGGAAAAACCAAGCGTACCGAGGCCGTTGTGATTGGGGGATGGATTTCACGGCGGCCGGTGGACTCATGCAA
>JBKQWH010000202.1:0-4077 GCA_052139635.1 Capsulimonadaceae bacterium
CCAAGATGGACTAGTCCTCTCGCCGTGGCGCCCCGCAAAACTTGACTCACGGACAACAAGTTCCGAGATTCAAGCGATCTAGCGGAATATATTTCTCGATGTCAACTCGTTAAATGCCGGCATTGCGGCTAACTGGGTGCCTGGCGGAGGGTCGCGCGTCACCCGTCGTCACGGAGCATCATTGCGGCGAACACCGGAATGCGCCCTCCCATCACGGAGGCACACCTATCCTGGTGACCAAGTCGATCATACCACGGTCCAAGCAACTTGTCAACAAGATAAACGTGTCTGCCTACGCCGCCTCAGGGTTTTTGTCGATGATTTGCGCAAAAACAATGGCCCCGCCTGCTTATCGCGGGCGGGGCCGACTGAATAGTCTGTGCTATTTACGATGATCTGTTTTCCAGTCTCTCTCTACATCACGGGTATGCAGTTACCTCGGTCGCCGTCCAGCCGCCATAGGGGCCAAACGTGTTCTGCGAGTACGCTCCCGTTGTGGAGTTCACGTCCCAGATCGACGCGGCCCCGGTGGTGCAGTCCCAAAGCAGCCGCGTCGTCCCGTCGGACGCGTCGGCGACCGAAACCGGCGTCCAGCCTGGGAACGGAGAAAACCCGACCTGAGTGTAAGTTCCGGCCGACGCGGTGTAGTTCCACAACGACGAGGCTCCGGAGACGTTTGCCCACAGGACGTGGGTCATGTTCTTGGCGCCGACCGACAGGCCGGCCGCCGTCCAGCCGCCAAAGGGGCCGAACGTGTAGGAAGTAAATGCGCCGGTTGTGCTGTTCATGTTCCACAGCGACGCCGCCCCGGCGCTAGAGACCCACATGAGCCGGGTCATGCCGTCGGGACCGTCGGCGATGGCGGTAGCGGACCATCCGGCGTATGGGCCGAAGGTGTTTTGGGTGTACGTCGGTGTTCCCGTATAGTTCCAAACCGACGCGTTACCGCCGGTGTTGCTGGTCCAAAGCACATGCGTGACGTTATTCGAACCCACCGACAGAGCTGTCGCCGACCAGCCGGGGAACGGCCCGAACGTGTTCTGCGTGAACGTTCCATTCGTGTCGTTCACGATCCAGATGGACGCGGCCCCGCTCGCCGTGTTGACCCACAAGACCCGCGTGTTCCCGTCGGGACCATCGGCGATCGCTCGTGCGCTCCATGTGCTTGAGGGGGTGTAGTCGTATGCCGTATAGGCTCCCGTCCCGGGGTTGTATGCCCATAGCGACAGGGCGCCCGAGCCGGACCAGAGTACGTGTGTTATACTCGACGCCGGCGGCCCGGGCGTAGCGGACGCTTCGTTGGACATCGACGACGTCCCACCGCCATTGACGCCTGCGACCTTATAGTAGTACGCGATGCCGTTGGTCAATCCGGTATCGGTATACGATGTGCTCGTGGTAGTGCCGATGGCAGTTGTTCCTTCGGCTCCGCTGGCGGTCCCACGGTACACGTTGTAGCTTGTCGCGCCGGTTCCGGCGGACCAGGACAGGGACACCTGCCCGCTTGCCGCGGTCGCGGCAAGGCCTGTTGGGGCGGCCGGAACTTGCGGCTCCGGCGTGGCGGACGATTCGATCGACTGGGCAGACGTTCCGCCGGAGTCGACAGCGGCGACCGTGTAGTAGTACTTGACGCCGTTCGTCAAACCGGTATTGACAAACGACGTGGTTGTCGCCGTGCCAATGGCTGTTGTCCCTTCGGCGCCGCTCGTCGTGGCGCGATAGATGCTATACGACGTTGCACCGCTGCTGCCAGGCCACGTTAGCGAGACCTGTGCGTTTCCGGCCGTGGCAGTGAGCGCGGTCGGTGCAGCCGGAACGGGCGGTTCCGGAGTGGCGGACACCTCGCTTGACTGGGCTGATGTGCCGCCGCCGTTGACGGCGGCTACTTTGTAGTAGTAATTGACCCCGTTGGTCAGGCCGGCATCCGAGTACGTCGTAGCCGAGGCGGCGCCGACGGCCGTCGATCCTTCCCCGCCGCTTGTCGTCGAGCGGTAGACGTTATAGGATGTCGCCCCGGTGCTCGCTGCCCAGGACAGCGAGACCACCGTGTTTCCCGGCGTTGCGGTGAGGCCGGTTGGGGCGGCCGGAGCAGGAGGCTCCGGGGTGGCAGACACTTCAGTCGACTGGGCCGACGTGCCTCCGCCGTTGATGGCGGCGACCTTGTAGAAGTACTTAACGCCGTTCGTGAGACCGGCGTCGATATACGCCGTGTTCGTGAACGTACCGACTTGCGTCGAGCCCTCCCCGCCGCTCACCGTTCCCCGATAGACGTTGTACGCCGTCGCGCCGGTGCTGGCGGTCCAGGAAAGTCCGACCTGGGTATTACCTGCCGTCTCGGTCAGGCCGGTCGGAGCGGCGGGAATGGACGGCTCGGGCGTGGCGTATGCCTCGCTGGATTGGGCCGAGGTCCCACCACCATTGATGGCGGCGACCTTGTAGTAGTACGTCACGCCGTTCGTGAGGCCGGTGTCCGTGTCCGTTGTGCTGGTGGCGGTTCCGACGGATGTCGATCCTTCGGCGCCACTGGCCGTGCCGCGGTAGATGTTGTAGCTGGTTGCGCCGGTGCTGGCGGTCCAGGAGAGCGACACCTTCGTGCTACCCGCCGTCGCGGTCAGGCCCGTCGGAGCGGTTGGAGCGGACGGTACCGGCGTAGCGAATGCTTCGCTCGACTGCGACGACGTCCCGCCGCCGTTGATGGCGGCGACCTTGTAGTAGTACGTCACGCCGTTCGTGAGGCCGGTGTCCGTGTCAGTTGTGCTGGTGGCTGTACCGACAGCCGTCGAGCCTTCGGCGCCACTCGCCGTTCCTCGGTAGATGCTGTAGCTGGTTGCGCCGGTGCTGGCGGTCCAGGATAGCGCCACCTGCGCGTTACCCGCCGTGGCAGAAAGGCCGGTCGGAGCGGCGGGAACGGGCGGCTCGGGGGTGGCCGACGCCTCCGTCGACTGAGCGGATGTCCCTCCACCGTTGACGGCGGCGACGGTGTAGAAGTAGGCAACACTGCTGGTCAGACCGGTGTCTGTGTATGCCGTCCCGGTAGCTGCGCCGACTGGCGTCGAGGACTCGGCTCCCGTCGCTGTGCCCCGGTATATGTTATAGCTTGTCTCACCCGTGCTTGCGGTCCACGATAGCGAGATTTGTGACTCCCCGGCCGTTGCAGTGAGGCCGGTCGGAGTGGACGGGAGCGGGATGGTGGGCGTCAAGCCGGCGTTCAGGCGGTAGACCGTGCCCGACGCGAACGCCAGGTCGGAGGCCGTTGTCCCGTAGACCGCACCATCGATACCTTGAACGAGTCCGCCACCGGGGTTAAGCCCGTCGTTGGTCAGCGAGCCGTCACCGAATGCGTGCAGGATCGTGAAGGTTCCGGATGAGGTCATCCGGAAAGCCGCGCCTCCTCCTACTCCGCCTTCGGAAGCCGTTCCGTAGAAATCCCCGTCGTTCGCCTGGATCAGAGCCCCTTGCGGATTAGCTCCGTCATATGCCACAGTGCCATCCGAGAAGTTGTGGAGGATCGTTTCCGAACCGGCCGTTGTCAGTTGGTATACGGTCCCGAAACCCGCCGATCCACCCGCGGACGTGGTGCCGTAGAGATTGCCGTCCGACCCCAACAAAACCGCGTTCGGATCTGTTCCGTCGATTGTCCCGGTAATCGGAGCAAAGCTGTACAATACAGTCTCGGCCCCCGAGGTGCTCATGCTGAATACGGTGCCATTGCCGCCGGCGCCGCCGGCGTTGGTTGTACCGTAGAGTACGCCGTTGAAAGCCTGTATCAGCGGAGCCCACGGGTTCGCACCGTCATCCGGCACACTGCCGTCCGAGAAGTTGTGGAGTATCGTCACCGTTCCGCTGGTCGTCACCTTGTAAGCTGTGCCGGAGCCGGACCAGCCTCCGTACTCGGTCGTCCCGTAGAAATTGCCGTCAGCTCCCAGTAGGAGGTTTGCTGCCGGATACTCCCCGTCATTCGCAACGGTTCCATCATTGAAGCTGTGCAGGATCGTCACTACACCGGCGGGAGTGATCCGGAATACCGTACCGCACCCCGCGGATCCTCCAAAATACGTTGTCCCATAGAAATTGCCG
>JBKQWH010000203.1:0-10340 GCA_052139635.1 Capsulimonadaceae bacterium
ATCCCGATTACACGCCGATCTACGGCCTGCTCGGCCAGCTCGATGTGCGGGCGGGACACTTTTCCGACGGCGCGTCGTATCTGGAAAAAGCGCTGCAGGGAGGAATCCCGAGTACGCAAGCCGCCGAGTCACAGTACTGGTGGGGCAAAGCGCTGATGGGTGAGGGACAGCTCGAGGACGCGCAATTGCACTTCCAGGAGGCCCTGAAGATCAATCCGGATGATCCGGACTTCCAGGAGGCGCTGCAGGAGAGCGAGAATCCGGCAGTTGCCGCCGGCGCGGCCGAGGTGCATCGCGGGATGGAACTGGCGCAAGCGGGACAGATGGATCAAGCCATTGCCGTTTGGACCGCGGCTACTCAGAAGTTTCCCAAGTTGGCCGCCGCCTACGGGAATCTGGGGGTCGCCTATTTCCAGCGTGGCGACTATCCGACTGCAATCCGTGAGTTTAACCTGGCGTTGGCCGCGAATCCCAATGCTCCACAGGCGGAGGTGTTCCTGGGCACGGCTCTTGCCGCCGAAGGGAAGAAGGCGGACGCCATCGAGGCATTCAACAGGGCGCTGGTGCTCAGTCCCGGAGACCCTGACGCGGAGAACGCGCTGAAGCAGCTTCAGGGACATTAGGGCGGCATTATTCGCTTTCGGGCGGAATTGTGGACGACCACCACTCGTTGCTAAAGGCCAGTACCAACTGCTGATCCGTGATCGATGACGGGTCCTGCGAAGGGGCGATAATATCGGTGCGGGTGATGTCTCCGATGAAGACAAGCGCGCCTCCCGCCGGCGTGGTGGTCAGGTCGTCCGGCGAGACCAGCAGGCGAACCGTGAAATTCGGGTACGTGACCGTGTCCTGGGGGAGAGACGAATCCTGGGCGGCCCGCATCGCCATGCGCAGCAAGTGAGGTCGGTCGAGAGCGCCGTTCGGGCGTAGGACGAATGTCAGCGTGAGCCGGCCCGCCCGCGGGTCGGCCAGTACATCGGCAAACTGGACCGATGGCGCCATATCCGACGTGGCGATTCGCAGGGAGTCGCGGAGCGAGCCTTCGAACGAGTCGCGTCCGATTTCCGGTCCTCCCACAGCCGTTGGATCGGCGCCCGGCACGCTGCCGATCACTACCGGATCACTCGACACAAGGGCTGGCTGAGCCGGCTCCGGTCCCGGGCGTAAGACTGTTCGTGACTGCATGGCGGCAACAATAATTGCCAGAATCAAGAAGCTGAAGACGAATGCCGCAAGGCGAAGCGCTTTGGCTGCCGGTAAAGGACTGGCGCCCGGGTCGCCGGCATAAAGCGTCACTTCGGCCCCATCGCGTATCGTCTGGCCGCGAAGCGCGAGCAGGCGGTTAAGCTTCTGCCGGTCCGACAGGCTGGAAGGGTTGCTGTCGAGGGCCAGACGGTACCAGCGAATAGCATCGTCGAGGTTTCCCTGGTTTTCGTAGATGTCTCCCAGCAGGCTCTGGACAGCTACGTTGCCCGGGGACATGCGCATGGCTGCCATGCACTTGTCGACCGCTTCCTGCCAGCTTCCGCGAATTCGCAGCAGATTGGCCTGTGCCAGGAGCTGATACACTTCCGGCGACACGCCGACACTGGTCGGGTCTTGCTGCGGTGAGTGAATGACATTCGGATCGACATCCGTTTTTGTATCGTCGCGTTTGGGCATCGTCGATCTCCATATAGTGTAGGAAATAGGAGATAGGACCTGGAAGGACGCAGGACGAGCCTCTACTCGTTCTCTATCTGTTTACTAATCGTGAGAATCGTCGCGGGCGGCGACGAAATCGACCCACGAATGAATTCGTGGGCTGCCGTGTTGAACGTCCTCCGGACGAAAGAGGAATCGCTTCTTCTCCGCAGTTTGGTTGCGGCTATGCCGCGCTATGATGTGTGGATGTAGCGCGGAGAGCGACGATTATCCCGCCTGCGTCGACGCAGGCGTCTTCGATCTAAGTGGTTGACAATTCCAGCCAGCCGTGCTATTATCTGGTCTCGGTCGGTTTCGAGCCCGTGTTGAACCCACCGTCGTCCGGATGATGTGCTGCTATAGAGTTCTTTGTCTGATGGGTGACTCGCGTTCCTCCGCCAACCACCCCTTTCGCCGGTTTACCGGCATTTTAATCGCGACGAAAAACTGAATACAGGTCCGGCACCGCGTTGACATCGACTTGTTGCGGAAAAACTGACGGTCGCGCAACTAATCTCGTCCTCTGCCGTTAAAGCACAATGGCGGCACAGGCGGGCACGCAACTTACTGCGCATAGTGCCGTCTAAGCACAATGGTGGCTGCCACGGCATCCGGGACCACGACCATCCATCGCCGACCTCGACACCGCTCGTTGGACACATTCCACGGCCGACTGTCCGTAAATCGGAGAAGGAAAGAGACAAGAAGATAGCGTACACCGGGTCGAGGCGACGCAGTTCGCCCGCGATCGCCATCATCTGTGACCGATGCCATCACCATTCGGTTCGCCCGACAGGTAGGCTGAACCGCCCTGCGCGCGGAGCGCGTAACGACATCTCTACGTTTCCATCGAAGGAGTAACCATGAACGAAATCAGAATCCGCAACAATGTGCTTAAGCTAGTCGCATTACTGGCCCTTTGCCTCATTCCCGCCGGCAGATCACTCGCACAATCGGTCACCGATCTGCACGACTTTTATCCGAACCCGAACGGCGCTTATCTCCCTTCAGGAGTTGTGCAGGGGAAGGACGGCAGCTTCTACGGGATCACCGAATCGGGAAGCCCGAACGGCCTCGGCACGGTCTACAAGATCACGGCCGCAGGCGCGTTGACCACGTTGTACACGTTCGCCGGTCCGGACGGGTCCTTTCCCATAGGCGGACTGGTTCTGGGGAGCGACGGCAGCTTTTACGGCACTACCGAAGGCGGCGGCATGTACGGTGGCGGCACCGTGTTTAAGATCACCTCCGCCGGTGCACTGACGACATTGTATTCGTTTGGCACCGATGGGGATGGCCTGTTTCCTTACGCTGCGCTCGTGCAGGGGATCGACGGCAACTTCTACGGCACAACCGAATACGGTGGCGTTTACGGATATGGAACGGTGTTCGAGATCTCCCCCGCGGGTGCGCTGTCGTACTTGTATTCGTTCGGCACCACGACGACCGATGGGATGTTTCCAATGGGAAGCCTGGCTCAGGGCAGCGACGGCAACCTTTACGGAACAACGGAAGAGGGGGGCGTGTCGTATTACGGCACCGTGTTCCAGGTAACGACGGCCGGCGCGCTGACAACACTCTGCGCGTTCGACTACTATGATGGAGCATATCCGTGGGCCGGCCTGACGCTGGGGAGCGACGGAAACTTCTACGGTACTACGGAATTTGGCGGCGCGTCGGGTTCTGGAAGTGTTTTCGAGATAACATCGGCCGGCGCGTTGACCCCCCTGTATTCCTTCGATTGGACCGATGGAGCAGTACCGATTGCCGGCCTGTCGCAGGGAAGTGACGGCAACTTCTACGGGACGACAGAATTCGGAGGTGCAAACGGGTATGGTACGGTCTATCAGATGACCCCGAGTGGTGCTCTGACTACCCTGCACTCGTTCAACTGGTCTGACGGGGATTATCCCGAGGCCGCGCCGATCCAGGCGAGCAACGGCACCTACTACGGAACCACCTACGAGGGCGGCGCCAGCGGCGCCGGCGCGTTGTATAGCGTTACTTCGGGCGGCATCGAATCCACGGTGTATTCGTTCACAAGCGTGGATGGCGGAGAGCCGGAAGGAACTCTTGTGCAGGGGAGTGACGGCAACTACTACGGAACGACTTTCGACGGCGGCGCTTTCAACCTTGGCACAGTCTTCAAAACGACTTCCAGCGGCGCCCTGACCGTTATCCACTCGTTCGACCTGGCGGACGGGGAATACCCGTACGACGGCATGATATTGGGAACCGACGGCAACCTGTACGGGACCACGGAGGGCGGCGGCGCCGGCGGATCCGGCACCGTATTCAAGATTACTTCGGCCGGATCGTTAACGACATTGCACTCGTTCAGCGGCTCGGATGGGGACTGGCCATATGCAGGCCTGGTGCAGGGAACCGACGGCAACTTCTACGGTACAACGTTTGAGGGCGGTTCTGACTATGCCGGCACCGTGTTTATGATTACACCTGCTGGATCGTTCACGACATTGTACAACTTTAGCGGTCCGGATGGAGAGGCCCCTGTTGGCGGCCTCGTGCAGGGCAAGGACGGCAATTTCTACGGGACGACGTACGAGGGCGGCGCCTCCTGGGACCCGTCCCAGGGCGGCTTCGGCTCCGGCACTGTCTTCCAGATCACTCCCGCCGGATCGTTAACGACATTGTACAGCTTCAGCGGTCCGGACGGATTCGCACCGGAGGGCTCCATGATTCAGGGGACCGACGGCAACTTCTATGGGACCACAGCTTACGGCGGCGCGTACTACGAATCAGGCTTCCCGTTCTCCGGCTTTGGCACGGTTTTCCAGATCAACTCCAGCGGTGCGCTGAACTCGTTGTACTCTTTCGGCTTCACGGATGGGGCCTATCCCTGCGCGGCCCTGATTCAGGGGATTGACGGCAGCTTCTATGGGACCACCGAGCTGGGTGGAAACGAGGTTGGCGGCACCATCTACCGGATTTCCTCGGCGGGAGCGCTTACGACCTTGTGGTCCTTCAGCGGCGTCGTTGGAGACGAGCCGATTGGCGGCGTGGTGCAGGGAAGCGAAGGAACTTTCTACGGAACCATGGCCTCGGGTGGTGTACACGATGGCGGCACCGTGATTTCTCTGTCCGTTTCTGAGACGACACTGCCGGCTCCGACTGGCCTGACTGCAACTGCCGGTAATGCGCAGATTGCCCTGTCCTGGACCGGGAACTCGAGTGCAACGTCGTATAACATCTACCGCGGTACCGCGAGCGGAGCCGAGGGCTCGTCCGCCATTGGCTCGACCTCCGGTACAGCTTACACGGACTATGGCCTCACGAACGGCGTCACGTATTACTATACGGTCGCCGCGGTGAACGGCTCGGAAGTGTCGTCGCCGTCCAATGAGGCGTCGGCCACGCCCGAGGCTCCCGTGGCCACCGGCACGACTCACGTCCTCTGGTCCAACCCGAACGGGACGCTCTCTTTGTGGAACTACAACTCGTCGACGGGTGCATATACGCAGAATAGCTACGGCCCGTTTGCCGGCTGGACCCCGACCGCCATCGCGGACGGGCCGGACGGTATGACGCGCGTCATCTGGGCCAATACGGGCGGTTCGACGGCCATCTGGAGCTTGAACAACACGACCGGGTCATTTACCCAAAACACATTCGGACCCTATCCCGGCTGGACCGCGTCCGCCCTCTCGGTCGGACCGGATAACACGACCCATGTGCTGTGGGCCACAGCGGGCGGGGCCGCCTCGGTCTGGAACTACAACGCCGCTACCGGAGCTTTTACGCAAAACAGCTTCGGGCCGTACGCAACATGGACCGCCAGCTCGCTCGCCGACGGAGCCGACGGCATGACGCGTGTGGTCTGGGACAACGCCGCGGGCGCCAGCTCGGTCTGGAACCTCAACGGCTCCACCGGCGCATTCACCCAGGTTAGCTTCGGGCCCTACAATGGCTGGTCCGCGACAGCCATCGCGATGAACGCCAACGACAATTCCAACACAGCCCACCTCCTGTGGACGAACACCGCAGGAAGCGCGTCAGTCTGGAACTTGAATACGTCCACCGGCTCGTTCACGCAGAACAGCTTCGGGCCGTATCCCGGCTGGGCGGCCGCGGCGATTGCCGACGGTTCCGACGGCGACCCGCAGGTCCTCTGGGTCGACAGCGGTTCCGCTTCGATCTGGGACCTCAATCCATCGACCGGCGCCTTCACGCAAAACTCGTTCGGCCCATTCGGCGGCTGGACGGCCACCGCGTTGGCCGCTTATCCATAGGATTAAGATGCGTGGTTGGTGGTCGCCCAATAGCCGCCAACCACACCATCGGCCCCGCCCGCGTCAAGCGGACGGGGCCGTTCCTCCCCGGCCGGAGTCTCGCGAAGTGCGCCACAAACCTCCAGCGCCCGTCGAGACCCCGCGGACCCCACGCGTTTGTCGGCTTCAGCGAATGGTATAATCAAGGCGAGGGAGATCAACGAAGATCATGGCTAAACCGTTCGATATCGCTACGAAGTTTCTCGTCGACGCCGATCCGGCAGCCTGGATGAAGTTGCTCAAATTGTCGGGAATGCCAGCGGAGATTCTCGACACTGACCTTTCGACATCGATCCAGGCGGATCGAATGATCCAGGTTCGAAATCCGGATTATGTTTTTAACCCGGAGTTGCTTGCAAACTATAAGCCGAACACGGTGGATCTCCTATTCGACTATAATTCCAGGGCACGGAGCAAATTCGGCCAGATGGTGTGGACTGCTGCCATTTTGTTAAGGCCGGAGGCACATGGGCTCAGGATGACCGGGCTGATGAGCGATGAGACCCTGGATTTTCGTTTCAAGGTTCTTCGTGTGTGGGAAATCCCGTGCGATGACCTGCTTTACAGCGGTTCTGTGGCGCTCCTGCCGCTTGCGCCGATTTCGAAGGTCGCGTCGCCGGATCTACCCGCCGTCCTGCGCGAAGTGCGGGATCGTACCCGGGCACAGCAACCGGAATTGACCGATCAAATTCTGTGGTTTTCGTATACGCTGCTGAGCCTTAGCCATGACAAAGCATCGATTCGCGAACTGATGAAGGGAGTGTGGGCAATGAACGAATGGGTGCTGGAATCCAGCCTCGTACAGGATTTGTTGGAAGAGACCGAAGCCAGAGGTAAGGCCGAGGGTAAGGCCGAGGGTAAGGCCGAGGGCAAAGAGGAGATTGTGTCTTTGTTGCTCGAGCAGCGGTTCAGTACGTTGCCTGGCAGGGTCACAACTCTCTTGGATGAGCTTTCATCCGAGCGGATGAATGACCTCGCACTGGCGCTGCCCCGTTTCAGCAGCCTCGATGATCTCGATGCCTGGCTACTAGCCCATCGGACAAACGAGTAATCTGGGGCGATATGCGGTATGCCCATACCCGAGAAGAGAAACAGCGCTTGCTTATTGGCCACATTCAAGCGCTGAGAAAAGACGGCGCTCCGATATGGCCTCACTGCGATCCAGCAAACCCGTCGAATGTTCGCCGCCATGAGGGCAGCCGCGGTGCTCACCAGGTCGGCTGTTCTCCGTCGAGAAGCAGCGGCTTGTCGGCAACCCCGTCGACCGAGATCTGGCGGATTTCGAGCCCGCCCTGGTCTGTGTACGTCCGGTAGGCGATCCACTTGCCGTCGGGCGAAAATGTGGGGTGCACCTCAGCCTGGAGCGTGTTCCAGTCGGTCAATCGGCGCTGGTTACCTCCGGACGGGTCGCAAACCCAGATATTGCCGTCACGCGAGAAGGCAAGCAGCGATTTATCCGGAGACCATGCCGGAGCATCGCCGTTCTCGACAATCATCAACTGTCCGGTGCCGTCGGCATTGGCGGTCCAGATGTCCCCACCACGCACAAAGGCCAGGGTCCACTTGCCGGCCGGCGTGCCTGTGGTCGCCGGAGGGGCCTGTACCTGATGGTTCCCCGTCATCGTGATAGAGAGCGGATCGCTCTCCAGCGTCACTTCCGTCGACGTGTCCTGCCCGCGCATCACAACGACACGCCTGGTGGTCACCGTGTAAACTCCGGGCGCCGACATGTCGAACATCCGCGACAGGATGAACTCGTATCGGCGCTGGTATCCGGCGCGCACCACTACGGGCGGGTTGCTCTTGACCGTCTTCGGCACGGCCAGGACTCGCTTGCCGTATGCGGTGAGCGGGAGGACCGCGCCACCCGGGTCGAGCACAACCAGGCGGAAACTGGACACATCGAAGGCGCTCCCACCCAGATCGACCGTCGAATCGCCGGTGTTTCGGATAATTGCCTGGAGAACGATCTGCTCTCCGAGGTCGAACGAATTCTTGGCAGTTTGCGTGAGGATCACCAGCGGGCCGGGGGCCGGCGACGGTGCTGCCGCGGCCGGCGGACTGACCGGGGGGCTCTGCGTTTGTGCGAGCACCTGGGCAGCCAGTGCACCCCAGACCGCCAACAACGCCAGGGTCACGGCGATCCGAATCTCTCTTCGCTTGCGGGGAGGGCCGGGGAGGTGTCGAAATGGATTCCTTGAGAAGGTCATGGCATACTCCTGGTTCGAGACAGCATCCGGCATGGTTCCGGATTCCGATGGCCGTCGCTCTGCACCCAGATGAGCGAGACCGGTTTATGACGTTGGTCCTTAATCATCATCATCATCTCATCACTGTTCAAGACAAATACAGGCAAGATAAATTCATAAAAACATTCTTAAAAGAGCGCGTTTCTCTTGCCGATCCCGGATACTCGTGGTAAGATAGATATTAGTATGTACGAAACCGGCTTTTATTTCGACCGGGTGGCGGCTGCGTTTGTGCGCGGCGTGCACCAGGTCCCTGAGCTTGCCTACCCGTCCGACCCGATCCTTCAACTGGACGATCCGCTCGAATGCCTGTCTCCGCAGCAGTTGGAAGCAATCGTGCGGTTTGGACTGGTAAATGGACTGCACCTTCATCGCTTTAAGCGGACAACCAACCGGCCGCGCGTGTCCGCTGCCCTGGCCTTGATACGTGGCATGAAACCGGCCAACCTGCTGGACATCGGCTTTGGGCATGGGGCATTTCTGTGGGCGCTGGTCGACACTTTCCCGCATTTGCCCGTGACGGCGACTGATCGGGATGAAACGCGAGTGAGTGTAGCGACCGCAGTGTCCCGTGGCGGAGTGACTTCCCTGACAGCCGTGACAGAGGATCTGTACGGTCTGAGCTTCTCGTCCGCATCGTTCGACGTTGTTACGATCCTCGATGTCATCGAGCACCTGCCGCAGCCCTTGGGCGCCCTGACCGAGGCCGTGCGTGTTGCGCAGCGCTGCGTGATAGTGAGCGTGCCAAGTCACGAGGTTGGGGTCCTCCCGCACCGCCATATCTTTCGTGCCGGCCAGCTCACGGAGCTGCTGGAGGCAGCCGGCGCCGTAAAAATCACCGTCGACGCCGTCGACAATCACCTCATCGCCATCGGGCGTACCCGCCCCGCAGTGTAGCGACACACAGTCATGAACTCCACTAAGTCGTCTCCTCTCGAAGGCAAGGTCGCAATCGTGACCGGCGGGTCCCGCGGGATCGGGCGGGCGATTGCTGTTCGCCTGGCCCAGGCGGGAGCGTCGATCGCATTCTCGTACCGGCTCAATCGAGGCGCTGCCGATCAGACCTTGCAGCAGATCGCCGAGGCCGGGGCGCGTGGCGTAGCCGTGGCCGCCGATATGGCCCATGTTGACGACGTTCGTGCCATCTTCGATGAAGCCGGGTCCTGCTTTGGCCGCCTGGATATCCTGGTCAACAACGCCGGCATCTGTCGAGTTGCCAGTATCTCCGACGTAACCGAGGAGGAGTACGACGCGATGTTTGCCGTCAATACGCGCGGGCTTTTCTTTGCGATGCAGGAGGCGGCGCAGCGGCTGGAGGACGGCGGGCGGATCATCAACATATCGAGCGGCGTAACCATACTTGGCTCGGCCGGAATGTCCGTCTACGCGGGCTCAAAGGCCGCGGTCGAGCAGTTTACCATGGCAGCCGCCCGCGAACTCGGTGGTCGTGGCATCACTGTGAATACCGTGTCTGCCGGGATGACGCGGACCGATCTGCTCAACGAGGTCGTCCCACGCGAAATCCAGGAACGGATGGCCTCCAGCGCCCCTCTCGGCCGCCTCGGCCTGCCCGAAGACATCGCCGACGTGGTTCTCTTCCTCGCCTCCGAGTCCGGCCGCTGGATCACCGGTCAGAACATCCGCGCCACCGGCGGCGCCGCTTAACCGCGGAACGGGTACCACGCCCGCGCTACCAGGCGATGATGCACCCGAGGTTCTTGACGTGGGGCCGCGTCACGGGCTCACCGGCCAGGGCCTGACGCAGCGCGGCAGCGAGGTACGTTTGCGTGTAGCCGTGATGGCCGGTATCGATCAGGAACCGCTTGGAGTCGTCCGGCATGCCGGAGAAGAGCACGTGATTATCGGGGTCGATCAAGAACGTTTCCGGCGTCACTTCCGCGCCGAGCGCCTGAACGGCCTTGTGCTGGGTATCGAGGTAGACGGAGTAGGGCAGGTTTCGACGGGCGATACTTTGTCGAAGGTCCACAACCGGACGCGCTAAATCGAACCCGCCGGACACTACGCCGCAAAACGTCACCGTCCCCGCATACTGCTTGGCCAGACCGCGAAGCGTGAAGTTCTCGCATGCGGTCACACACGGACACTCCGCGCTCCAGAA
>JBKQWH010000204.1:0-10192 GCA_052139635.1 Capsulimonadaceae bacterium
CGGCGATCTCGCCGCCGGCACGACCAATTTTCCAGCCGGATGGATAACCGCCGTGGCACGTTGAACGGCTGCTTGCTACTCAACCAGAAAAGGAATGCGCTCTCCGTCCGAAAGGCGATAGGCCCAACCGTTTTCCCACGGGCAGGAGTAGACAGCAGCGCCGTCGCGAATTTCACGAAAGCACCAGTCGGTATTGCCGGAGTGGTCGTGGCGCCAGCGTATCTCGCCGGCTCCGTTGAAGCATATTATGCCGTTCTCGTAGACAAACAGTAAATCGTTGTGACCTTCGACAAAACTCGCGCGGAAAAGGCACGGATCGTCGTCGTCGGTTCGATATAAATCGGCAATGCAGTGCAACTGGCCACGCTCGATCAACATCTCATAGACATGCCGACCGGCCCAGTTGAGCAGCAGAAGGCGCCCGATGACCGGATCGATCACATAGGGTATGGCGGAACTGTTCGCCCACAGGTCATCCGGAGCGTTGACAACGGCCTCGCATCCGGCGGATGTGCCCACGCGGATGTCGCCCCAGTCTCCGTAAACACGAAACTGCACGCGGCCCCATGGCCCGGCGTCCACGTCGATCATTTCAGTTTCGCGCGCCACGAGTTGATGGCCGAACACGATTGCGCCGAAGCCGAGCGCGTCATTCCATAATCCGTTGCTCGTCCGTTTTGGTTCCGCCAGCGCTGATTCGCCCATCTCACCCCCACTGAAGTAGCGACCCTTTCACCATTGATCTTACCATGCGGGGGATTATTCTGTTAATGGGTTTATGCAGCAGAGTCCACCGCTCGTACTTGTTCGCTAAACGGGACTATTTCGTTGATGCCGGTGAGTCTCCCGATGCCGATGACCCGATAAAGTCCCGCAGCGCCACTCGATTTGTCGGCATTCCGAGCAGAAAGTACCGGGCATGACCGGTGGCGTGAGTGGTCGTGCCGGACTCGACGTTTTTCACCCAGAAGCCGTCGTGTTCATAGATGGCCCGTAAGGCCTGCTGCTGGTAGCGGGAAAGGGCTGTAAACGCAACAGCCTCAGGGATAGCGCGGTTGGGGAACAGGAATTCGAGCAGGCGCAGCGGCACTTTCCCGTTCTGCGTGTCCTGTTCGAACATCGATAGAAGCGCCGGCATGATCGCCTTGCCGGCCACGGGTTCCAGCTTGACGAGGGCGTCCTGGAGTGCAGATTCTAAGTGTGAGAACCACGGAAACGGAAGGGAGCCGTCGCCGGCTTCGCCGGCGTCTTTGCGCCTGGACGGACCAGGGTCGGGGGAACGGAACCTGGCCGCCGCGGCGTCGATGTCGGCCGCCGCCTCGGTGAGGATGGCAAGCACGGCGGCCGGGGGCTCGGGATCGTGAGTCGCAAGCACAAGCGCCGCAGCCAGAGTCTCCACCGGAGAATTTGCCTGGCGGGTGCGCACACCCTCTTGCGACGACGCCGGCCTCGACGCGAAAGACCGTAGCGCCTCGACGTTTGCTGCGCCCCCGTCGATCAACTCGCCCATGGCGAAAATGAACCCCGCCCGGACGACGTCAACAGGCTCATGTGTATAACTCACCTGCAAGCTTGTGGACAGTCGATAGCGCACCGCCCCAACGTCGACGGCCGCCATTCCCTCCGCGGCTCTCCCGGTGAGCGGCGCCAATACCCACGGCGCGTATAATCGAATCGCGGTGTCGCCGTCTCGCAGCAGATCGTTCAACAGTCCGGCGTGTTGTACCACTGCAAGCACGGTCTGTCGTCCCCATTCGCCTAGTTGCGGCGAAGGCGCGCCTGGCGAAATGTCGACGCTGTTGTCGTCCGAACGATCGACCCGGACCCGCAGGTCATCGTCATCTTCCGACTCGGGTGTGTGCTCCGTTAACGTCGTGAGTTCCAGCCGAGCCTGCGCGGCTTCGTCTCCGGTCACCGCGGCTTCCGGACCGGGCACCTTATTCGCGGGTGGGTCGATGTGTGCCTGCGCCAGGGCAGAGCGGACAATGGAGCCGATCAGATTGAGCACATGAGCGCGTGCGGCCATTTTTGGCATGGCGGCGAGTTCCACCAGATAGGGGATAGCGGCCGCCGTCGCGTCCGTTACCTGGCCGCGATGACACAGGCCCTCCGCGAGCCCGGCAAGCGCCCGTTCCCAAACCGCAATATCGGCTGACTCCACGGCGCGCAGCCAGTGCGGCACATCGTCCGCGGTACCCGATCCGACCGACAACCTGGACCAACGAACCTTCTTCAAATCCTTACGCATAAGACCTCCGACGGCAATGTCACGACAGTCACTCTCTATGCATTCATCATGCCGCAAACGCGCGCCGCTGTCAATGGTCCGCTTCTCGCACGTGGTAGAATATCGAACAGACGAACGACCAGGGGAGTCTACCGGCTTGGCCATACGGACGTCAACACATAACCCCCTGCCGTGCCAAATGCCGTTCGGAGCCGCGAGCAACACGTCGATCTACTGGAAGAAGGCATGTGGAGCCCAAGCACTCCATTGACGGCCAGCGATTGGAACGACATGCGTGGTGATGTTCGCGATCGCCGCGCGACACGCAGGGATTTCCCAACGACTGCCCCATCGTAAGATTCGCCGGGACGAACGTTTGGCCAACGTCCGTCCAGTCGTGGTGTTAATTGCCGTGTACCGAATGCGCCCGTCGCCACATTCGCCGTCGTCCCAGAACTCGCGCATATCCAACGGTTCGAAGGTGCCTTCACGACCGCGGTGGATCCGCGGATGCTGGCAAGCGAAGCTGCACGACAGAGCCGCCTTACCGCGCGGAAAGGGTCGACACGCCAGCCGGAGGCCATCCTTTACGAGGAATGGCTCGGCCGCGTGGCCCGGGATCCGAAGGTTCCGGATTTCCGTGGTCGATGGGAGTGATGAAGTACCTGACGCGCTAAGGAAGCGATTAGTGGGGGGAACGCGCACTTGCCGACTGCCGGCACATCTGGTATCATTAGTCGGACCGGTTGCTGTCAGTCGCCGCGGCTGCTTCGCCCAGGAGGCACGGTTCAGCCAGTCGTCTCTTTAGTACGGCCTTGTTTTACTATGGTGGAACCAACCAGGATGACGTTCAAGTATGACCTCAACCATGAGCGCGCTGTCGAATTGATCGACCGCTGCTTGCCTGAGAACATTGATACGATACTCCTTGGCGACTGCAATGAACTGTTAAGATCATTACCGGATTGCAGCGTTGACTTGATTGTCTCGTCGCCGCCGTACAATATCGGTAAAGAGTACGAGTCGCGAGTAGCCCTCCAGCAATACATCGAATCCCAATCCCGAGTACTGAGCCAATGTGCTCGGGTGCTTAAGCGTTCCGGTTCCATATTCTGGCAGGTGGGATCGTTTTCATATGACGGCGCCATAGTCCCGTTGGATGTCAAGTTCTTCCCAATACTGGAAGGCTTGGGGTTGATCCCCAGAAACCGAATTGTGTGGGCGAGACAACACGGATTGCATGCGAGACGGAAGTTCTCGTGTCGCCACGAAACGATTCTTTGGTTCACGAAATCCGATGACTACGTATTTGAGTTGGACCCGATTCGCGTACCGCAAAAATATCAGAACAAGAAGCATTACAGGGGCGACAACAAGGGGGAACTGTCGTGCAACCCCGATGGGAAGAATCCCGGCGATATCTGGATGTTCCGAAATGTCAAACATAACCATGAGGAACAGACAATTCATCCTTGTCAGTTTCCGGAGGACTTAATTGCGCGAATCCTGCTCAGTACTACCCGCGAAGGCGCACTTGTATTAGATCCCTATATGGGGACTGGAACGGTAGCCGTAGTAGCGCGGGACCATAATCGGCATTACATTGGGTCTGAGATTGACCCGGAATATCATCATGTTGCAATGCGGCGAATTCGCGGCGTGCCTGACGAAAGCAACTGCTTTCCCAACCTAAAGACCCTTCGAAGCTATGTAAAACGCTTCGGTGTTTCTGCGGAGAGATATCGCTTTGACGTGCAAGTTGGGAACAACGCAAGTATGTCTTCCAAGATTTATCCGGAAGAGCATCATCTTCAGGAATTGGAGGAGCGCCTTCTGTTTGAAGAATCATCATTTGCAGCAGACCGCCGAGGCGAGAGCCGTCCCGTCGACGCAAAATTGAACGGGACAGGAAAAGCGACCGCGCCGGCCGTTCAATTCGGCCTATTTACGGATCAGTAGCATCATCGAGCGTGAATACGCAAGGTCCTGCGCTCCTGTCTGTGCTAGTAGAGCAACGGCGCACCGTCTGGGATACCACCTTCCTTGAGTATCGTGGATTGGAATACTTGGTGAATACGATGTTGCTGACTCCTGGATTTGGTGGAAAGAGCCCAATCAGGTGAATTGGAGCGCTGATTATCTTATGGCTCGTAAGCAGCGCTAACTGCCCTACGGCTTGTTCATAGTAGAGAGTGCTATTTGATGCTGGCAGACTCCCTGACTTCGTAATCACGATTAGGAGCTTGGCTGGTATCTCCGGTAATCGTGACTGTGTCTTGATGACAAGGTCCCCGCGTGCGATATTATTCGACAAAAAAGGATAGTTGGAGAACTGCACCTCCAATAGTGCTCCGTCCTTAAAGAAGTCAAAGTCCGTGCCGAAACAGTTGAGTTCTGCTGGCATTGTTACGTGTGTTGACCATCCCAGCTTCTCCAATTCTTTCTGTATCTCTCGGTTAGTTCCCCCGGGATCGAAGATAAGCGTGCCCTGCCGACCGCGCTGATCGGATTCTTTGAGATACGTCGGCAGGTCAGTGAGGACGCGATGGAGATCGGCCAGTTGTTTGCTGTATGTTTTCCTGATCAGATTGTGGGGGTCATTAAAGTATTTGGATTGGAGAATCATCCTTCGATTCCATTCAGGAGCTCCGACATCGTGATGCCAAGGCAATGCGCAATACGACACTGTGTCCGAAGCGTGACGGCGAATTCGCCCCGTTCGATCTGGCCCATATAGGAACGGTCGATATCGCAGGCGAGAGCGAACGACTCTTGCGAGTACCCCGCGTTCGATCGAAGCTCGCGGACTCGCTCGCCAAAGCGTTGGACGATTTCGTGTTCATTGGTGCTCACGCACATATGGTGGCGTGCCGCAGGATATATTTCCACGGGATATATCCATCCAGCGACTATGCCGGTACGACAATCCCGGCGTCCACTTCCAGGCCGTGATGGTGCGGCGCCGAGGCGACTTGACCCGCGAGCAGGAATCCGGCGGCGCTAACACGAACTATCTCGCAACACGTCCTCACGAGGAGATTAGATGCCCGGTAACCCGTTCGCAATCGTGCCAAAACCTGCGCATATCAAGCGTCTTGAGGGCGACCTCACGATTTCGGCCATCCCAATGATTCGGGCAAGCGAAACCATTAGGCCGGAGAAGCTCTACTTAGAGGACGAGCTTTCGGATCTTATCGCCCCGGACATCTTGATTGCGAGGACGAATATCGAGCATCCACCCTGCATCGATCTGCGCCTGGACGACGGAGCAGGATTCGAACCGGAAGGCTACCGACTGCGCGTGGATACCGCCGGAATCCTAATCGAGGCCGGCACGCGCACGGGGATCTTTCGCGGGATACATACGCTGCTCCAGATGCTGTCGATGCCGCCCGAAGGTCCATCGTTTACGATCCCGGCCATCGAGATCGAGGATGCGCCAAGGTTCTCCTGGCGCGGGGCGATGCTCGATGTCGCGCGCCACTTTTTCCCGGTCGAGTTTGTCAAGCGCTTCCTCGACCTCATGGCCATGCACAAGCTCAACGTGCTGCACCTGCATCTCTCGGATGAGCAGGGGTGGCGCATCGAGATCAAGAAGTGGCCGAAGCTGACGTCGATCGGGGCCATTCGCAGGGAGACGGTCGTAGGCCGCCACGACGACGATGCGCGCGATCTCGTGTTCGACGGCATCCCGTACGGCGGCTTCTACACGCAGGACGACGCCCGCGAGATCGTCCGCTACGCAGCGGAACGCCACATCGACGTTGTCCCCGAGATTGACATCCCAGGCCACACGCGAGCCGCCATCGCCGCTTATCCCGAGCTTGGCTGTACGGGGAGAGCGGTCGATGTCCGCACATCGTGGGGACGCGGCGACGATATCCTGAACCCGTCGGAGGTGACGTTCGCGTTTCTCGAGGACGTCTTCACGGAACTGATCGACATCTTTCCGTCGCGCTTCATCCATGTCGGCGGCGATGAGGTCATCAAGTCGATCTGGCGCAAGAACCCGGCCGTTCAGAAGCGAATGCGCGCACTCGGCCTACCGGACGAGGACAAGCTCCAATCGTACTTTATCCAGCACATGGACGCCTTCCTGACCGGCCGTGGCCGGCGTCTGGTAGGGTGGGACGAGATCCTCGACGGAGGGCTGGCCGCGGGCGCCACGGTGATGAACTGGCGCGGCGTCGATGCGGCGATCGACGCGGCGACAGCCGGCCACGACGTGGTCATGGCGCCGACCAGCCATACCTACTTTGACTACTATCAATCAAAGGACACAGCCGCCGAACCACCGGCCCTGGGCGGCTTCCTGCCCCTGGAGAAGGTCTACGAGTTCGAACCCATTCCCGCTGCGCTGCCGGCGTCGTTTGCGGGTCACATCCTCGGAGCACAGGCCCAGCACTGGAGCGAGTACATCCCCACTCCCGCCCAGCTCGAGTACATGGCCTTCCCCCGCCTCTGCGCCCTCGCCGAGGTCGTCTGGAGCCCGGCCGAATCCCGCTCCTACCCCGACTTCCTCGACCGCCTGCGCGTGCATCTTACCCGCCTCGAAGCCCTCGGGGTGAATTACCGTCGAGATCCAGCGGTGTAAGACAGGGAGCTTTGGGTACCGCCGAACACCCCGGATGCCCCATCACCCACCGCTAGCGAATCGCGGCTGGCGGCTCCCGTAATGCTCGGCGGAGAGCGTTATTTGGGTTTAATTGGTTGCGACACGGTGAAATTTGAAAAAGTTGATTGTGCATTTTTTCAAGTTTCGGCCTTGTTGCCCCGTTGGCGTCGCCTCAGGAGGGGGGGCGATCAAGGATGAATTGAATTAAGGATGAAGGATCGACCCAGTTCGGGCGGGTTAGCGCGGCTGACGGGGCTATTCCGTATTGTGATTCCGTTATTCCGTTTTCAAGGAACACGAGCCGCATGCCGACGTCGGGGGCGTGTACGATGCGTGCGCCCTTAGACACATTATACCCGATATTGCGAACAAACGTTCCTGGCTGTTCGCATGAGCGAAGAGGAATGCCGGACCGAAGAACCTGTATGACGACGTATCAGATTTGCACTGCTTAGAGAGACAAGGAAATGCCATGCCGGGCACTCGGCTGGTTGATGATGAGAATAACTTCCCGGTCGCGCTTCTTGAGAAAGGTCACGAGTTTCCCTTCGCTGAAACGGTTAAAATGCCCGTTCATGCGGTGGGAGACCTCAGTTTGCGCGTTGTGCAATATCCATACCGTCTTTCTCCAGTGGTTCTTGTCATGCGTCGATGATCACCTTCGTTCCGGGGGCGGCCCCGTTGGCAAGTTCAATAGAAAGCTTGCCGGCCAACGGGGTGATGTGGTCGATTCCAACAAGACGCGAGTTAAGCGTTATCAAACAAATCCTGCGCTTAGCAATATTCTGCTGGTGCTGGATATTCTTATCCACCGTCACGAGAACTTCGAAGCCGGCGTCTTCGGCTGCCGCAATTAACTTACCGTTTGACAGGTCGCCCCATCCTAAGTTGAGGGTGTGCTGGACCTCATGGTCGACGATTAGGCCTGCGAAGCGGACATCAACACAGTTATCGAGCAATACCTTCATGTTATGAAACGGGTTCCAGCCCGAAGGCCTCGCGAGCTCTGTTGTGCTCCCATTTTATGACGGATTCTGCCTGCTCGCGCGTGACGTTCGGGTAGCCTTCCAAGAAGTAGTCGATGCCATGGTCGCTGGCTAGCGTGTCAAGGAGGGCTTGTACGGGCACGCGCGTCCCCTTGAACCGCACGCTTCCGCCAAGCGTGTCCTGGGTGCTGACGAGAATACTTGTGAGCTCTATCGGTATAGTCATTGTTGCTTCCCCTAGCCTTTACTGTCATTGTACGCCGATCACACCACAAATAGCAATATCAGGCAACAGAAGAACAATCGAGGAGAGGAGGCCCACCGGCATGAACAATACGGACGTCTACGAACAAGTCCCTGATGCGCCCAATGCCCTCCGGCGCCTCGAGCATCTCGTCGAGCTGCTCGAAGAGGGCATGCGGAGCCCAACCAGCCCATTGACTGCCAGCGATTGGAACGACCTTCGTGGTGAAGGTCGCGATCGCAGCGCCAACCACAGGGATATCCCAACGATTATACCCGATATTGCGAACAAGCGTTCCTGGTCAGTGCAGGCACAGTTCAGACTCATGGAGCGATTCCACTCGCGGAGGTTGTCCGTGTCATCGCATGACCTCCGCAATCGGCTAGATCGGCTGGATGGAAAAGAGGAATATCGTCGCATTCGGTAAGAATTGGTGCTTGCATGACGTTACAATTCCGGACCGATCGGATGGAGATCGCGCCAGCCAAGCTGCTCAATAAATCGTTCCAACTCTTCCATGGTGTAACCGTTCTGTTGTCGTTCGCGACGGTATTGTTCAAATCGGAGGGACATCGTCTCGAAGTCGAACCACGGAAGAAGTTCCTTGTCCAGCTTCCGTCGAAGCATCCTCATTTCTTTCGGTGCGTAGTCATGTATCACCTGATCGAGCAGCAGTCGCTCATGGACATAGATCGCTTCGGCGCAGACAGCCGGGTGCGGATCCGACCGGAGCCGTTTGAGTATGCCTTCGTCCCGATGAGCACACCCAACGGCGGCCCACCGCGTTACAAAATGAGGGCTCTGGACCATCGTCTCCAGATGCTCCGCACACCTCGGCGCTACGTTGGAATTGGACTCGATCCACCGTATCTCAAAGATCAGCCCTGGAAGACACAGAGGGTCCGACTCACAGAACGAGGGAACGATCGAATGCAGCACCGGAAGGCTGTCGATCCAACCGATCTTCCCAATTGTATAGATTGCCTCTCCATGCAGCCAGTGACAAGTCGACGTCAACAGGTGCTCCAGAGTTGCGGGAATCTGGGAAGCTCCGAACTCGTTCTCGAATCTCGTAACCGCGTCGGAATGAGCCCAGCCGATGAGACCGTTGCGAATGACGAGGCAAGCGGCGGAAACTTCGTCCGGATCTTCGCCTTCCAACATCTCGTGTAATGTCGGAAAAATGCCGGGGCTATCCAGCGTCGTCGACAAGTAGTCTCGATCGTCCAAGTTAACGACATAGTCCATTATGCGCTCAGTCAGCATGGCTGAATACACTTCGCTGCGTTGGGGTCGCCCAACCGTTTACGCATGTGGTTCCGTATTCTTTTGAAATGAGTTCGGAGAGCCTGGTGTGCAGTTGGTCGATATCTATCTATTTCCGCCGGCTCGGTCAATAATACTTCGTATCGCTGCGGCTCGTCGGCTTCGTTTTCGGACGGCACGTTACACTACCTCGCCTGCACGTTCGGAGCGCCTTCTCGCAACCTCGACTATGTAGTCATTGAGAGGTCTCTCGTGCCCGATCTTGGCGGCCTCAAGCCCCTTCCGGATGCCGTGGCGAATCGCGACACGATCTTCTTCGCTCAAGATGTCAGGATCTCTAAGGGCATCTGCCAACAGGCTTGACGCAAGATCGTTAACGTCTTGACCGGTTTGCTCGGCTCTGTCGCGCAGCCGTGCCTCAATGTCCGATGTGAGCGTAATCGTCATCTGGTCTCCTCGTATGGAATTGTAGCGGTGATGTTCGTCGTGCTCAGCCGGACGAGGATGTTTGTATCGAGAAGCGCAGTCACCGGAAAGCTAGAGATCGGCATAGATACCCTCGCGGGATGCGTCGATCTGAGGACCAGGCTTTCCAATTCTGGCAACCAGACGTGTGATTATGTCCTTGCCTACTGGCTTTTCGAATCGCTCGGCAATCGTACGCTCAACGACTTCACGCAGAGACAGACCGGTACGTGTCGCTTCTTCGTGCAGGCAATCCTCCACGGCCTTCGGAATGTCAATAGTGATCGTCACCGTACGTTCTCCTTATCGCCATTGTACCAGCATATTGACAAACGTTGTTATCAATCCACGCCGAATTCGACCCCTCCCCGGCCCTCCCCGCAAGCGGA
>JBKQWH010000205.1:0-3082 GCA_052139635.1 Capsulimonadaceae bacterium
CGAGAGATCAAAGCCGAGGTTCCGGACGTTTTCCGGGTTCCCGAGATGGCTTCAAGCCGAGCTTCTCGCTCCAGGGCCCCGGGCGATGCTTGAGCACAAACTGCCGGGTCTGCTCGGCCTTCTTGCCGTTCTTCAGGGAGGTGTACGCCACAGACAACAAGTAGTGCGCTTCTCCGCTGCGGTCCAGCCAGCGCTGACCGAACGAATTGAACGGCTCCAGCGCGGCGATCGCCTGCTTCCACTCGCGCTTGTTCACGAGGTCGCGGCCAATTTCGAGCCGGGCCGCGAACAGCCGGATCGCCTGCCAGTAGAACGGGACCAGCACCACAAACATGCTCCCGTAGGCGATGGCTTTGTGATACTTCATGAATCGAAGACTCAATACCGGCATCAGCAGAGTTTCGGCGAGCAGCAGAATCAGCATGGTCACCATCATCTGGGTGACCATACGGCCGAGGCGCTTGTCGGCTTCGGCGTTGATCACTGGTCCGGTGGCTGCTGGCTTCTTGGGCGGCTTCTTGGGCTCGGGAGGCGGGGCTGGCATGGGCGAATTGTTTTCTCACCAAAAGGAATATCTGCGCCGGTATTCTAGCATCATGCGCTCGCGTTTGTCAAATCCGAGGCCGCCTCTGGTGAACAAAGCGACCGGTCGGACCGGTCGAACGGCCGAGTTGAAGCCGCCGGCGCCGATATCTTCACCGCCCTCGTTGACAGCGGACGGCGGCATTGGATACAATCAGTCATTCATCTTGCCATGAGGCCTGGTCTCACCCGTCCTGGAAGGACCCGATGGAATACGCGCCCACAATTGAGGAAGTCCAGCACGCCATCGACGGCTCCTGGAAGGCGGCCGGCGTCCACGGCGCCGCACCGCCGCAAGTTCTTCAGACACTCGTGTTCTTCAACACCGATGAGGAACGCGAGCCGTTCGCCATTGTTGACGCACATGGTGGAAACAGGTTCCAAATCGGCGTCTGGCAGGTTATGACAGTCAACCACCAGGCCCGCCACGCCGGCCCGCTGATGCGATGCCGCCTCGGTGAAATGGCGCGCATCGAGCGCGGCGAGCCCCTCCTGCTGATCGCCCGCAACGGCGGTCCCGCCCCCTCGATCGAGGGATGCCGCGCCGCGGCCGCGTGCCAGGACCGCGTCCAGGAGCATTCCCGCTCCCTGGCCGCCGAAACCGCCGAGTTGCTCCACCTCCTCGCTCGCCAGCGCGACCGGCTGAACCTCGACAAAATGCAGTTCGACCGGTTCGCCGAGACCACCCGCGCGGTCGAGATCGCAGAAGCCGAGATCGTGGCGCTGTCCGAGTTCGAAATCGATGTCGCCGAGCTGGCCACCGCCCCGGATCGGCGGGACGTATCCCGCCTCGCAGAGGAGATCGGCAAGGAAGCCGAAATGCTGAACGCGCTGCGCGAGGACATCCAGCAGCATCTCGCGCAGCAGGCCGAGTTGCTCCACGAGCACCGCAGCCTCTTCGAGGAGTTGGAGCGCGCGCGGCTGCGGGACGAAAGCCTCCTCCAGTCGGAAAGGGCCCGGGTCGAGCAGCTTTACCACGAGGCACTGCGCCGCCCGAGCATCGTCACGCTGACCGAAGCCCGGGCCGAGTTGGACACGATTAGCATGCTCGCCGACCACCTCGACGGAGACCCATTCATCCTCCGCCGCCGCCTCTACATCCTCCGCCAGCGCTGCCGGCACTCGGTCGCCAGCGGTTGCGACGCGATCGACACCGAGATTATCGGACATGCGTCCACCGGCGCTACCACCCTTCGGTCCGTACTCACCGGTATCGAGGAAGAGATCCACCGCCTCAAGCGGCAGTAACCCCGAGCCGCCGGTAGATCCCGGCCTCGCTTCCCTCCGCCTCATCCACCGCGCCGTCGTCGCCGTCGCCGGCCAACACGAAGCGCACCCGATCATCGAAGTCCGCGGACTCAAATTCCGGCACGCTCTCGAGCCCCAGCTCCCGAAGATCCGCCCGTATGGCCGTCAGCCCCTGCGCCCGGCGGCGCTTGAGCCCGTAATGCGCCATCAGCGTACGAACTTTCATCCTCCTCGGACGGCCATCACGAACGTCGTCGGCAATGTCGCATGGAAATGAGGGTACAGGCATTACGTCAATGTCCTCCTTGGACTGCAGGCGGTTTCACGAATTACTTTTAAATCATCGCACAATATCCGGCGTCAAGACCGCCAGCGCCGCTTCATGCGTGTTCGCCCCTTGCTATACGCTCCTCGGCTTCCAGGAAGGCGAGATCCACGCAGTCCAAAAAGGCATGGTGGCGGTTATCGTGAACGGCTCGAAAGCGATCAATTGCCGATAGGGCAATGGGCTGGGATGTCGACATCCACCCCATAATTTCGATGATCGTATCATGGTACCGTAGCAGGCTGCTCTCGTCCTTTGAAAGCGTCCAGTGGTACACCGGTTCGTGATGGAACACGCGATTGCGCAATACAAGTATTCGATTGAGGCGGGCGTAGATGACGTGTTGGCGGGCATCTGTCGGCGCGTTCGGAAATACGAGACGGCCTATTCTGGTTACAATTGCCGTCGTATATGGGTCCGAATACAGGTTGACCCAAAAGGCCAACGATAGTTCCGCAATGACACGGTTGGGTTCCTTCGGAAAGTCGACATCCGTTTCGATACCGACGAAGTGGCTCTTCGCGTGCTTTCTGAGGGCCTGAATGGCGTCGAAAACCTGAGACTGGTGGCGTCCCTGCGTGACGACTGCCATGTCCATGAACCAGCGCGGGTTGCCATGAATCAATGTCAAGGCGGAATGTGTCGCGTTCCTGAGGGACACTTCGAAGAGTTGCAACGACGGATACAGTGCTTCGCAGAGGGCCATGTTCCACAAGTAGAGGGCAACAGCCTCCCGTTTGCTAGCGGTAGCGCGCCTGTACCGCTTGAGCCGCGGAGCCGAAACAAGCCGTTCAAACGACGCAAAAAAATCCTTCTCAACGGGTTGAGAACTGCCTAGATTGTCGCCAGATCGTGTCATAATTAAGTGATGTTGCCGACGTACCCTGACGGAGAAATCGGTGCGGAGTCCTGAAGGGGCAGCCGAAA
>JBKQWH010000206.1:0-57143 GCA_052139635.1 Capsulimonadaceae bacterium
GGAAGCAATAGCCGTCGGGTATCCTGTTTTCCGTAAGCAAGCACGAGGACAGTGCCTTTCATTATGACAACACGCATGCGACTAAAGCATGCGGGAGGGGATTATCGTGGATAGCTCCGTGCCGAAGCCGACCGTTCCGGAGACGGCGCGTAATGACAAATCGGACGATCACTCGCACCGTCTTAGCCTGACGGCCCTATGCTGTCTGGCGTTGGTGGTAGGTGTCGTAACGGCTCTGGGCGCAGTGCTGTTTCGCGAACTCATCGGCCTGGTTCACAACATACTCTTCCTCGGCCAGTTCAAGGCGGCCTATAACGCGAGCAAGTTCGACCCGACAGACCCGTGGGGTCCCCTCGTCATTCTGGTACCGGCGATCGGCGGCTTGGGGGTTACCTGGATTGTTTCCACCTTCGCACCGGAGGCAAAGGGGCACGGCGTTCCTGAGGTAATCGATTCCATCTACTACAACCGCGGTGTCATCAGGCCGGTAGTGGCCGTGGTGAAGTCGATCGCCTCGGCATTGTCCATTGGAAGCGGAGCTGCGGTTGGTCGCGAAGGGCCGATTATCCAGATCGGTTCGGCACTGGGGTCCACATTCGGGCAGATTATTCGGCTGCCTGCCGGCCAGCGGATCACGCTCGTCGCCGCCGGTGCGGGCGCAGGGATCGCCGCCACCTTCAACACTCCCATTGGCGGCGTTCTGTTTGCGTCCGAGTTGATGCTGCCGGAAATCAGCGTGGACACGTTTTTACCTGTGGCGCTCGCCACGGGGACCGCTACATTCATCGGGAGGCTGTTTTTCGGTCCCCAACCTGCGTTCGTCGTCCCCGTCAATCTCGCTGCCATTCCCGATGTGCCGTCAAGCGCCATTACGCTGGTGCTCTATGCGCTGCTGGGCGCAATCGCCGGTGTCGTAGCGGCCGGGTTTATCACGGGGTTGCACTGGCTCGAAGACCTGTTTGACAGGATTCCGGGTCGCTACGCGCGGCATGCCGTCGGGATGACTCTGGTGGGCATTCTCATGTACGTGCTGTACAGAACAGGCGGGCATTACTATGTCGATGGGGTTGGTTATGCCACTATTCAATCCACGCTGGGCGGAGCGATTACAGGCGGCATGTTTCTGATTCTATTGTGTGCGTGCAAGCTGCTGGCTACAAGCTGCAGTTTGGGATCGGGAAGCTCGGGTGGTGTGTTCTCCCCATCTCTGTTTATGGGCGCCACGCTGGGGGCGGCGTTTGCCTCGCTTGTCTCGGCTATGTTTCCCAGCGCTCCCGTGAGCGCTCCGGCGTTTGCGATTGTCGGAATGGGCGCAATGGTCGGTGGCGGCACCGGCGCCGCGATGACTGCTGTGGCGATGATTTTCGAAATGACCCTGGATTACAATATCGTCCTTCCAACCATCATTGCCGTGGCGCTGGCCCTCGGTACACGCCGGCTGCTATCGCCCGAGACCATCTACACGATGAAGTTGGCGCGTCGCGGACACGCGGCCCCAAAGTCCCTTCACGCCAATCTGTTTTTGGTTCGAAGCGCCGCCGAGGTTATGGAAACAGAGGCCGCTGTGCTTGACGAGAGCGTTCCGTTTTTCGAGTTCATAAACCAGGTGGCCGGCGGACTGCGTCATTTGGTAATAACGAGAAATGGAAAGCCTGTCGGAGTGATACGGGTTAACGCCGATCTCCGCCGGGCAATCGGCACGGTGGCACAAGGCGTTACTCTCGGCGAACTGTGCCAACGAGACTTTATCGTTGTACACGAAAGCGACGCCATGTACAATGTGATCTCAGACATGTCCGGAGAACGAGCCGTTGCAGCAGTTGTGGTGGGCCATGAGAACGAATCTGAGCCGGACATCGTTCGCGGCATCATCACCAAGGACTACATAGCCGACGCGGTGGCTGGAAGTATCGAGATTTACGCCGGATAGGATAGACGTGGGATGATCGTTAAACGGGCAATGGACCTTGGCCTTTCGGCCTTTGATGGTCTTGTGACTGGTCCAGCGAGCCAGCCCACGTTCGAGGCCGTTCTCGCCGGGGGCCAAGCTGCCGAGACGCATGGGTTCCGATTCCCTATCCGTCCGATTATGGGACGGCCTTCGCTTGCTCCTTCATCTGCTGCCCGCATTCGGCCTCGCGGCCTCTTTTCCCGGCGTGGAGGAGCGTATGGGCCGGCCACGTCGGGGGACGAGTTTAAAGAAACTCATCGCGGCCATAGACTCCCGTATTGACAACCTATAAATATACTAATTGTAAACAGTATGTGCATAATTATACTATTAAGTATCGTCCGCGTCAAGGTCTGAGCGAAATCGCTTCATGTGTTGATCTCGCCCGTTGCCAGATGTGATCAGACGCTCACAAGCGGCCGAAACGTTCAAGAACACGCGTGGGGCGTGTCTGCCCGAGTCGCCCTTGTCGACTACCATAGCGACAGCCCCGGAGGCGCGTTGACCGGCCAGATTCCATTGGTCTTTAATTGCGTGACCTCGCCGGAGCCGATCTCCCACAGATACGCATTGCCGTTGGTATAGCCGACGAACAGGCGGCGGCCGTCCGGGGAAAACCGGATAGACGAGCAGGCGTGCGGCCCCGTCGTCGGGACCGGGTCCGTGAAGCCTCGTACCGCGATCAATCGCCGCGCGGCTACCGAATACAGGCCCACCGTTCGATCCCTCTGCGCGACCGCAATGACGGCGCCGTTCGGTGCGAGCGCGGCACAATCGATGGGAGTGGACAGGCCGCCCGAAACTCGAATTTCCGCGCTGGCGCCGTCGCGAGTGGTCCAGACGATGACCGACGTCGAATCCGCGCCTACGGCTGACACCCGATCTCCGTCCTCATCGGCGGAAACGCGGTTCCACCAGTTGATCCGGTCGTTTGTTTGACCAAGGCACACAAACGGAGCAAACCCGGTTCGAGTCAGCAGCGAATACCATACCTTGACCGTACCGGGCGGAGTCGATGTTGTATCCGGGCCCTCGCAGACGACACAGTTGGCGCTGGACGAAATGCAAAAGGTGCGTCGCGGACGAGTGTCGCGGCGAATATTACTCAACTCGATCGGGAGACGCAGGCTTCTCCCTGTGCCGGTCGCGGCGTCGAGCAGCGTGATATCCCGGGTTGTGGCCCCGAATACGAGGTAGTGGTTGTATTCCAGCCAGCGGTAGTCGAATCTGCGGAACTGGTTCTGCACAGCTTCCGAAAGAAGGATGCTCCCGTCGGAGAGGCGCCGATATTCGAGTCTCCCGGGGCCGTTCTGTTCGTGGATAGCAACAACGACCCGTCGACCCAGCAATCCCACGCCGTACGGTGTTTCGCCCATTGCAATACAATTCTGAACCTCACCGTTGGGGATCCGCCAGGTGACCACACCCTGCGGGTAGGCGATCGCGGCCACGTATCGCCCGTCGGAGCTGAACTCCGGGGCGTAGACGTCGGTCACAGTTGTGGTCGCACCGGCTTCGGGAGGCGGGTGGGGCGGTTCTCGGATGCCTGAAGACGGGCAGACTCCGGCGAATAGGAGGATGCTGACAAGTGCCGGATGCAGCTTATTCATCGCGGGCGTATTCTCCTAACCCGGCACAGCCGGAACCAAAAAAAGAAGAAAGGTAGTTTCACAACGGAATAAACGGAAAACACGGAAATCGGAAATTCCGTTTCCGTCCTTTCCGTCCGTCGTGAAACTTCCTAACCCGGCCTAGCGAGGCTTCTCCTCAGACCGACGAGATGTATGGACGCTATGGACACGGAGAAAGACAGGCACGGAGGCCTGTCCCACGATAGGAACTATCCACATGTCGCAAACTTGACTCACGGACAACAAGTTCCGAGACTCAAGTGACCTGGCCGGCACCAAACGCGGCCCGCGAGAGGCGCCTGACATCGAGCGCTCCGGAATGTTCGACAAGGTACAATGGCCGGGTGACTCCTCTTCGATGGTCGAGAATGTTTGAGGTCGGCCTGGCCGTGGCTGGTCTGGTTCTGGCGATGCTGGCGGGTGCGGCCGCATGGGGCGCTCCAACCCATATCCCGGCCGCGTTTCCGGCCGTTCCTCACGCGGATTCCACCGTCGAGTGGTGGTACGCGAACGCGCACGTCACCACGCGGCACGGACGTCGCCTGGCACTGGTGGCCGCCTTCTTCAAGTTCCAGGCGCCGCCGAGTCTCCTGACCGGTGAGCCGAGGCCGCCGAGCCATTACCTCATTTACGGCGTGACCGACCTGGATACCGGCGAGCATCGGGCCTACTCGGTGGCAGACGCCCCGATGCTGACCGGCCTGCGTGACCTTTTGCTTCTGGCCGGTCCTTCCGACAGGCACGCTCAGGCCGTCCTGAAGGCGCTGCTTGCCGGGAACGCCCCGCCGCAAAGCTCAAAAATGCAGGGTCCCGTGGAAATCACGGCACGTCCCTTTGCGCTCGCATACGGCGCGGACGGACTTCGTGCATTGAGCCGGGACAACCGGTCCTTCGCGCTGCGGCTCGGAAGCGGCGCGGACAAGATCGATATCGACCTGACAGCCGTCCGCCCGACAATGAACGTCGGCGGGCGGGGTGAAACAGGGCTCGTCACGCCGACCGACATGTATTACTTCTCGCTCACACGGTGCCGCGTCGACGGACATGTCGACGGCGACCAGGTCGCCGGTGGCCGCGGTTGGATCGACCATCAGTGGGGCACTTCCTGGACCACGCAAAACGACGGCTGGGATTGGTGGGGAGTGCAGCTTAACAACGGGGTGGACATTCTCGTCTTCGAGCAGCGCGATCTTGCCACTGGCCGCCCGTTCTTTCCACTGGCCACGTTCATGGACCGAAACGGAGAACAGGGGGTGACCCGCGACATCCGGTTCGTCCCATTACGCGGTCGGATCTGGCGAAGCCCGAGAACCGGTGTTGCGTACCCTCTCCGGTGGAAGATCCGCTTTCCGTCCCGTGGCATCGCGATTCGGATTACGCCGGATGCGAACTCTCAGGAGATGCCGATTCTCGGGCCGGGAGGCAGCATTTGGGAGGGGAGCTGTCATGTGACGGCGATGTATTTCCGTACGCGGCACGCCGTGAACGGGGTGGCGTACATGGAACTCGTGGGCTACGGCAGCCCGGTGATGAGGAAGCGTCTCCCATGAGAAGCCGCCCGGACAAGCCGGCACAGCCGGCGCCCAAGTCCTCTCCGCAAGCCGCCGGCGAGACCGATCGAACCAGGGCAGCGTCCGAGGGCTGGGGGGACTTTCCCACGGTGGCCGGCTTTCCGGGCTTCGAGCAGCGTAAGCGCGCCGCGTCACGCCTGGCACTGATCTCCAATGGCATCCTGCTGATCCTCAAGGTGCTGGCAGCCGCGGTCACCGGCAGTGTCGCCATTCTGGCCGAGGTCGTGAACTCCGGCGCCGACCTGGCCGGGTCGGCCATCGTGTACTGGTCTGTTCGCGCGTCGGAAGAGCCGCCCGATGATACTCATTCCTACGGGCACGGCAAACTGGAGGACATGTCCGGCGTACTCACCGCGACTCTCATTCTTGCGGGCGGGGGATACGCGGTCTGGCAGTCCGTTCTATGTCTGGTTCACCCGGCGCATCTGGTCCATCTGAATCTGGCCCTCGGTGTCATGGCCGTTTCCGCCGGCATCAATGTCGTTGTGTCCGCCCGGCTGCTGCATGTCGGCCGGGCCACGGAGTCGCCGGCGCTGGTGGCCGACGGGTTCCACTTGCGGACCGATATTCTCTCGTCACTCGGCGTCCTCGCCGGGCTTGCGCTGGTCCGCCTGACCGGACGCGATTACTGGGACCCCGTTGCCGGACTTTGTGTTTCTCTCGCCATCCTTCGTATCGGCTACGTCGTCGCGCATGGCGCCATTGATACTCTGGCCGACCACTCGCTGCCGGATGCCGAGCGACATATTCTTGAGGATGTCCTGCGCGCCAATCCGGCTGTGCGCGGGTTTCACCGGTTGCGCACCCGCCGCGCGGGGCCGGATCGGCATGCCGACGTGCATGTCCTCCTCGACGACGGCTATACACTGGTGGAAGCACACCGGCTGGCCGAGCAGATCGAGGACCAGATGCGCGATGCGCTTCCAAATCTGGATCCGATGGTCCATCCGGAGCCGCACCAGGAGGAACTGCGGCATCAGCGGGAGCGTCACGCACTCGAACGGGCGCGCCACGGTATTTCCGACGAAAATATCGAACGACCTACTTGACAAAAGTTCAGGGGATATGTTAAACTCTCCTGCATACACCGAACAGGGGGCGCAACCCCTGTTCATTTTTTTGCGTGCCGAGCAACGACGAGACCGCCTGTTCGAGAAAACAACGAGCAGTGACGGGTTAATCGGCGCGGATTGAGGTTATTCATGGCCAGTACCGACGACAAACAGACGACGGACGGAGGCAAACTAGTAAAGGCCGCCGCACCGACCAACCCGCGTCTTGCCGAGGCGCAGCGCCGCGCAGCCGCGCTCACGTCCGGTCAAAGGGTCGGCGCCCAGCAGTTTTTCCAGGAAGCCATCGTGGAGCTCAAGAAAACGACCTGGCCGACGCGTGAGGTCCTCCAGAAGTCGACAATGGTCGTACTTGCGTTCGTCTTCGCTTCAGCAGCATTCGTCGGGACGATCGATTTCGTTTTGAGTAAGCTCTTCTCGATGATTCCCGGGCATTGATGAAGCCGTCGCTGGTTCGTGGGATCGTCGAGAGCACACGTTCGATGGCGGCATAAGTCCCAGGGGTGCCAGACGTGGCCGTTGAATTCGGCCTTGCGTTGACAATATAGTTGAGGTAGCATGCAGAAGCACTGGTACGCGGTCCACACGTACTCCGGCCACGAGAAGAAGGTTAAGACCAATATTGAGCGTCGTGCCGACACGATGGGCCTCAAGGATAAGGTATTCCAGATCCTCGTTCCCACCGAGAAGGAGTCGCGCGTTCGGGCCGGCAAGAAGAGTGAGATAGACCGCAAGGTATTCCCGGGCTACGTCTTTGTCGAGATGGTTCTCGACGATAACACGTGGTACCTGGTGAAGAGCACGACCGGTGTCATCGGATTTGTCGGCGATGCCAAGCCGACTCCGGTCAAGAACAGCGAAATTGCGGCGATCCAGTGTGCGCTGGCGGAATCCGAGACACGACCGCTCATCCGGCCGGCGTGGAGTGTCGGGCAGGCCGTTCGAGTCAATTCAGGCCCGTTCGCGGAGTTCACCGGGTCCATCCAGGAGATCAACGCGCCCAAGGACAAGGTCAAGGTGCTTATATCCATCTTCGGGCGCGATACGCCCGTCGAGCTCGAGTTCGCGCAAATCGAGAAGATATCATAAACGCCGCGGCGCCGGCGCCGTTAGACGGCGGAATTACCTGTACACGAGGATAGAGACATAAGATGGCAAAGAAAGTGGTAGGAGTCGTCAAACTCCAGATCAATGCGGGCAAGGCGACGCCTGCACCGCCCGTAGGCCCGGCTCTGGGCAGCTACGGAATTAACATGATGGAGTTCATCAAGGGGTACAACGAGAAGACCGCCTCGATGATCGGCAGCATTGTCCCCGTCGAGATCACCATCTACGAGGACCGCTCCTTTACATATGTTACGAAGACTCCACCGGCGGCCGACCTGTTGAAGAAGGCGGCGGGCGTGCCCAGCGGCAGCGGAACGCCCAACAAGACCAAGGTCGCGAAGATCACGCAGCAGCAGTTGCGTGAGATCGCAACTACCAAGTCTCCCGATCTCAATGCCAACGATGTCGACGCCGCGATGCGCATCATTGCCGGCACAGCCCGCTCGATGGGTATCGATATCGTGTAGGACCTCAAAGCCAGGTCCTACTTAAATACGCGTGGCAGGGGCTCCAGCCCCGCTATGACCACAGGAGAGAATATGCGAAAGCAAGATCGAGTCACGACGATCGGCAAGCGCTACAAGCAGCTTGCCAAGAAGATAGATTCCGAACAGTTGCATGAGCCTTTGCCCGCGCTCCAGTTGGTGAAGACCACCGCCAGCACGAAGTTCGACGAGACTGTCGACGTTGCCATTAACCTGGGCGTCGACCCGCGCCATGGCGACCAGATGGTCCGCGGAGTGACCACGCTGCCCAATGGCACCGGCAAGAACCGCAAGGTGCTCGTGTTTGCCAAGGCCCAGAAGGCCGCCGACGCGCTTGCCGCCGGCGCGGACATGGTTGGCGCCGAGGACATCATCGAACAGGTCCAGAAGGGACAGCTCGACTGGAAGCAGTTTGACCTGATTTTGGCCACGCCGGACATGATGGGCCAGGTCGGCCGCCTGGGCGCCACCTTCAAGCAGAAGATGCCCAATCCCAAGGCGGGAACCGTATCGCCCAACATCGGTCAGGCGGTTAACGATATCAAGAAGGCGACTCGTGTTGAGTATCGCGTCGACAAGGCCGGCATTATCCACGCGCCGATCGGCAAGATTTCGTACAGCGCCGACGCCCTTCATGAGAACTTCAACGCGCTCCTGGATGCGCTCCTGAAGGCCAAGCCGAGCAGCGCCAAGGGGCGCTATCTTCAGCGAATCAGCGTTTCCGCCACGATGGGACCGAGTATCGCCATCGACCCGCTGCGAGCCCAGACGCTTGTGACGGGCAAGCCGTAACAATTGAATAGTAGATGTGCCGTAGACAGCCGGTCCTGCAGGGATTAATGGGCGTCCAGCCCGCCGGCCGAGGTTCCGATTACGCGAACGCGTTCGCGCGGGAAACGCATCCCTTCAAGGATGTCTAAAGCCCGGGAGCATGCCTTACGTCTACGGCGGCTCCCGGGCTTTTTAGCGGCAGCAGGGTGCGAAGCCCGACTGTCCTCTCGTGGGACAGGCGTCCCTGGCTGTCCTCTTTGTAGTGATACCGGCATACCCACCCCGGGCGGAGGATGCCTCGAGGAGGTGAAGAAACGCTATGGCGCAAGAATATGTGATCGAGCCGGCAGCCGCCAAAGTTGAGATCGTCGCCGATCTGCGCGAACTGGTCGAACAGACTCAAGCCGCCGTACTGGCCGACTACCGGGGACTCTCGGTGGCCGACCTGACCGCGCTCCGAAAGAAGCTGCGCGCGGTCGACGCCGAGTTTCGGGTCGTCAAGAACACGTTGTTCAAGCTCGCCGCCGACGGCATTATGCCGGTGGACAAGTTCGAGGAGCTGCTGAAAGGTCCAACTGCCATCAGCTTCGCGAAGAGCGACCCGGTTGGGGCGGCAAAGGTGATGGTCGAGTTTTCCAAGGACAAGAAGTCGATCAAGCTCAAGGGCGGCGTGATGGGCGACGTTGTGTTCAATGTCGCACAGGTGGAGGAACTTTCCAAGACACCGCCGCGCGAGCAACTGCTGTCCATGATGCTCGGCTCACTTAACGCGCCGATCACCGGTTTGGTCGGCACATTGAACGGCATTCTTTCCAATTTTGTCTTTACGCTGCAGGCTATTGTCGACAAACAGTCGGAGCCCGTCGACGCTGAGCCGGCCGCGGCATAACCCGTCAACAACATTCGATAACTATTTGGCCTTCAGGCCTAACACCGATATCAAAGGAGAACAGATACCAATGGCAGATACAGCAGCCCTTATGGCGGCCATCAAGAGCATGACCGTCCTCGAACTGAGCGACTTCGTGAAGCAGCTCCAGGAAGAATTCGGCGTCAGCGCCGCCGCGCCGGTCGCCGCTGCGGCTCCGGCCGCCGCCGCCGTGGCCGCCGTGGTCGAGGAACCGACGTCGTTCAACGTCATCCTCAAGACCGTCGGCGAGAAGAAGATCAACGTCATCAAGGCTGTCCGCGAGGTCACCAGCCTTGGCCTGAAGGAAGCCAAGGACCTCGTCGAAGGAGCCCCGCAGCCGATCAAGGAAGGCGTCAACAAGGAAGATGCCGAGAAGCTAAAGGCCAAGATCGAGGCCGAAGGCGCAACCGTCGAAATCAAGCCCGCTTAACCATCGCGGTAATGATCATCGCGCGGTGATACCGATAAGTCCCCTCCCTTCGGGGAGGGGATTTACGGTCAGGTTGTCTCAGAGCCGTCGGTGTACACCTCGATACCCTTTACCGTCGGAAGGTCCGCCGCGCTCTGCTGGAACGCGATGGCGATGTTCCCGTTTACATCGGCGACCGTGTTGAAATCGTTCTGTATCGCCTTATACGCCGCGCCTGCCGTCGCGGCGATGTCGATATTGGTGGCAACCTGCACGCCGTTGATCACGATGTTGAACTTGCGGTCTCCGGGCGATTTCCAGTAGTTCTCGCTGTTGTGAACGCGAACGAGGTACCGCGCGCCGGGGATCAGGTCAGTCAGAAAGTATGTGGTGTTCCCGTAGCGCTCCGTCTGATAGACGGCTTCCGGGGCAGGATTGGGCACTCCCGACGTATCGATGGCGTTATTCGTGGTCGCAATATACGTCCGGAGAATCCAGCCGTTGTCGGCGATGAAGTCGCCCAGGCTTGGGCCACCGGCATTGATAGCCAGGAGAAACCCGACGGCGTTCTTTACCGACGCAGCCGAAACGATGCCCGCCAGCATCTCCGGCCCGCGCGGAGCTTCCTCCGGCAAATCCGGCGGAGAATCGATCTCGGCCTCGATGTCAGGGAGTTGGGTAAGCCGGAAGCGGTGTCCGGCGAAGTCCGCCTCGTGCTGTTTGATTTCTTCCCAAGTTCCTTCGATTTCCCGAAGTGACATCGACCTCTCCCCTGGCTGCCGTCCGATCTGTGACGGCAGGTATAGCACATTTTAGCATAGCGTTTAACATTTACGAATTGCCCGGTTTCCGCGGTCGCGCCGAACTCTACCATTCGGAAGTAGGAAGTTTCACCACGGAAAAGACGGAAGTTTTGGAGAGGGTTGTTGCACAGATTGTCTCACGTGACGGCGAAATCGTTGACAAAAGAGGAATTTCGGCAGGCGAGCGGGTAACTATCAATGCATGCGGCGTAGAGCACAGTTAAGCAGCAACGTGCGCTTGGCCGATCCTACCGGGCTGGCGCGACTAGCCGCAAGCAGTATTATGGAGGCAGAAGTATGTCCATCGACGGGCCGCTTGATGAGACCTCGCAACCGCAGCACGAAGGAGACGTTTGGCCGCCTCCCCCGACGAATAGGGAACCCTTCGTGGGACCTCAGGGAGGCGACCCCCAGTTTAAGACTCAGAATGTCTTCCTCATGGTTCTTCTCGTTGTGGTAACCCTGACCGTTTACGGCTACTTATGGATGTATCGGCAAATCAAAACCATTAACGCGCGGGAACCGCACGCGCCCATTCCCATGATTACGTTCTGGATTTGCGCGATGATTTCGGCAGCAGATCTTGCCTGTGAGTTTTTGCCTGTCTCGAAGCCGATCGAAAGTAGTCTCGACAGATTTGCGAGCCTCGCTTTTGTGGCGATGGCGTTCATCATTGGGGTAGGGCTAAACCGGGTATTCGGAGCTCGTAGGGGAGACCGCGACTACTGCGACGGACGCTGGATATTCTTCTTTGGGATGTTTTATCTGCAGCACCAGATCAACAGGCATGTGCGTGACCAGGTCGGTGGCGTCGACCGGCGATAAGCCGGAAGCGATGATGACGTGGGTAGGGAAGCTGTAGACTATGAATCGTATGATTAAGACTGCTCAGTTTGCTCATCCGTTTGTTTCGTTTCCGACCGGTTCATCCTCGACCGCAACGGTCCCTCCCACGATCGCGAGGAGGGAGCCATGGACAGTTTCGAGCTGCCGGATCAGGCGGCGCAGACGTCGAATGGTTTCGTCGGGTAGATGGGCGTACATGGGCTTGCACAGGTAGGCCGTGCAGCCGAAGGGCCGAAGGTCGTCGGGGAACGAGCAGCGGCCGCGGTTCAGGAACTCGCAGGGTTGCAGGTCGGCGTGCATCGACAGCGGGACGGCGGCCGGGGAGAGGCGGTAAGCAGCGTCGCCCGCGGATATGGCATATGGGTCGGCCCCGTTCAAATGGGGGAATTCATGCCCCAACCCCACGGCGACGGCTACATCGACAGGAGTCACGCGGGTCGGTTTGATGCAGCACGGAGTGGTGCACGTTGGGCAGTGCCGGGCCGTAAACGGGTCGAAGATCGAGCGGATCTCGCGTTGGAGCCGTCGATACTCGGCAAGCGCACTTCCGCGGCCGCGCCGCTTTCCTTTCATCGGTTATGGCCCCCAATCCCAGGAGGCGCCTCCGGTGCGCATCGGCAGTTTGTGCGCACTGCCGGTCGCGACATCCAGCGTGAACATCTCGTCCTCGGCCACTGGCGGCTTGCTGACCGTGTACGCGAGGAAGGCGCCGTCCGGCGACCAGCGTACCGACATCACTCGGCGGCCACCGAACAAGGACCAGCCGGATGGCGCACGGAGCACCTGCTCCTCCCCGGTGGGAGACACAAGCGTGATCTGCGCGGGCGCCGTGGGACGCACGATGGCAAGTCGGGAGCCGTCGGGGGACAATGCCGCTTCCGTCACATTGTTAAGAACGACGTGGCCCCAAAGTACGGTGTGCGTTAACCAGAGGCAATAGGCAGGCGTCTTCAGGTCGGAGGGGTACGCCAGCAGGAAGGCATACGGGATCCCGTGCGGGCCGCTTCCAGCCGCCAGCGTGCCGGCCGCCGGGATCGTCGACAACTTCCCGCTGGCAATGTCGACGATTTGCACAGCGTGGGGGTCGAGGAAGGCGACGCGACGGCTGTCCGGCGACCACACCAGCCGGGTAGCCCGGCTCAGGCGGAGGGCGTTCAGATCGAGGACGCACCGTCCCGCTGCGCGGTCTTCATTCTGTGCCGGCCCGGAACTCCCCGGCCCGGGCACATCGACAACCCAGAGCTGGTAATCGTCGGACTGCCTCTCTTCGAGGATCGTGATGAGTTGCTTGATGAAGGCAATATGCCGTCCATCGGGCGACTCGGCCGGTTCGGCGATCCACTCGCGCGCACCGGCGTCGATGTCCTGCGGCTCCTGTTCGTGGACGATCTCCTGCTGGATTCCGTCCGGCCCGACCCGGTACATGCCGCGCAGCATGGTCGTCTTCTCCGACGGCTGGTCGGCGTCGAGGTACACGATATGCCCCACCGGCACACGTCCCTCCGGCGGCGACGTAATCGCTCCGATCCCCGTGACCACGGCCGGGATTCCGACAACCGCGACAAGAGTCGCAATCAGCCACGGGTTGCGCGGCCGGGGCGTCGACAACGGGGCGTCGTCGGGTCTCGGTGCGGCATCGTCATCGTCCGTATTTGCATGAGGTGCGTTCATGGTTTAGTATCAGCGTCCCGACGGGAAAGGGATAGATGCTAAAGTCCAACAGCCAATCCGCCGGCGCGGGGGTCAGTGGCGCCGAGGAGGCACTCCGACTCGGGATCGAGGGAAATGTACTGGCTGGCGCAGGGGGCCGACCAGGGGGCGCCGACCGACAGTTTGTATCCGGTTGTGCGGAGCTCATAGCAGGTATCGAGCGGCATGCGCTCCTCGACGGACATCTCGCCTCCCCCGGCCGATGTCTGCCACTTCGGGCTCTCGATGGCCTCCTGCAGGCTGCGGCGATGGTCGATCATCTGTGTAATGACCTGCAAGTTGGTCGCAAGCTGCGAGTCGCCGCCGGTCGTCCCGCCGGCGGCGACCAGCCGGTCCTCGCGGAACACCATCACCGGGCCAAGTGGGCTGAGCGGCTGCTTGCCGGGCGTGAGGCAGTTCGGGCAGCCGGGATCAAGGCTAAAGGCGCTCATTCGGTTGCCCAGCAGCACACCCGTGCCGGGGACCACCACGCCGGAGCCGAAGGGCTGGCCCAGGCTCTGGACGATCACCGCGGCGTTTCCCGCGGAGTCGACCACGCAGATGCAGGTGCCTTCCGCGAGGCCCGGCCGGTCATCCTCATCACCCGCGGCCCTCCCAGTACTGACCCGGTTCGGCAAATCGGCCGAACCTCCGGCCGTGGTCTGGCCGGCAAACCCCGGCCCGGCGGGCTGTCGGGCCAACTTGCCCGGCTTGAAGCGGGCGGTGACGCTCGACGTGTTCACGCGCTTGCTCTGGCGGCCGGCGTAGTCCCGGGCCAGGAGCTGGTCGACGGGTGAGCCGGCGTCGTCGCCGAGGTAGGCGTCGCGGTCCGCGAGCGCCAGCCGCGAGATCTCCGCCAGCAGGTGCACGCACCCCGACGACTCCGGGCTAAGCGCCGCCAGATCGTACTTCTCGACAGCGCCGAGCATTTGCAACAAGAGAAGTCCCTGCGAGATCAGCGGCTGCTGGGTGACAGTGTGCTCCCGGTAAACGGTCGATTGAGGATCGGCCACCCAGGACTTGTGGCGCGCCAGGTCTGCGTAGGTCAGCAGCCCTTCCTTTCGTTCGCAGTACGCCACCAGCTTCTCGGCGAACGGGCCGCAATAAAACGCCTCGCGCCCGCCCTCGGCGATCTCGCGCAGAGTTGCGGCGAGCGCGGGCTGGCGCAGGGCGGCCCCGATTCGCAGAGGGGAGATGTGTAACGCGGCGGCCGTGTGCGGATGTCCGTTGACCAGATCCGCGTAACGGGTCCATGCCGACACGTGGAATTCGCTCATCGGTACACCTTCGACAGCAAGGTCCATTGCGGGTGCGAGGACCTGCGACGCCGGCATGGTGCCCCAGCGTGCAACAGCCGTCAGCCAGCCGTCTACCGCGCCCGGCATCGTCGCCGACCGCAGGCCGCGGCGCAAGGACGACGGGTCCAGCGCGAAGGATTCGAGGGAAGCTGTGGCCGGTGCGGTGCCGCACGCGTTGAGCGCATATCCCTGTTTCCGGCTCGCGTCCCAGAACTGCAGGACGACGTCGCCGCCCGGGCCGGAATACTGCGGCTCGGAAACCCCGACCGCGACGGCAGCCGCGACGGCCGCATCGACGGCGTTGCCCCCCTGTCGCAGGATGTCGATCCCGGCAAGGGTGGCGGCCGGGTGGGCGGTTACGACCATCCCCCGGCGGCCAACTTGCATGCGGTTGCGGGTCTGCGTATCGGCCAAGGCGCTCAGTACTCCTCGGCCACGACCGGATTGGACAGCGTTCCAATCTCGGGAATGTGGATTTCGACCGTGTCGCCGGACTTGAGAGGTCCGATACCCGACGGTGTGCCCGTTGCGATGACATCTCCCGGGAAGAGGGTCATCCGCCGGCTGATGGCCGCGATCAGTTTGGCGACGCTGAACACCATATCCGCCGTGCGGGCCCGCTGCTTGACCTCGCCGTTAACGGTGGTTGTTATCTCGAGGGCCTGTGGATTGCGGATCTCGTCGACCGTCACCAGACACGGTCCGAGCGGGCCGAACGTGTCGTAGCTCTTTGCGACAAACCACGGGTAGCCCTGTGCCTTGAGCCGTGTCTGCTCATCGCGGGCGGTGACGTCGTTGATGAGCGTATAGCCGGCGACAAACCCGAGCGCCTCCGTCTCGGTGATGTTGCGGCCGACCTTGCCGATCACCACGGCCAGCTCGCCCTCATAGTCGACCCGTCCCACGTCCGGCGGCAGGATGATCGGCGATTCCGGGCCGATGACACAGGTGGAGGTCTTCTGGAAGAAGATCGGCTCGACAGGGACATTGTGGTCTGTTTCCCGCGCATGGTCGACATAGTTGGCGAGGACGCCGAGAATCCGGTGCGGAACGGGAAGAGGGGCGGTTGGAGAGACCCCGACTTCGGGCCAGATCTTGTCGATTAGCTTGTTCTTTTCAAGCTCCTTGAGCGCCGGAACATAACCGGGTAGATGCGCGATAAGCTGGTTGAGGTCTTCATGCACGGTCAGGCCGACCGGGTGACAGGCCTCCGCCACCGCAGCGACCCGCGCAAGAGGAAGAATATGATCTTTATACAGAATGCCGGGATATGTCGGCTCCTCGGGATCTTCGAATTCTTTGTAGCAGACGAACTTCAAGGGCAACCTCACTGGCCGCATTCGGGGTCCACCCCCGGGGATCATGCCGTGGCGTTATTGTACCCCAACCGCACGCTCGATCTGGATTTGCTCGGCTGGTTGCACGTTCGCGCAGGTCATGCATGCATGTGAGCTTCGCAGTCGACGAAGACCGAGAATACTCACCTTACTGCCTGTTGCTAACGAAGGATGCCGCGGCGCCGGTGTCTAAATGAGAGACGGCGGCTGCGCGGTGGGCAGGAAGCCCGTGCGGCGAAACGGGGGGATGGATATGACGATCGATAGAGTACGCGCCGGCGCACGGCGATTGTGCCGTGCCGCCAAGGACGTCGCTTTGGGTGCGATTGTGTTGGCCGCAGCGGCAGCCGGCGCGCAGGCGCAGAGCCCCGCTCAGCAACAGGTCCAGCCGGCGGGGCGTACGCCGGCCGTCGATCCCGCGGTGCAAACAGTGTCGGACGGGGGAATCCGGTTCGGGCTCGCATTGCTGGCGCAATTGACCCGCGGGTCCGCAAGCGGCAACATCGTGATCTCGCCGCTGAGCCTGACCGAGTGCCTGGCGCTCGCATACAACGGCACGGCCGGCACGACTGCGACCGAAATCGGCGGCGTCCTCGGTGTCGAGGGCGTTTCGCTCGACACCGCCAACCAGGGGTATGCCGGTCTCTCGTCGGCCTTGCAGCAGGCTGACCCGGCCACCGAGATCGACATCGCGAACGGCCTCTGGGTGCAGGACGGCCGTCCTTTGCGGGATGACTATGTCCAGCGCTGTTCCGCGTCGTTGGGCGCGTCATTGCGGACGCTCGACTTCACCCGGCCCGAATCCGCCGGCGAAATCAACACGTGGGTTGACAAAGCCACCCATGGCAAGATCACGAATATCGTCTCTCCGGGCCAACTGAGGTCGGCACCCGCGGTCCTTACAAACGCCGTGTACTTTCATGGCCGCTGGACCACTCCGTTCGACAAGACGCTCACTAAGAACGGACCGTTCACTCTCGAGGGGGGCGGCACGAAACAGGCGCCGATGATGTCCGCCGAGCGCTCGTACCGGTATGTCGAGACCGAAGACTGGCAGGGGGTCGCGCTTCCCTATGGCAACGGCCGTTTGAACATGATCGTTCTTCTCCCGAAGCCGGGTCAGGACCCGGGCCACCTCGCCGCCGGATGGACCGCTCAGTCGTGGAATGACCTGGTATCCGGAATGCGGCCGGCCGATGTGCAGCTCAAGCTTCCGCGGTTTCACGCGGACTATACCGCCGAGAACTTGAAGGAGCCGCTGTCCGCTCTCGGTATGCCAACCGCGTTTAGCACGTCGGCCGACTTTTCAGCGATGAGCAACAGCCGCATCGGAATCGATGCGGTCGTGCACAAGGCCGTTATCGATGTCGACGAGGAGGGCACGGTCGCGGCCGCCGCCACGGCGATTATCATGCGGAGCCTCGCCGTGCGTGTGCCGATTCCACCGCACGTCATGATTGTCGACCATCCCTTCCTGTATGCCATCACCGACTCGCAAACCGGCGCCCTGCTCTTTCTGGGGATCATCCGCGATCCCGGATAGCTTGTGGCGTCGAACATCTAAATGGAGCCAGTAATCCATGGGAGCTTGATGCGGTCGGGCAACACGTCGACCACGTCGCGGTTCAGCAGTGGGGTGATAGCCATTTTATGGATCCACCGAAAGCGGCCGCTGAAAAGGCAGCCGACGTTGCGCGCAAAGCAGAGTTAGCCCAGGAAGAATTTGACCCGGCCCCGAAGGCGCTGAGGCTACTGAATCCTTGGAGATTACTGAGGTAGCAGTTGACCTTGACGAGGCGGTCATAATACTCGGCGAGGTTCTAAAGTAGTTGGTAAAAGGGGCTAAGCGTGGACGTTTTCTTGTTACAGCATGTTCATACCTTTGACGATGGGCATGAGGACGTGAAGTTAATCGGCGTGTTCTCTAGGAAAGAATACGCAGAACAAGCGATCGAGCGATTACGCGTCGTTCCTGGCTTTTGTGAATCACCTAGCGGATTCGATATTGGTAAGTGGACAATTGACCGTGACAGGCTTGAATGGGAGAAGGGATATTTCACAGTGTAATCCCGACGGCCTTTGCGAGACCATGAACTGGTCGGCTGTCGGCACCTGGACGCACACCTATTACGGCGCCGGGCGCATGGCGAGCTACGCACTCGACTACGACAATTGTAATGAACCATGATGCAAATGATGAAATGATTAGGATGATGAGGAACAGGAAGGTGGATGTACCGCTTTGAGGCGCCTGATGTATATCCCGCTTATTGGGCGCTCAACAGGTCATTGACCAGGGTAAGAAAGGTTTCGTTGTTCCAATCCTGGCGCAGGAATATCCCGGAATCTGTCAGAATCCGCCATTCGCTCTTGTCATCTCCCCGGATGAGTCGCACGCGGTAAAGAGAAGGCCACGCATACATCTCGACGCTGCCGGACCCACCCGAGACGAAACGTGCCACCGGTTCAAAGTATACTGTGCCATTTGGATTACTCACTGTCAGGACCGGTACGCTGTAGCTTCCCAGGGGCCTCTCTTCCTTTTGCACATCCGAGCGCTCGGTGGACCAACTTGCTGCTTGGGACCACTGATCGATGCCGGCAAACAAGCCTTCAATAGCGCGCTGCCACTCCGACACTAATTCTTTGGCGCCAATCGCCGGTTGGATGGTCTTCATGTTCGCAGTATACCGGAGAATTACAGACAGCCAACCCGACCGCCGCGGTCAGCACGCCATTCGCATGCGACGGCCTCCAGCGGTTCATAAGCGTCACCCGCCCGTTCGGCAAGGTCACCCACTGGACCTACGACGGGGCCGGGCGGATGCGCATCCAGAACAACTCCAACGGCACGAAGACCCGCTGGTGCATCGACAACGGCAGCGGCTTCGTCACGAACATCGCGCACAGCCAGGGGAACACTCCCCTCGCAAGCTATGGCCCGCGCTCTCCAACAGGCGGCCACTGACTACTGACCACGACATCCGGTCCGCGCCGGACGGACCTAACCGCATATTCCACGAATAGTCGAGGTATCATAAGAAAGTAACGGTGACGTCGAAAGAGAGGGATCTCGATGAGAAAAGCATCCGGTGAACCGGCTGCCGCCCTGGCCTCTTACGGCGATGATGACGGGGAAGTTCAGGGGCTGCCACCGCTGTTTGCGGCTGTTGAAGACGGAGATGTCAGTGCTGTCCGAGCGCTCCTGGAGAGCGGGACCAGTCCGAACATCACGAACGACGGCTTCACGCCGCTCATGCTTGCCGCTTTTGTCGGTAACCGGCCGGCCTCCTCGGAGATCGTGCGTATGCTGGTCGCGGCAGGCGCCGATGTCAACTGGGAGGCTGGACCGGGACAGACCGCGCTCCTTGTCGCCATCGGGAAGGGCCACACAGAGATCGCGCGAGCCCTGATCGAGGCGGGCGCGGATCTCGACATGGTGGATACCGACGGCTGCCCGCTCCTTTCCGGCCCGATCCTGCTGCTGGAGCACGACGCGTCCTACGCGCTCACCGAGCTCCTGATAGAGGCGGGTGCGGACGTCAACGCGCCGGCGGACCACGGATATACGCCACTGATGATTGCGGTGGACCGCGGCGAACTGCCGCGGGCGGAACTGCTGCTCTCGCACGGCGCCGATGTCAATGCCCGCACTCCCGACGGCGACACCGCGCTCACCCTGGCGATCGAGCACCGGCGCCCCGACCTGATCGGCGTGCTGCTCAATGCGAGGGCGCGCGTCGATATCACCGATGAGGGTGGGCGGACGCCCCTGCACCTGATCGCGGCGCTGCCGACGCACGCACAGACGGTTCAAATTGCGGACTTGCTGCTGGGCGCCAGAGCCGGGGTGGACGCCACGACACACAACGGTGTGACGCCGCTTCTGCTGGCGACTCGAACGAATAATGCGGCCCTCGTTAAGCGGTTGCTCGATGGCGGCGCGAACGTCAATCACGCCACCAAGGCAGGCGGGACGGCGCTGATGAACGCAGCGATCCACGCCCATACGGAGATTGTCGAGATTCTTCTCGCCGCCGGCGCCGGGGTGGACGCACGCGATACGCACCACTGCACTGCCTTGATAAATGTGTCGCTGCAGGCCGAATCCGACCGGACAGTCGCGGTCGCCACCCGGCTGATCGAGGCCGGCGCCACCGTAAACGCCACCACCCACACCGGAGTCACCGCCCTGATGAACGCGGCCGCCCGTGGAAATCGAAAACTGGTCGAGCTCCTGGTCGCCCACGGGGCTGACGTCGATATCCGCGCCCGCAGCGGCGCCACGGCCCTCACCAATGCCCGCCACTCAGGCGACAACGGCGTCGTTGGTTTCCTCCTCCTTCACACCCGCACCATGCCCGCCTACTGGCTGCGCAAGCTGCGCAACCGGCTGGCCAGACGGCGGCAAATTTCCGCAAAGGCATCCACAACGGACCCTTGAATTTGAAACGGTGATCGGGAAACCACCCACTGCGCCCGAGTCGCCTCGGTATCATGGGTTTCAGCCAACGGGTGGGCTTTGGGAGTCGCCAAATGAAGTCAGTCTGCGTCTATTGTGGTTCCAACTCGGGGTCCGACACCAGTTACACTCGAGCGGCGCAATCGCTCGGCCGGCTTCTCGCCGAGGGCTCTGTCACTCTGGTGTACGGGGGCGCCAACTGTGGTCTGATGGGTGCGCTTGCGGACGCGGCACTCGCTGCCGGCGGCCAGGTTGTCGGCGTTATCCCTCAGTTGCTGGTAGACAAGGAACGCGCCCACACAGGTCTGACGGACCTGCGGGTCGTCGAAAGCATGCACGACAGAAAAACGCTGATGGCGGAGCTGGCAGACGGCTTCATTGCATTTCCCGGCGGATTCGGGACGATGGAAGAGTTCTGTGAAGTGGTCACGTGGGCACAGCTTGGGATGCATCACAAGCCATGCGGATTGCTCAATGTCAATGGGTACTACAACCCACTCTTGAAACAATTTGATACTGCGTTTGTTGAGGGATTTACCCGGGCGGAGAACCGTGCGATCGTCATTGCCGACAGTGACCCCGCCCTGTTGTTGGAAAAGATGCGCGCGTACCGGCCAACCACGGTGTCAAAGTGGATCAGCCGGGCTCAACGCGAGGATATAGTGACCGCGCAATAGGACGGGTCATTGCCCGAGAGACGCTTACAAACCGGCTGCGGCGCTCCAATCAACCGGGCCGGGCAGGGGCAGGCCTATACGAGCAGCAATGGTGGCTGGCTCGTTCAGGAGACAGACCTCGGCCGACCTGGTCAGGGAATTGTCGGCGACTTCGGCCACCGTATTGCAAACGAGACACGCGCACAGCGCAACAAGCGCGCATGTCAACCCCGCGCGGACTTGCAGCGTCGAAGCAGACATCGACCGCGCCGGCAGCCACAGGCGGCGGACGACGGCGACCGCCGCCAGGCACAACACGGGCACGACAAGCGGCGCGGCGACGGCGGCGACAGCGTTCGGCCCGGTCTCGGGACTGCCGATCAGGCCTGCGTTGCTGTGGAGCAGTTCGCGCAGGCCGTTGGCTTGCAGGGTCACGAAGACCGGCGCTGCCGCCGCCACCGCAAAGCCAAAACCGCTGGCGGCCATTTCCGCGCGTGACAGGCCGGCTCGCCGGGCAAACAGATAGCCTCCGCCAATCGCCAAACCCGCGACGAACACCACCACCGATATCGCCGCGCGCTCGGGGCTGCCCCAGCACGACAGGAGCGCCGCCGTGCTTGCGCTAGCGCCGGCGCAGAGCGAAATCTGGCGAAGCCTCGCGCCTCGGCCGCTCGCCCGGCCGACCCACCAGGCCGCTCCGGCAAGAGCAAACAGCCAGAACGCATTGGCCAGCAAACATGCTCCGGTGACCATGCAGCCGCTCAAGAGATTGACCTGGCCCATCCCATCATCCTGTCTCATGCTCTTTCGCAGGATGTAGCGGTCGTCGAAGGAAGCCGTCAATTCCGCGGTGACCGCGGGCACGAGGCGCCCATTCCCCGTCTGCTGCAGGTAAGCGTTGAACGCACCAAGTCGCGTGTTGAGGGGGATCTCGACCCTCCTTGCCGAATCCGGTGGTGCCGGAGCGCCGTTCGGACGGCTCGCTGCGGTGTTGTCACACCAGTCGGCAACCAGCATTTCGATCACGGTCGTGGCATGGGTTCGCATCAGCGAAGCGATTCGCATGGCGTCGACACGCAGGCGAATTGCATCGCCCGTGTCGTGTTGCTGTTCGAGCGCAATCGCCCGATCCACCGCCGCCTGAACCATCTGCCGGATGTGCCTATACTGGGGAAACAGCACACTGGCGACCAACTCGGTGTGAATGATCCCGCTCGCGCCGCCGAGCCCCCGGTCGGCGAGCGCAAGCTGGCTGTCGGTCACTTCGGCTATATGCTCGTTCCACAAGTGTTCCGAGGCCGCCCGGTCGAGGGCCTCGGCGGCGTCGACATCACGGTGCTGTTCGAACAGTCCGGCGGCGCGCATCGTTGGAAAGAAAGCATTCTCCGGCTCGCTTTGTTCTCCTGCGGCCGCGTCGGCATCGATCTGCGCAAGCAGGGCAGTGTCGGGCGGTCCGGTATGGTTGTCGCCGCTCTCCAGGCGCACGAGTGTTGCGTACGCGGCCGCGTCCGTCGGGGACGCGGCGACCAGCGCGCGCAGGTGAGTACATCGACCGGACGTGTAGCACGCCGGACTATCGACGGCAGCCGCCCATGCCGTCCGCGAAATCGCGGAACCGGGTGGCATGTCTTTTGCCGGGCGCCACTGGTATATAGTTCCCGCGCCCGCGGCGGTGTCCCCCGCGGCTGCCAGTAACTCCGGCCCGACGATGATGCGCAACGGCCCGTAGAGACAGGAACACAAAATGAGTGCGAGCGCCGCGCCCGCGGCAATCGCGGTCGATTTCACGGATAGCATGAGACCAGTCCTCCCTCGCTTGCCCGTTCCGTCTCAGGGAATCCGGTGGGCTGCAGGGATTAACGTTGTTTGGGACAGATTCGATGCGCGCGGTATACGCTCTCATGATCCGTGTCGCACTTCGCGTTTTCGGTCCGAATATCCGTTTTGAGTGGATTAAGGTATAATTAAACTATACTGAGGCGCGACGTGGGCTGGCCCGAGAATACGGCCGGCGCGGGCGTGAATGTCGACGGTCCCATGGACTGAAGTCCACGGCTACTTTGCCGCCCGTGGGCCGGCGGAGATCCTTAAGACCATGGACCTATCCACACGCGACGGCAGGAGACAACAAGGAGACAGGATCAAGGCCGCCGCGCGCGATGCCGGATTGTCGCTGGACGATCTCGCGACGCAGATCGGTTGCTCGCGAGCGCTGATCTATCAATACGTCTCAGGCGCCTCGCTTGTGCAGACCGACCGCCTGCAGCAGATAGGCGCCGCCGTTGACAAGCCTTTGACCTGGTTCTTCGAGACCGACGACCAGCGTCCATTCCCGGCAGCGCAGGAGACAAGCACCACCGACGCGCAGCGAATCCGTGAACGAATCGTCCAACTCCGCGAGCTTGCCGCCGCGTGTGCGTCGCCACCCAACTGGCGAGCGGTTTCCGACACCTGCCAGAAACTTGTTCCCCTGCTCCAGCACGAAGGTGCAACGGCTGAGCTGGCGGACGTCCTCTTCCAGCAAGGAAACGCCCTCCTTCGCATTAACGACATGAACGGCGCGCGCGCCCGGCTGCAGGAAGCCGGCGCTCTGTTTCGCGAGCTGGGTGCAGCAGACCGGCACCTGGACTGTCTGCAAAGCCTGGGCAGTGCCGATATGCACCTGGGCCATATCGAACCCGCCATCCGGACCTTCCAATTGGTGTCCGCCGGAGCTGCCTGGCGCAACCGCTGGCAGGGCGCCCTCTCCATCGGGGCCGCTCGTGAAATGCAGGGCGATTATACGGCCGCGGCCGACGCGTTTGTTCGAACGCAGGATATCATCGGCGAAAACGCCGATCCGGCCAGCACGGCCGTGGCGTACCTCTATCTGGACAGTAACTGGGCCAATTTGGAACTTGCGTGGGGAGATTACACGCGGGCTCTTCAGACCGCGGAGCGCTGCGTATCCGCGGCCCAGCGCCTGGGTGACCAGGACCAGTACCTGGAGGCTCTCCTGAACCAGGCAGCGGCCCTCCTTGGGATGTTCGACCTGAAGCCTGCCCTTCGTTCCGCTGAGACCGTCATACACCTCGCCGAACTCGTGCGTGACCATGAACGATGGTCGCTCGCCCTTGCCTCGCGAAGCCTGTGTTACTCCGCCTGCCATCAGCCTGCAGAAGCCGTGGTCGATGCCAAAGAGGCCATGGGACAATCTCTCCGGCATGGCGCACGCCGCGCGGAGGTCCTCGCAAACAGGGCCATCGTGACCGCCTACCTCGAGGCGGACGATGTCGTCGAATCGCGATACCATGTCGATCAGGCCCTGGCCGGCGCGCGCGCAGACCGGCTGCGCCTGCCGGAAGCCCAGTTCCTTGCGCTGCATGCCGCGGTGCTGCGAGCGGAGGGCGACTGGAAGACGGCGGTGTCTGCCGCACAGCAAGCTCTCGCCGCCGCCGAGGCACTGGGAGCCCGCCAGGTACTCTACGACAGCCACCTTGCCCTGGCAACCGCGCACCGCGACGGGGAAGCATTTGAAGAGTCGAGCCGGCATGCCGCGGAGGCGTTGCGCATCGGCGCGGCTCTTCCCGCCGGCGCGAGTGTTTGGATACCCGCCGGCATTTCTGCCGACCTCAATCGGCGAGCGGGGCGGCAGGTGGATGCGGAGCGCGAGTTCAAGGACGCGCTCGCGTCCCTCGACGCACATCGACGGTCTTGTATCGATGCCACCGGGGCCGACACCATCGTGGAGCACCCGGAGGCAATGGCGGTCTGGAAGAATTGGATTGGCTACCTGAAACAATCCGGGCGACGTCCGGAAGCGGTTGCAGCCGTGGAATCCGCGGCGTGGCCGATCCCCGCACGCTGGCTTGAGGAGCATAATGATGGGAATTAGGTGGTTGGCGGCGACAAACGGGCAGATTCCGCCTCGATGGGTGTTCACCGGGCGGATCGTGTCGTTTGTTTTGGTGTCGGTCTGGCTCACCGGGTGTGGCGGCGGCTCGAACTCGCTGAGCGGCGGCAGCGTTCCCACCGGCGGAGATACGCTCACGGGATCGATAACCCTGCCGGACGGCGCGGCGGTGCCCGCGGCTACCGTGACCGCATGCCAGCTTTCCACGGGCGACCCTATAACCGTTACTGCAAATGCCAGCGCTGGCTCCTTCACGGTCAAGAACGTGCCGACCACCGACGACATCGAGCTCACGTTCGTCAATAACGGCAACACGTTCCGGGTTATTGTGTCTCAATGGCAACTCACGAACAGCACCACGGTAGCTGTTGGTGATGTAACGGCGCTTACTACTGTCGTTGCTGCGTGTATCGACCAGGAGGTATCCGCCGGATTTGACCAATCGTCGAGCATCGTCGCTACCCAGATCAGCACGCTCATGTACCAGGTGACGAAACGGGACGAAAGCCAGCAGCAGCAGCAGTTGGACCTCACAAATCCCAGCGACCTGCAGCACGACGCGAACGCGACCATGGGCGCGTCGGCGAACGCCATGCTAGCGGCGCTTGCGTCGAGTCCCTCCACCCAAACCGCAAGGCCGGCGCTCGACGCCATTCTCGCCTACATTGTGGCTTCCGGCGGAACAGTCACACGTCCGGCAAGGCAGGAAACCAGCGCGCTGGTCGCGGAGCAGGCGGCGATAACCATCCTGACTCCGGCGCAGGTGTCCTCCGACTTTGCGGCTGCTGGTGTTACTGTCAACGCTGCGCAGGTGTCTACGGCCGATCAGCAGCAGCAGGAGGACTTGCCCTCCTGGACCCTCTTCGGTGGGATTACGCCCTATGAGGCACTCGTGATTGCAGCCAATCCCACGTCGACCGGAGGGTTCCAACTGAACTCGAAGCAGTTGTCCGCCTTCATTGCTGCGCTGACACAGTAGTGAATGAGAGACGTGGTCGCCCGCAGCATGCGCGGTCGAATGTGGTAATACGACGGTGTTTCGCGGCTTATGTAAGGACGCGGCTTGACAACGTGCATGGGTATCGACTACACTTGCAGTCATATCGGCTGGTTTAAGGAGTGCCCTGCATGGGATTGTTGGACGGTAAAGTTGGCGTGATCTACGGCGTGAGAAATGATCGTTCACTTGCCTGGGGATGCGCCAAGAGTATTGCTCGCGAAGGTGGACGGCTGGTACTGTCCGTTTTCGGCGAGCGCGAACAGAAGGAAGCGGAGAAGCTTGCCGGAACTCTTCCGGAAGGTTCGGCAATTGTCCGAACCTGCGACTTGAGTAAAGACGACGAAATTGCTGCGCTGCACGCTGACCTGGCCGAAACGGTCGGCGGCCTGGACTTTATCGTCCACAGCGTGGCATTCGCCAACAGGGATGAGCTGAGCGGTCCGTTTTTGGGGACAAGCCGTGCGGGATTCCAGCTTGCGCTCGATGCGTCCGCGTACAGCTTTGTGGCTGTCGCCAAGGCAGCGGAATCCATGCTCAACGAAGGCGCCAGCCTCATCACCCTCACTTATCTTGGCTCCGAGCGCGTGGTGGCCGCCTATAATGTGATGGGTATCGCCAAGGCTGCATTGGAGTCGTGTGTGCGATACATGGCGGATGACCTGGGAAAGCGCCGCATTCGCGTAAACGCGATTAGCGCCGGCCCGGCGCTCACTGCCGCCGCAATTGGCATCAGTGGCTTTCGGGACCTATACAAGGAGACGGCGGCACGGGCGCCGCTCGGCCACAACACGTCGCCCGAAGAAGTCGGCGACGTCGCTGCGTTCCTGGTGTCTGACTGGGCACGCGCGGTGACCGGCGACATCATCTTTGTCGACAACGGTCTGCACATTCTCGCTCGCTAGCGTCGACTGTGCGCTTATACGTTTTGGGTTCGGACAACTGAGCGTCCGGCCGGAATATGGCGCCGTACTGAACAGCGGCTTGCTGTACGGCGCCCGTTCGCTCGGCAGGGTCTGGGTAATTCTATCGAGAATCACGTGCTAACCTCAATCTAAGGGATCATCTCATGCGCTTTAACACCACCCGTTCGGTACTGTGCGTCGCTGTGGCGCTTCTGGCCGCTGCGGCGAGCGGCAGTATGGCCTCGACATACTACGTATCGCCGTCCGGTAGCGACACAAACAACGGGTCACAGTCCGCGCCGTTTGGCGACATTTTGACGGCTGTCCAGGCTGCGGCTGCCGGTGATACGATCGTCGTAGAAGACGGCACGTACACAGGTCAAAACAACGTCAACGTACCGGTGAGCCAGGATGGCCTGACCATAGAGTCGGTGGACGGTCCTGGCAGCACGATCATCGACTGCCAGATGATCGCAGGAGGATTTCTGACTGAGGCGAACATCGCCGCTATTACCATTATTGGCCTCCAAATCCAAAACGCGGTGATCGCCTCGGGGCAGGCTGGCGGAGCGATTTACAACACTGGCCCGCTAAACATAATCAATTGTAACTTCGTGAACGACCTCGGTGGGGAGGGCGGCGCCGTTTACAACTGGCAGTACAGTACGATCACCCTGGATGGGGACATATTCTACGGAAACGGCGCCGACGATAGTGGCGGTGCGTTCGAGAACGACGGCACCGCAACCGTCGTGAACAGCACGTTTGCCGTGAATTCCGCCTACGACGTCGATGGTGGCGGAATCGAGAACACCGGTACACTGACCCTGGATTTCAGCTCGTTCTACGGCAACAGCGCCGGAATTTACGGCGGCGCGCTGTGTGGTGAGATCGGGTCATCCTCTCAGGTTGTCGACGGAATCTTCTGGGATGACACGGCTTCCACTGGAAACGAGGTGAGCAACGCCGGAACCGGCACGGTAACGCACAGCGATGTGGATGGCGGGGAAGCGGGAACGGGGAACATCGACACCGACCCGATGTATGTCGATCCGTTTTATGGTAACCTCGATATCGAGGCGGGATCGCCGGTGACCGCCGCGGGCGCGGAAGTTAACGGCATAACGACAGACCTGAACGGCGTCGTACGCGGCGATCCGCCGACCATGGGAGCCTTCGAGGGAGCCACCAACCACGTCCTCTGGAGGAACACAAGCGGCGCGCTGTCACTTTGGAGCTACAACCCTCCGACGGGTCTTTTCTCACAGAACAGTTTCGGTCCGTATGCCGACTGGACCCCGGAGGCGATCGCCGACGGGCCGGACGGCCTGACGCGGGCTTTGTGGGTCGACACGAGCGGTGAAGCGGCGATCTGGACAGTGGATAACGGTGGCAACGTCACACAATTCAGTTTCGGGCCTTTCAAGGGCTGGGCCGCAACGGGAATATCCGTTGGGTCGGACAATACCACCCACATCTTGTGGACATCCACTGCGGGTGCGGCGTCGATTTGGAATTACAACACGGAAACAGGCAGCTACACTCAGAATTCTTATGGGCCGTACAACGGATGGATACCGGGCCTGATTGCCGATGGCCTTGACGGCGACACACGGCTTGTCTGGACCAACGGAGGCGCCGCCTCGATTTGGAGCCTGAATGACACCACCGGCGAGTATACGGAATACACGTTCGGGCCGTACAAAGGGTGGTCGATTACCGGCCTTTCCGTGGATGCTTCCGACACGACCCACGTAATGTGGACTTCCACCGGTGGGGCGGCGGCCGTTTGGAACTATGACACATCTAACGGCTCGATCACCACTCAGAACACCTACGGCCCGTTTGCCGGTTGGACTCCTGCCTCGGTCGCCGATGGCCCCGACGGAAACACGCAGCTTGTTTGGAACAGCTCTGCCGGAGCATCGTCGATCTGGGACCTTGACAACGTGAGTGGGAGCTTTATTCAGAGCACCTCTGGGCCCTTCTCGGGATGGAGCAACATCGCCATCGACGGATACGCGGCGTCTGGGACAGCCTCCCCGCAAGCCCGTCTGCGGAGTTTTCCTCAGCATCCAAAGCCGGCTCTATAGGGTTGACCTCGGTTCATTGTGGGGGGGGGGCCGCTGTCCCCTCCCGCCAATTCCCAGCGAAACGCCCACCCCGATGGGCTAAAGTCCACAGCTAGCAGAATCGTGCCCGAAACCGCCGGCATGACGACCTTTGGCCTGTCTTGGCCCACGAGGAATGTATTGTACTTTTCTTTGTAATAAATACTGCCAATATACAGGAATTCGTGTCCTTCTGCGGGCGACGGTTTCTGTGAAGTCGCCCACCCGTTCCGTGCCCGATGCGTCTCCGAAACCGTTCCGAATCGCATGCGACACGGTCGAAATCGATGCGGCCCGTTTCGTCCACCACCCGCATCCGCCCGCTCCGGATACCACTTTGTCGAGTTAATTGCCCGGATGCCCGGTTGCTGTCCGGAAACAAATCCCTGGAATGGGTGTTATAATAGAGCATCGTGAGGAAGGCCGTATCGGTATGCCAAAGAAACTGATTATTGTTGAGTCCCCCGCAAAGACGCGAACGCTCAAGGGATTTCTGGGAAACGATTACCAGATTGAGGCGAGCATGGGGCACGTCCGCGACCTGCCGGAGGCGAGGCTCTCGATCGATATCGAGAACGACTTCGCGCCGACATATGTGATAATTCCGTCACGTAAAGACGTCGTCGCCAAGCTCAAGGCGGCCGCGAAGGACGCCGAGGACATCTACCTCGCGAGCGACCCTGACCGCGAGGGTGAGGCGATATCGTGGCATCTCAAGGAAGCCCTGGGACTGAAGGACCCCAAACGCATCCAGTTCAACGAGATCACTCGCGCGGCCGTGCAAGCGGCATTGCTGAACCCGCGGCCAATCGACATGGACCGGGTGAACGCGCAGCAGGCCCGCCGGGAACTCGATCGAATTATCGGGTACGAGCTGAGCCCGGTCCTCTGGCGAAAAGTCAAGAAGGGGCTGTCCGCCGGTCGAGTGCAGTCGGTGGCGGTCCGTCTGATCACGGACCGCGAGCGCGAGATCGCGGCGTTTGTTCCGGTGGAATACTGGTCCATCACTGCCCAGCTCACGCCGGATACGAAGAAGCACCAGTTTGACGCGGGTCTTGTGGAGCGTGACGGGAAGAAGATCGAGGTGCACGATCAACTCGGCAGCGACACGGTCGTTCGCGAACTCGACAACGCCCAGTACATCGTCAAGAGTGTCAAACGGAGCGAGAAGCGCCGCAATCCGGCCCCGCCGTTCATCACCAGCACGCTGCAGCAGGAAGCGTCTCGCAAGCTTGGCTTCACAACAAGCCGCACGATGAAAACCGCCCAGGCGCTTTACGAAGGGGTTGACGTTGAGGGCGAGGGGCACATAGGGTTGATCACCTACATGCGAACCGACTCGACGCGCATCGCCGACGAAGCTCAACAAGCGGCTCGCGACTACATCGTGGCAAACTACGGTGCGGCCTACGCCCCCGCGCGGCCGAAGCAGTACAAGCAGGGCGCGGCCGCCCAGGACGCGCATGAGGCGATCCGCCCAACAGGGGTGCACCTTCGCCCGGAAGATGTCGCAAAACTCCTTTCCAACGACCAGGCCCGCCTGTATAAGCTAATCTGGCAGAGGTTCGTGGCCTCACAGATGGCGCCGGCCGTCTTCGACGTGGTTACGGTCGAGGTCGCGGCACGCAACTATACGTTTCGTGCGACCGGGTCCACCGCCAAGTTCGACGGTTACCTGCGGGTCTACCAGGAGGGCAAGGACGACCCGAACAAGATCGATGACGAGGAGCGCCAACCCCTTCCGGCGCTCACCGCGGAACAGGTGCTGACTTTGATCGCACTGGTGCCCAAGCAGCACTTCACCGAACCGCCGCCGCGGTACACAGAGGCCACTCTGGTAAAGGCGCTCGAGGAGAAGGGCATCGGCCGGCCAAGTACATATGCCGCAATTATCTCGACGATCCAGGAAAAGTATGTTGACCTCACGGAGAAGACGTTCCGGCCCACCGAATTGGGAGCGGCCGTGAACGATCTTCTGGTGAAGCACTTTCCGGCGATCCTGGATATCGAGTTCACCGCCGGCATGGAATCGAAGCTCGACCACGTTGCCGAGGGCAGCGAGGACTGGGTCGTCATGATGCGCAACTTCTACGGGCCGTTTTCGGAAACGGTCAAGAAGGCGAAGGACGAAGCCGAGCGTGTCAAGATCGAGCCGAAGGCGGCCGGCATGGACTGCCCGAAGTGCGGCAAGCCGATGGTGATCCGGTCGAGCCGGTTCGGCACATTCATCGGCTGCTCCGACTATCCGGAATGCAAGACGATCGTTCGCCCGGAGGCCGCCAAAGTCGAGGTCCCCTGTCCGAAGTGCGGCGGCGAGATCGCACAGAAACGCAGTCGCAAGGGCACCATTTTCTACGGCTGTAACAACTATCCGAAATGTGATTTCGTGGCGTGGGGCAAGCCAATCGGCCAGCCCTGCCCCAAGTGCGGGTCGCCACTGGTCGAGAGCACCATGCGAACCGGCCGAGTCACGGGAATCAAGTGCCATAGCAGCGAGTGCGACTATAAACAGTCACTGAAGGAAGCGAAGTCCACGGAGAATCCGGAGGCGCGGACGGATGACATTCCGGAGCTAGCCGCCGCCGCGTAGGTCCACTCGCGCTACTTCGGGGATCGAGACTATCGCGAGGCGATACCATTTCCGCCCGCAGGACGATCTCCATGGCAGCCCACGAATTCATTCGTGGGAAGAGAGATAACCCGACGAATGGTGCGCTTCACGCGCAGAGACCTTCTGGTAAGGCAATACAAGAGAATAAGAGACCATTTGTTTCATGTTTGCGTTGAACTTTTACAACGATCTTTACGGCGAGGCCCTGCGCAAGGGCCGCAAGACCGCCACGATTCGCCTCGGGGACAAGTCCGATAAGTACCAAACCGGCCAGATCGTCTGGGTAACCCTCGGACAGCGCTACGCGCGCCGCAAGAAGCTGTTTTGCGCCATCCTCGACGTCGTCGAGGTCAAGCCCTGCTCGGAGCTCTCCCCGCGCGACGTCCAGCGCGAGAACCCCGAGTTCCGCAACCCCGAAGAGGTCATCGCCCTCCTCTCGAAGATCTACGGACGAGAGGTTACGGGCGACGATATCGCCACGGTCATCTACTTCTCGCCGGTCGACGAATACGAGCTGTGAGCGCAAGCTCGTCGAAACGTGCATCTCGTTTATGCTGCGGTTGGAGTATTCACCCCGCTGGTTTGGGCTTGTGACCGGCGCAGTGTGGCGATCGGCGCTGTCAATCTGTTGCATATCGAGGAAGTGGATTATCCAAGGTGGCTGAGCTTGAGTTTACGGAAGAGGGCTGACTGGGCGGCCCCGCGTGCGCCAAAGCGAGTTACCGCATACCATGGTTCGGGGTTGTTCTGTGACGGTATACCTGCGTAAACCATGATGATGATGTCTGACGTAACCATTATTGGAGGCGGGCTGGCGGGCAGTGAGGCCGCGTGGCAGGCTGCCCAACTTGGCGCGCGGGTACGGCTTTGGGAGATGCGGCCTGTCGTCAAGACCCCTGTGCACCAAACCGGGAACTTCGCGGAGCTGGTTTGCTCGAACTCGCTCAAGTCTAAGCTCATCAGCAATGCCGCCGGTCTGCTCAAGGAGGAGATGCGGCGGCTCGGATCACTCGTCACCGCGGCGGCCGACGCTGCTTCCGTACCGGCCGGCGACGCCCTCGCGGTCGACCGCGACTTCTTCGCGGCCGAGATCACCGCGCGCCTGACGAACCATCCCAACATCGAGATCGTCCGCGGTGAGGCCGAGGACATCGATCCAGCCCGGGTGCATGTTATCGCCACCGGCCCGCTGACGTCGGATCGGCTGGCTCAGTCCATCGGGCGCCTTACCGGTCAAGAGCAGCTTTTCTTCTATGATGCAGTCGCACCGACGATAGACGCCGCCACTATTGACCGCGACATCGCCTTTGCCGCGTCGCGCTACGCACAGGGCGACGATGCGTACCTCAACTGCCCGTTCTCCCGCGTGGAGTACGAGGCATTCTATGATGCCCTGATCAAAGCCGAGCTTGCGCCGCTGCATGAGCACGAGGCGAACACCCCGTACTTCGAGGGCTGTCTTCCCATCGAGGTGCTGGCCGCTCGTGGCCCGAAGACCCTCTCATTCGGCCCTATGAAGCCCGTGGGCCTTACCGATCCGCGTACCGGCCGGCGACCGTGGGCGGCGGTTCAACTCCGGCAGGAGAACCGGGCTGCCACCCTCTACTCCATGGTCGGCTTCCAGACCCGCATGAAATGGGGCGAGCAGAAACGGGTCTTCCACCTGATTCCGGGTCTCGCCGAAGCCGAGTTCGTGCGATACGGCGTGATCCATCGTAACACGTACATCCAGTCGCCGCAACTCCTGGACGCCACTCTGCAGATGCGCCAGTTTCCGAACGTCCTGTTTGCCGGCCAGATCACCGGCGTCGAGGGCTATGTCGAGTCGGCAGCGACAGGAATCCTGGCCGGCCGCAATGCCGCCCGCCTCGTGCACGGTGAACCGCTGCTCACCTTCCCGGAGACGACCATGCTCGGCGCACTCGTCCAATATGTCGCGCGGTACGACGGAAAGGACTTTCAGCCAATGAACTCGAATTGGGGCATCGTTCCGCCGCTGCCGGACAGAATACGAGATAAGAAGGAGAAGGGCGTCGTCCTTGCCGAGCGCGCCCTGCGAGACCTGGAATCCGTCCTTGGACCGGGCGCCGCGGGTGGTTACAGCCGGAACCAGGAGAAGATTTAACCACGGAAAGCACGGGATTCCGTGTTTTCTGGGGTTTAATCTGTATGTCCTGTTGTATCGCGGATCGATAAATCGACAGAATCATGGGCGCGTCAGTCGACTGCGGCTGAAGCGTCCGCCGGTTGATCCGGGGAAGGGGAGACACGGGATTTCATGCCGGCAGTGAGCGTCATCGTCCAACTCCTGAGCCGCACACGGACGGGCGGGGTCTACGCGCTCCTACAATTCCCATCGGGGCCGCTTTTGCCGCCGGACACACGCATGGTTGTGGCGCAGATACCGGGGTGGCACTCGGGGTTCGTGAGCGCCGTCCACCGGGACAGCGTCATCGCGTCTCTCGCACACAGGCCGAGCACCGACGTCTGGGTGAACTTTGACTTTCACGAGCGATTTATTGAGTCGTTGGGCGGAACGCTGACCGGAATCCGTCAGACGATGACCCTCTCCCCGACCAACTCCACCTGGCTTCCTACACGCGATTGGCCGGCGAACAGGCGCACCGAAGGGGTGGCGTACGCCAAGGCCATAGAGCGTGAGGACTGGGTCCGTAGACTCCGGCAATGGGACCTTCCGAGCTACAGCGAGACGGTCTTCGCATTCCGCACCGAACGTCCGCTCGATCGATTCCTGTCGTCGTTCGCACACGCACTCGCCGCGTCCATACCAGGCTCCGTGCTCGATGTTGAGCCGTTCGGAGCGGCCGATATCAGCCCGGCACGCGGCGGGGCGGTCCATTTCGGCAAGACCATGGCGCAGGAGCTCGCTGTTTGGCCGCTGGCAATACCACAACTGGGCGAACGGATTGATGCACTTCACGATATCATTATCGGTTCTCGCGCGCTTTCCGAAAAGATCGTCAGCGCTTGTGCCGCGTCGTCGACCCCGTGCGAATTGATTTCCCTGCGCACGGATGGGGCCTATGCTCTGATTCGTCTTCCCAGTTACCTCTCGGTTGCGAGATCGGCGCCGCCTGCTTTCCAGGACTGTCTGGCGTGTCGCACCGACGATATGCGTGAGACTCCCTTGAGGCCCGAGGGGATTCCGGAGCAGGAATTGCAGGGCTACCGCGTGCGAAATAGCGTCTACTATACGGTTCGTGCTTACCGGTTTCTCTGCGAGAACGGAAGACTTGCACGCAATCCAGCCATGGTTTTCGAGCGCGTGATTGCGCGAAGCTACTGCAAGATGCTCGGGGTCGACCCACGCATGATGCTGGTTGCCCCACGGCAGCCGGAAGGCCGGCGCGGGGACCGCGCCCGGATCAAGTTCCAGTACGCGCGCCTGTCGCCGAACCTCCCGACGCCGCAGCGAATCTGGTGCGCACACATGAATCTCTGGCGGCGCCGCTATCCGGCTCCGCCGCCGGAGTACCTGGACTTGCTGACCAGACTGTACTTCCCAACTGTCGACCCGCAAGCTCCCTGCCCACAGTTCGCCGAGGGCCGAAAACACCCGTTCCATGGATAACGCAATCGACCAGTTCCTGAACGCCATGTCCGGCCTGCGCGGGGCGTCGCTGAACACGGTGAAGTCCTACAGTGAGGACCTGCGCCAGTTTGCCGCATTCGCCGAGGGCCGCGGAGTCACCGACGCCGGCGCGGTCGACATCAAGCTGCTCCGCGCGTTCCTGTACCACCTTCAGGAAGCCGGGTTTGCAAAGGCGTCACGAGCCCGTAAGTCGGCTAGCCTGAGGTCGTTCTTCGACTACGCCGCGAGCCGCGGCCTGGTTCCCCATTCACCGGCCGCCGGGCTGCGCGGCGTCAAGCTCGACAAGCGGCTTCCCAAGTACCTGCGGCCCGATGAGGTAGAGGCGCTCTTGCAGGCTCCGGACGACACGCCCCTGGGACTGCGCGACCGGGCGCTGCTGGAGACGCTGTACGCGTCCGGAATGCGGGCCGGTGAACTCGTCCAGCTTTCGCTTGGCGACATCGACTTCGCCGAGGGCGTGGTGCGGGTTATCGGAAAGGGCAACAAGGAGCGCGTGACTCTGCTTGGCAGGCATGCGGTCGAAGCGCTCACGCACTACCTGCAGGAGGGTCGGCCGCAGCTCAAGGCCAAGGCGCCTCCGCAAACACGAACCAGGAATCCCCTCGTGGCCGGTCGCTACGCCCGCACGGCCGTCGATGCTGCGGCTCTGTTCGTCAACCGCTATGGAGGCCGTCTCTCCGACCGCGGTGTCCGCCAGATTCTGGACCGGCACTGCGCGGCGGCGTCCGCATCGCTCAAGATCACCCCGCACGTCTTGCGCCACTCGTTTGCGACGCACATGCTGTCCAATGGGGCCGATCTGCGCTTTGTCCAGGAGCTTCTCGGCCATAGCAGCCTGGCGACCACTCAGATCTACACACATGTGACCACTGACCGGCTGAAGGACGTCCACAAGAAGGCGCACCCGCGCGCCGATGGCCGGCGTGAACCGTGAAGCCGTCGGATCAGTGGCGGCACACGCATTTCGAGGCATCGACGCCTTGCTTGAACGCCGTTTCCAGGATGTGCTATACTATCGCGTGCTTCCAGACGGGCAGGGGACCGGCGGTGATAGAGCGACGGGCGGGGCCACAGTCGCCCTGGTAGGGCCGACGGCCGTGGGAAAGACCGCTGTCGGGGTGAGGCTGGCCGAGACGCTCCGGGGGGAGATTGTTTCGGCGGACTCGGTGCAGGTGTACCGGCGTCTCGATATTGGCGCCGCAAAACCGACGGTCGACGAGCGCAGCAGGGCTCGGTTCCACCTGGTCGATGTGGTCGATCCGGACCGGGACTGGACGCTTGCAGATGCACAGAGCGCGGGGGCGGAAGCCCGCCGGGAGATCGAGGGGCGCGGTGCCTTGCCGTTGATAGTGGGCGGGACCGGCTTGTACATTCGGGCGCTCACCACGGACCTCGATATTCCGACCGTGCCACCGGACGAATCCGTGCGCCGGCACTGGCGCGATGTTGCCCTCGAACGGGGGAACGCTTACGTCCATGCCGAGCTTGCTCGAGTGGATGGGCCGTCGGCGGCGCGGATTCATGTCAATGACCTCAAGCGCGTCATTCGGGCGCTTGAGGTACATTCCGCGATCGGCGTACCGCTTTCCGAGTTGCATGCGCGCAATCAGGCGGAACGGCGCGACGACAGGTCCATCGTGATCGGTCTGAATTGGGCGGATCGGCGCGAGCTCTATGCCCGGATCGAGAGGCGCGTCGACCAGATGATGGCGGACGGCCTGCTCGAGGAGGTTCGCGGGCTGCTGACCGACGGCTATGGCTCCGCGCTTCGCTCGATGCAGTCACTCGGCTACCGCCAGATGTGCGCTGCCCTGGTTGGCGAATGCACGCTCGACGAGGCGGTGGACAAACTTAAACGGGAGACACGACACTTCGCCCGGCGACAGCTCATCTGGTTCCGCGGTGACAAGCGCGTTCAGTGGATATTTGTAGACGGGATGTCGGTCGACGATGTTGCCGCGGAGGCAGCCGGGATTATTGGCCGGCCCCAACCATGAGGGTCCAGCCGGGCGTTTAAGGACTTGGCTGTGCTGTCGGACTTTAACGTGCGACCATGCGAATTGCAAATGTGCAGGCCAGATTAACGGAGCAATCGTCCATACTTACAACGGGTCGAGAACGTCCCGACCCGGCGATGCTTCCGTTTTTGTCAGTAATCGGGCTAACGAGCATCTCCCGAATCACGAGGAGAGCGCCGACGCGACGAAGGGGACCCTCAAGCGATGAATAAGCCGCAGCTCAACCTGCAGGATACGTTCCTGAATCAGGCCCGCAAGGAAAACATTGGTGTGACCATCTATCTGGTCAACAGCATCAAGCTTCAGGGTCACGTGCGCGGTTTTGACGCGTTCACAATTCTCCTGGATACGCCGGGGAAGCCCCCCCAGCTTGTTTACAAGCATTCGGTAACGAGCATCGTGCCGATGCGTCCTATCCAGAACATTTTTGCCGAAGCTTCCCGCGAGGCCGGGGTGCAGGCGGAACCGGCTTCGAGCGCGGCCTCGCACGCCCCGGCTGGTTCCGGTCCCTCGGTTCCCGCCGCCCCTGCTCCTGCCGTTGTGGAGACTCGTTCCTGAGATGCGATTTATCAAGATGCACGGCTGCGGTAACGACTTCGTGATGGTCAACTGCCTGGGAGACTTTGGCGATGAGATCGCTCGGACGGCGCGTGAGAACGCCGTCCGAATCTGCGACCGGCGATTCGGGGTCGGTGGAGATGGTGTAGTCGCCGTTACGGATGGAGAGTCGCATCGGTTTCGGATGCGTATCTACAACGCGGACGGATCGGAGGCCGAGATGTGCGGAAACGCGGTCCGGTGCTTCGCCAAGCTTGTCCACGACCACGGATGGACCCAGGGCGCCACGGAGTTCAAGCTCGAAGCGGGGGCTGGCGTGCTTTCGATGGTGTGCACGCTCGACGCGGCTGGGCGTGTCGACCGGGTTAGGGTCGACATGGGCGCGCCCATCCTGGCCCCCGCCGGCGTGCCTACAACGCTTGGCACGGGGCCCCATCCCGTGGTCGACTATCTACTCGATATCGGGGACCGCGTTCTGCCGGTCACCGCGGTTTCGATGGGCAACCCGCATGCGGTCACCTTTGTCGAGGACGTTGCCTCGTATCCGGTCGAGGCGGTCGGACGCCGCGTGGAGCACCATCCCGCGTTCCCTAATCGCACGAACACCGAGTTTGTTCAGGTCCTGTCCGGCGACGAGGTGAATTTTCGCGTCTGGGAGCGCGGCGTAGGAGAGACGCTGGCGTGCGGGACCGGCGCCTGCGCCGCGGTTGTGGCCGGCGCGTTGACCGGACGCACCGGCAGGCGTGTTACGGTCCATTTGCCCGGCGGCGACCTCGATATCGATTGGTCCGAGGACGACAACCACGTGTACATGACCGGCCCGGCCATCGAGGTCTTCGAGGGCGAGATTGTTTGCTAACATGGCGGTCACCGCGGTATTTCTAGATCGGGACGGGATCCTTAACGTGAACCTTCCGGGTGCGTATGTGCGCCATCCGGGCGAATTGCAGATTATTCCCGGGGTCCCAGCGGCTGTGAAGCGGCTTAACGATGCGGGTATCCCGGTCATTGTCGTATCCAATCAGCAGGGCGTTGGCAAGGGGCTGATGACGGCGGCGGACGTGCTCGTTGTCGAGGATCACATCCGCCGGCAACTGCACGCGGAAACGGGAGCGTGGCTCGACCGGTGCTACTATTGCACCGACCTCGCGCACACCGGGTCGACTCGACGCAAGCCCGAGCCGGGCATGCTGGTCGAGGCGGCCGCGGAATTCGGCCTCGACCTCAACGGAGCGGTTATGGTGGGCGACTCGGCCACCGACATCGCCGCCGGTTTTGCCGCCGGAGTCGCGGCGACGCTGCTAGTGCTGTCCGGTGCCACTCGGGCCTATCAAGACGGCGCCATGGTCCCCGCCCCAGACCATGTTTTTGACGACCTCGGGGCCGCCGTCGACTGGATTCTGTCCCAACCGCGTCCTCCTCTGGAACGAGCCCGGGCGCTTTCCTGAGCCGGGTTCGCGAGGGGTGCACGCCCCTTAAGCGTATGTCCTAACCCGGCAAAGCCGGAACCAGGAAAAGAAGAAAGGAAGTTTCACAACGGAAAGGACAAAATCGACGGAAAACACGGAAAATCGGAAATTCCTTTTCCGTCCATTCCGTGATTTCCGTTGTGAAACTTCCTGAATCCTATCCTCGCGTGTCATTTTGCGCCGTAGCAGGGTGCGCAAGCCCGACTGAACTTTTCGGAGAATGTGTTATGAACGAAGTCTATACGTCCGACGGACTCCTTGGCGGCCTGAATCATCCCGGAACGCGATTTGTCTCAACGGCGCCGGGGCGTTGCAGTTTGGTGGGAAACCCGACCGATATTTATGGGGGTACGGTGATTTCCTGTTCGACGGTCGAACGGGCGCGATGCACGCTGGTTCAGGAGACCGACGGCATCATGATTGCCGTGGGTGGACAGGTCCAAAAGATAGGCACGTCCAGCGATCTAGCGTTTCGCGACGGCGACTACCTGAACGTAGCTCGCGCCGTGCTTCAGGCGCTGGAGGTGAATCCTCAGACAACGCCGCCGTTCTATCTGGAAGCGGACACGGACATTCCCATCCAGGCCGGCCTTGCCGGATCGACAGCCGTCCTCGCGACGATCGCCGGCTGCGTCCTCCAACACCTCGATATCCGTTTGAATCTCTACGAAACAGCCGAGCTCGTTCGCAAGATCGAGTACGACGTTCTTGGCGTAGTTTGCGGCTTCCAGGACAGCTACATGGTCACGTTCGGGGGGCTAAGCTGCATGGACTTTCGGGATAAGAACAGCGCGGTGACTCAGGATTCCGTATCGCCGTTTGCGATGGTCGAGCCGCTCGGTCCGTTTCTCAATCGAGTGCCTCTGCTTCTGGCTCACACAGGCCACAAGCACCACTCCGGCACGGTGCACACGGCCATCCGCGAGCGCTGGCTGGCGGGCGATCCCGAGGTTGTGCAGGCGTATATCGAGATGGCGAAGCTGGCGCGGGCTGCCAAGAAGGCCCTCCTGGCCGGTGATTGCGAGGCGCTCGGGGACCTGATGAACCGAAACCACGCGATGCAGCGGGATCTGGGCGGCAGCGGCGAATCGAACGAGCGGCTGATCTCGGCCGCACTCGAGGCCGGCGCTCAGGGCGCGAAGCTGGCCGGCGCCGGCGGCGGCGGCACGATTATCGCCCTTGGGGAGGATCAGGACGCCCTTGCGGCGGCCCTGACCAAGGCCGGCGCCGAGCGCATCATGTACCCGGAACCGTGCCCGGGCCTTACTGTTGGATTGCCAACCTAGCTCTGGACGGTCCAGCGTGCCGACGTCATCTCGACAAGCGTTCTCGTGTCAGGAACCCGAGGAGAGCTTATCCAAACTATCGGGCTCGCACGTATATGCGATATTTGGTCGGGGACCCGACTGAATCGACACCGGCGGGAAAGCACGTAGTTACCTATGAAGATGATGTCGACTCTGGGATCGCGTGGAAATATGGATGTTGGGGCGATCTTGGTCCGGACACCGACCGTTCGCAGCCATGCGAGTCCATGATAGTTCATTCCCGTGGTGCCAGGGTAATTCTTGATCCGTCGGACGCCTTACCGTACTCCGGAACATGGCCTGAGACGAAATAGGAGCGGGTGCAACGGACTCGGAAATTGTGGAGCATCCACCGAATGATGACCTCTGTTTCGATAAGAACTCATTGTGTCGGCCTGGGTGCGATTGCGTTCCTGGCAGCGCTTGTGGCCCTGTCTGCGGGCTGCGGGTTGCGGCACGGTGTTTCAGCGACTCCGGGCTCGACGCCAAATGTTTTCCGAATGCCGATGAACGACACACCCTCGACCTTTGACCCCGCGATGGTCGAGGACGGGATGACGATCGACATCCTTCAGCAGGTCTTCGAGGGCCTCGTGCAGTGGACTCCGCAGAACACACTTGCGCCCGCGCTGGCGCAGTCGTGGACGGTGAGTCCGGACGGCCGCACGTACACCTTCAAAATCCGCGACGGAGTGAAGTTCCAGGACGGAAACCCGATGACGGCGCAGGATGTCGCGTACTCCTTCGCCCGGAGCCTCAGCCCGCAGCTCAGATCGCCGGTGGCCCTGACTTACATGGGCGACATCGTTGGCGCAGCGGATTATTCGGCCGGCAAGTCGCCGGCCCTCACCGGAGTCAAGATCATCGATGATCATACGCTCGCCGTGACGATCAACAAGCCCAAAGCCTACTGGATCTACTCGCTGACATATCCCACATCATACGTGGTTTCCCGCGCCGACGCGGTCCCTACGCGTGTTATGACCGACGCGGATGTCGAGAAGGGCGCCGGGACCGGGCCCTTCCGGCTGACATCGTACGTGCCCGACCAGCGGGTAGAGATGGGCCGAAATTCGGCTTACTGGGGCGGTGCGCCGCACATTGCGGGTCAGGAGCGCCTGATCGTCAAGGACGCCGACACCCGGCACGCGCTTTACGTGAGCGGGAAGCTGGACCTGGTCGACGAAAATCAGGGAGATCTGCAGGCGGATTCCTCCGATCCCACGCTCCGGGGCCAGCTCCACTACTGGCCTCGCGCGGCCACCTGGTACCTTGCGCTCGGTGAGAACACCGTTCCAGCCTTCCGCGACGTGCGCGTGCGTCAGGCGCTCGCGATGGCAACGGACAAGGAGAAAATTCGCAAGGTGGCCTTTTCAAATATTGTCGACGTCGCCCAGGATATCCTGCCGGACGGTATTCCTGGCTACGATCCGAGTTTTCAGGGCCTGCCGTACGATCCGGCCCGTGCCCGCGCTTTGCTGGCGTCGGCGGGGTACCCCGGTGGCCGGGGTTTGCCGGTCATTCCGCTTGCGTACCGCCAGTCCGATCCATCGATCGAGAAGGCCGTTGACTTGATCCGCCAGATGTGGCACGACAACCTGGGCGTCACGGTCCAGGGCGTGCGCACTCAGTGGAGCGTTCTGCTCGACGAGGACGACCGCGGCGTGCTTAAGGCCTGGTTTATTCGATGGATGGCGGACTATCTGGACCCGCAGGACTACTACTCCGTACTGCTGCACAGCGGCAGCGCGGAGGACCACGAGGCGTATTCGAATCCGAAGTACGACGCGCTCTGTGATGCGGCGGACGGCCTCCAGTCGTTGCCGCGGCGTGTCACCCTGTACCGAAAAGCGGCACGGATCGTTGCCGACGATGCACCTGTGATCCCCCTCTACTACCAGCGCGACGTCGAACTTGTGAAACCCTACGTTCGAGGTATCGACGACAGCCTGATGGGGCACCTGCCGTATAAGAATCTGACACTGCAGTAGGAGAAGACGCTTGCACCGACCCACTTTCGATCGATTACCCCGGACATTGCTACTTGCGCTCGCTCCGGCATTCGCGCTGCTTGCCGGCTGCGGGCATACGTCCGGCGGGCAGACGCCGGCTGCTGCCGTCGACACCTTACACGTGGCGATGACGTCGAGCCCGACCACCTTCGATCCGGCCCTCCTTCAGGACGAGGAGACGATGGAGATGCTGCAACAGGTGTTCGAAGGCCTCGTGCAGTGGACTCCGGACAACAAGATTGCGCCGGCGCTCGCCCAATCCTGGGCCGTCAGCAAGGATGGACGGACCTATACCTTCAAGATCCGCCCGAACGTCAAGTTCCAGGATGGCCGCCCGCTCACCGCACAGGACGTCGTCTATTCGCTCACGCGCAGTCTCAATCCGCAGATAAAGTCGCCCGATGCCATGACATATATGAACGACATAGTCGGATCGGACGAATTCAGCAGCGGAAAGGCCCCCACGCTCGCCGGCGTCAAGGCGGTCGACCCGATGACCGTAGCCATCACCATCAAGAAGCCGAAGGCATACTGGATCTGCACGCTGACCTATCCGACCGCATACATCCTCTCGTCGGCAGAGGCCTCGGACACAGCCCCGTTGACGGCAGACAATGTCGCCGCCGGCGCGGGGACCGGACCGTTCAAGCTGGCCCAGTATCTTCCTGACCAGAAGGTCAATCTGGTCAAGAACGCGGCGTACTGGAACGGCGCGCCGCCGCTTCCCGGCCAGCAGTGGATCATCGAGAAGGACGCCGGTACCCGACACGACCTGTATATGAGCGGCAAGGTGGACATCACGGACGAGCAGCCGGGCGACTGGCAGCACGATCTGCAGGACGCTACGCTCGCCCCGCAGGTCCACTTCTGGCCGCGGGCGGCCACCTCCTACATCGCCCTCAACCAGGGCGGGTACGCAGCCTTCCACGATGTGCGTGTCCGGCAGGCGCTGGCCTATGCCACGGACAAGCGAAAGATTGTTCAGGTGGTCATGAACGGCCGTGCGGAGGTGGCGCAGGATTTTCTTCCCGACGGTATGCCCGGTTTCGATAAGGGGTTCCAGGGCCTCGGCTTTGATCCTGCCAGGGCGCGTGCCCTGTTGGCCGCCGCCGGGTACCCCGGTGGCAAGGGGCTGCCCCCGATTCCTGTCTCTTACAGCGAGTCGAACCCGGCCTCGGAGAAGACGGTCGATCTTGTTCGGCAGATGTGGGGCGATACGCTCGGCGTGCAGGTGAAGGCCGTCCGGACTCAGTGGAGCGTCCTTCTTCAGAAGGAGGATTCCGGGACGCTTCCCGCTTATAGCCTTGCCTGGGTGGCCGACTACCTTGACCCGCAGGACTTCTACTCGGCTCTATTCCGCAGCGGCGCCACGGACAACCGCACCAACTATTCGAACCCCAAGTTCGACGTACTCTGCGATCAGGCCGATGTCGAGCCGGACCCCATCCTGCGCGCCAGCCTCTATCGCCGAGCCGGCGCGATTCTTGCCAACGACGTGCCGGTTATTCCGCTCTTCTACCGCCCTGATCCGGAACTCGTCAAGCCGTATGTCACCGGCCTCGACGACTGCCTGATGCACCACCTTCCGTTTACGCACGTGAAATTGACACAGTAGGAGAAGAACAAATGCCGGATATCGACCCCTTGATCGCGGGCTACGACGCTTATAATGAACACCTTTTTGCTGTGGAAGATGACGTGTTGGTCTCGATTCGTACCGAAGCGGCTCTGGCCGGGCTGCCGGAAATCCACGTCGCCGCCACGGAGGGGAAGCTGCTGCACATTCTCGCCCTGTCGATTCGCGCGGAGCGAATCCTCGAGATCGGCGCCCTTGGCGGCTATAGCGCGACCTGGCTCGCGAGGGCGCTCCCGGCCGGCGGCAAGCTGGTCTCCCTGGAGATCGACGCGCACCACGCCGATGTCAGCCGGATCAACCTCCAGCGCGCCGGCCTGGCCGATCTGGTCGAGGTAAGGCTCGGCCCGGCTCGTGAGTCTCTCGACTCAATGCTCTCCGGCGGCGAGGAGCCGTTTGACATCGTCTTCATCGACGCCGACAAGGAGAGTTATCCGCAGTACCTCGAGCGAGCCGTCCCGCTGACCCGCGACGGCGGCCTGATTCTCGCCGATAACACGCTCAAGCCAACCGTCCTGGACCCGGCCACCGATATTGGGATCACCCGCTACGCCGCCGCCGCCTCGCAGCACCCCGACCTCGTCTCCGTCATCATCCCCGTCCTCCGCGACGGCGACCACATCGACGGCCTGCTGGTGTCCGTGAAGACGTCCGGTGGCAACGTGTCCTACTAGCTGCGTCGCCCGCAACCCGCCCTATCGCCAGTGCAGATCGGCCGAAATAGCGGCGGCTAAAGTTTCACCCATCTCCTCCTGCGTCTTGATGTTCGGGTGGCCGTCCGCGCCGCATCCCCGGAGAGGATCCAGGGTGGGGAACTCGATGAATCGCACCTGCTTGTCCCCCTGGGCGTGCCGCTCGACCAGTACCGCTTGCAAGTATTGGCGCAGGGTGGCCTTCGGCTCACCCGTGATCATCGGGCCCAAGGCCAGGTAGATCGCGGCCTTCGGCGACTGGCGCCTGAGTTTCGCGACAAACTGCTCACAGGCGGCCGTCCATCCGGCCCGGTCCGGATTGCGCGGAAAGAAGTCATTTGTGCCGAGGTTAAGAACGATGACGTCCGGGCGCCACGACCCATCGTCGAATCGGCTCGAGGGGTCGTCCGGTAGCGCCAGGTCGTAAAGATCCACCATCGAATTGTCCGGCCAGAGCTTAATCCCCGACCGTGCAATGCACTCGAGGTCCGCCTTGAGCAGGCGCGCCGCGATGGCGCCATAAGATTGGTACCCGTTTTCTGTTTCCGGATCAAAGTGCTCGTCGGGAGTACCTTCATTGCCGTATGCGGCCGTGATCGAATCCCCGATCGTTTCCAGACGGTGCCTGGGAGCACGGGGGGCTCCGAGAAGGCGCGCACCCGAGTTGATTTGAAACTCGAGAAACTGCGTCGACCCCACCATCGGCTCGGTTCGCTTGAACAGCATCACTGTGTGCACCGCGTCAGGAAGGTCCATCACGACGTTGTAGAGGTTGTCTCCCGGCTGGCACGCCAGCACGCCGGTAGGGGCTCCGTCCAGGACCACCTCATAGAAATCGTCGGAAGTGTCGGCGAGGCGAACGTTGAGGGCCGTGCCGTGAAACCGAACCACCGCGGCGCTGCCGGTCCACGCACATCGTGGGCCGGCAGGGTCGCGCAGGTCGAAGCGCCCGATATAGCGAATATGACGATCGCTCGCCCGAATACTGACCGGAAGCGGGGCGACCACGACCGTCGGCGTGGCGGCGAGAAGCACGAATATCGCCACAAATCCTGCCGCCGCGGCAGCAGCCATACCGCGCAAGCGCGCGCTGTTCCGAAAGCTCAGACTCATTTTGGTGCGGCAGTTGGGGGCGAGCACCCCGGTAAAGACGGATGGTATTCTCGTATCGGACTCCTTGACGGAGGGGATAATAGCCTCCCGCCGCAATGTTGTAGTTCGACATCGCGAAGGTCGATCCCTTCTGTGGCGGCTGAGGTACGATTTAACCTGGTAGATCGTATATGTCCTGTTTTCTATCTCCTAGTTCCTGAAAGAGGCGCCTGGTGCGATTGGCAGTTGTCGGGACAAGGACATTCCACCGTGCGGATCTGGTGGCAGCGTATCTGGAACGCGTGCGGGTCGATCACCCCGATCTGTCGATCGTCTCAGGAGACGCGCCGGGCGCCGATTGGCTGGCCGCGGGTTTCGCTCGCCGCCGCGGCCTGGCGCTGACACAATTTCGCGCGGACTGGCGCACACACGGGAGGCGCGCGGGCCCCATCCGCAACCGGTTGATCGTTGCGGAATCGGACGCACTGGTTGCATTCTGGGATGAATCATCACCTGGCACACGCAGTTCGCTGGAGATGGCCCTCGCCAAGGGAATACCGGCAACCGTAGTTACCCCGGACGGTCGGGAATACGACTATGCTTTGCGCTTGCGTTTGACGGCGGAGGACGCCTTGCGGGGAGGGCCAGTGTTTTCCCGTACCGCGGATGGTCCGGGTGACTCCCTGCCGGAGGGGCTAATGTCCTCGCATTTCGTGGACTCTCCAGGCGCGGAATCTGCTCGGGAAACCGGAGGCGGCCCGGTCGACTCTCGCACCATAAGTTGAGTACGCAATATCTCTGTTCCGACTACCATTCGCGGCCCGCCCGGATTTGTCAATGCCTCAATCAGGCGTTGACCGGCCCGAAGTCCGATTCCGTAGACCGGCTGACGCACGGTGGTCATCGGCGGGGATAAGTGCGAAACCGCGAGCGGATCATCGAAGCCTACGAGGGAGATGTCTGCGGGGACCACCATATTGCGGCGCTGGAACACCATCAACGCCGCGCGCATCATTTGGAAATCACACGCGAACACGGCGGTTGGAAGCATATCGAGTTCTTGCAGATGGTCTAACCACTCTTCGATGACTGTCTCGAACGATTCGTAATCGTACCCGGATCGCAGCAGGACAAGGTCCTCGTCCAGCGCGATTCCACTGCGATTCAAGGCATCCCGAAACCCGTCAAGCCGATCCACATGGTTGGCGTGCAACATGCAAAGGTTGATCACGCCGATGCGGCGATGGCCAAGGTTCACAAGGTGCTCCGCGGCAGACCGGGCCCCTTCGCGGTTTGCCGCGTCGACACATGGCAGGATCGTATGCTCGGGCGACGAGGAAGAGATGCTGGTTGCGACGAACGGTCTCGATTCTTCGAGCAGGTCGTGCAGTATGGGAAGGTCCTCAATGCTCGGCGCGATCAGGATAACGCCATCTGCGTCGGACTTACCAAAATACGTTACGTACTCGCGGTCCGGACAGCGGTCATAGTGGATTTCGACCTGCTTGTCAGCCGTTGCCTCGACAATTCCGCGCAAGATCGAGCCATAGTAGAGGTGGTCGTTGTCGTGGTCAAGGACTTCATAATCGATATCGCGCGTACCCGGCCCCATCAGAACTGTAATGTGCAGGGTCTTCCGTGGGCCGGTTGTCCCGTTAAGGTACGGTGAAATCACTGTGCGTCCGTCTCTCGAGGAGCGCAGCATTCCTTCGTCCACGAGTTGACGCATCGCGCGCGAAGCAGCTTCGTGCGTCGCCTGGTATTCGACAGCCATCGCCTTCGCGTCCGGAATCAATTCGCCGGGCTTCCAGCCACCGGACTTGATGCGATCGATAATGGCTTGCCGTACGCGAGCGGATTCCGAGGAATCGTCTGATTTCTGAATGCTGTCTGGTTTCGTCAACGGTAACATCCATACATCCTGGCGGTCTGGGGCGAAGCCTCGCTAACCTTTCCGCTTCCGTTTGGAAGCCGAGGCGGCCCCGGCCGGGTTGGCGGGCGGTGGTCCGCTCGACTCGCGCACCATGAGTTGAGTACGCAACATCTCCGTACCCACCACAGTGCGGGGACCGCCCGGGCTGCTGATCGCCTCGATCAAACGCTGTCCGGCCCGTAGTCCGATTCCGTAAATCGGCTGGCGAACGGTAGTGATTGGCGGAGACATGTGGGAAGCCGCAAGCGGATCATCGAATCCCACAAGCGACATATCGGTTGGGAGCACGATATTTCGGTGCTGAAAAACGGTTACGGCGCTCAGTGTCATTTCGAAGTCGCACGTGAAAACGGCCGTCGGCAGCTTCTTGAGCTTCTGCAGGCGGCTTAACCACTCGTCGATCGCGTGGTCGAACTCGCTGTATTCATAGCCGGATCGGAGCAGGACCAGGTCCTGATCCAACTTGATGCCCCTGTCGTGCAGGGCGTCCTGAAATCCGTCCAGCCGGTCGACATGGTTGGTGAGAGACATGCTCAGGTTGATCACGCCGATCCGCGTATGACCTAGGCCGGCCAGATAGTGCGCCGCCGCCTGGGCTCCCTCCCGATTTGTCGAGTCGACGCAGGGTAGAATCGCGTGTTCAGGCAACCCGGAAGAGATACTCGTGGCGACAAATGCCTTGGATACCTCCAGCAAGTCGTGCAGAACGGGAAGGTCCTCGATGCCGGGCGTGATCAGGATAAATCCGTCGGAATCCGATTCTTGAACGTATCGCACATAGTCGCGGGTCGCAAGTCGCTCAAAATGGATGTCGACTTGCTTGCCCGCCGTAGCCTCGACAACCCCGCGCAGAATGGGACCGAAGTACAGGTGGTCGTTTTCCTTGTCGAGGCTTTGATAGTCGATATCCGGCGTGTCCGGACCAAGCACAACCGTGATGTGCAGCGTCTCCCGCCGCTTGTGTATCGAGTTGTGGTAGGGAGAGACAACTGTACGTCCGTCGCGGGACGCACGCAGCATGCCCTCGTCGACAAGTTGACGCATCACACGCGAGGCAGCCTCGTGTGACGTTTGATATTCGACGGCCATTGCCTTCGCGTTCGGAATCAACTCGCCGGGCTTCCAACCGCCGGTTTCGATCCTTAAGACAATTGCCTGTCGGACGCGGCGGTGTTCTGCTGCGGCTTCTTCCGGCTGTTGGATGGATTCTGGTTGCGTCACGGATAGTCCGCCCCACTTACCCGTTGGCTGCTATATCTGCGGTCCGGGGTCTCTTAACATAGTATAACACATGATTCGTCTGCTCGCTAACCCGTCATCGATTAAGCAGTGGTGAATTTCGGGCCACGGACGACGCATTCTCGCTCAGCGAGCCGACGCCACATAGCGGTCGACAGTCATGACGTCGAACACTTCGCCCTGTTTTCGCGTGGCGAGCGCCGTGTGCAGTGCGCGCGCCGTATCGAGGGATGTCAGGCATGGAATCGAGTGCTCGACCGAGGCGCGACGGATTTTGGCCGCCTCCTTCTCGATCTGCTTGTCCTGCGAGATGGTGTTGATGAGCAACGCGACCTGACCGTTCCGGATCAGATCGATCAGGTTGGGGGATCCTTCGCTTATCTTGCGGACCGAGGTGACTTCGAGGCCGTGCGCCGCCAGGTAACGCGCCGTTCCCGACGTCGCATAGAGCCCAAATCCGAGGCCGGCGAAGTCGCGGATGATCGGCAGTGCCTCGGCCTTGTCCTGGTCGGCAAGGGTGACCAGGAGCGATGTGCCCGCCGTGTTCAGGGGAACGTCGATTCCGCTTGCAACCATGGCCTTGTAGAGCGCGCGAGAGAAATCCGTGTCGATTCCCAGGATCTCCCCCGTCGACTTCATCTCCGGTCCGAGGTTGATATCGACACCGGTCAGCTTTGAGAACGAGAACACAGGGGCCTTTACCGCTATGTTGGGCTGATCGGGATGGAGCCCATTCACGTAGCCCTGCTCGGCCAGAGTGTAGCCCAGGCAGGCCCGCGTCGCCGCCTTCACCATCGGAATTCCGGTGATTTTGCTCAGGTAGGGAACGGTGCGCGAGGCGCGCGGGTTGACCTCAATGACATAGGCCTGATCACGTTCAATAACGAACTGGATGTTCATGAGCCCCACGACGTTGAGCGCCTCCGACAGCCGCGTCGCGTAGTCGATCATCTGCGCGATGGTCGACGGCGCGATCGTCTGGGGCGGGTAAACGGCCATCGAGTCGCCGGAGTGCACTCCTGCCCGTTCTATGTGTTCCATGATCCCGGGTAGCAGACAGCCGCCCTGGCCGTCGGCAATCACGTCGACCTCCGCCTCCTTCCCGACGATGTACCGGTCGACCAGGATCGGAGTGCCCTCGGAGACGTCGGCGGCGTAGGTCATGTACAGCCGAAGGTCGTCCGGATTGTAGACGATCTCCATCGCTCGGCCGCCCAGCACATACGACGGTCGTACGAGGACCGGATAGCCAATCTCCGAAGCAACCTCGACGGCAGCTTCCATCGACGTCACCGCGCGACCGGCGGGCTTCGGAATACCCAGTTCCACAAGCAGCTTTTCGAACAGGTCACGGTCCTCCGCCAGGGCGATGCTGTCGCACGATGAGCCAAGGATCGGCACGCCGGCGTCGCTGAGGGGCTTCGCCAGGTTGATGGCTGTCTGACCGCCGAACTGAACGATAACCCCCTCGATGGGGGACTCGCGTCGGACGATGTGCAGGACGTCCTCCAGCGTCAACGGCTCGAAGTACAGCCGGTCGGATGTGTCGAAGTCGGTCGAGACCGTCTCGGGATTGTTGTTGATGATGACGGCTTCGTAGCCGGATTCGCGGAGCGCGCGGACCGCATGGACGCTTGCGTAATCGAACTCGATACCCTGTCCGATGCGGATCGGGCCGCTGCCCAGCACGATGGCTTTTTTCTTACGGGGTGCAGTCATTAAACCTCAGTATACCCAACCGCACTGGCCATCCGGCCTATTTTCCGGCCTGTCGAATGCCGCCGGACATGCTCGACGTGTTGTTTCCCAGTTCGCGGGCCGCCCACTTCGCCAGCACGTCCGCGACCCCGGAAGCGATGTCTCCCTCGATTCCGGGGTCCGTGTCATCGGAAACCAACTTCAGATTATGAGATGTGTGCGGGGCGACGTAGTACAGGTGGTTGTCGTGTTGTCGAGCCGCCAGGGCAGCGTCGAGTCTCGGCCCGTCTTTGTCTGCCGAAACCTGGACGTCGCCTCCGCCTTGAATCACCAGGACCGGACCCGTATATTGACGAGCCAGGGATGGTGTGTTGAGCTTGAACTCGGGCTGGAGCAGCTTGACAGCATAGGCCGGGAAAATCGCGGCGAGTTCCGCCGGAATGCCGGCGGGCACAATGCCGGTGTCACGGATTTGAGCGCATATGGCGTCGCTTTTCGCGGTCAGGTCCGGCTTCCCGAGGCGCGCTATCTGGTCGTGCAGCACATCGGCCTCCGGACGGCCCGGCGTGGATAGCAGGACAAGGGCGAACGGTGTGTCCGGCGAGCCGGAAAGATGAGCCGCGGCAGCCAGTGCGATCATACCTCCCTCGCTGTGTCCGGCAAAGCCGACACGGGCCGGGTCGATTCCGGGCTGGGACTTCACAAACCGGAGCGCCGCTGCGGCATCGCCGACAAAGTTATCGAACGCACAGAAGTTCTCGAGGTCGGTGACCTGCGTCGCGCTCTCGCCAATGCCGCGCTTGTCGTAGCGGAGCGTGGCCACTCCGGCCTTGGCCAGGAGGACGGCGATATCTTGAAGTGTGTTCGGCTGAAACTCGGGACCCGAGTTGCCGTTGCGATCCACCGGCCCGCTTCCGGCGATCAGCACGAGCGCCGGCACGCCGGGTCCGGTCGAGCCGTTCCGCATCATGAGCGACCCGGCGATCCGGACGCCGCCGGCTCCGTCAAATGTAACGCTGCGCTCGATGACTCCTGTGGGAAGCTTCTCGGGAACCGCGACAGGCAGGAAAAACAAGCCGCCGACTTTCTGGCTCTTATCGAAGACGACTTTTGCACTCACGGAAGTGTGCTGGAAGACGCAGGTCACATACACGACGTCATAGCCGGCGACCGCACTCGTACTCGTTTCCCCGGTCGCGATGAACGTCCCACACTGAGCTGTTAGCGCATTCCATGTCGACGTCTGCGCGGCCGGCGGGAAGGCCGCCGACATGGTCGCGTCCATCGCCGGCCCTGTGCTTGCAGAGTCGCCGGCGGCAAGGCCATGGATGAAGGTCACCGCCCGGGCCACAAGGCCGGGCGAATCAGACTGGGCATGTACGCCGCATCCGGACGAAGCCACGAGGATAACTCCTGCCGTAATCAAGGTTGGAAGTCCGCCGTTGGACTTTCGACGAGCACCCATTGATAAGTCCTCCCTGGATCACTAGACCCTCGGTCCTAACTCTTGCACGGTTCGAGAGCTGTTCAGCGATTCGCCCGAACGCGCCGCTCGATTCTCAAGGTCGCTCAGCCTCTCGCTGACTGTCGGCTCCAGTCCTGCCGGCGGCTGTGCGGCCGAAAGCGTGGTGGCCGCTCCCTGCTGCTCCAATCGTCCCAGCCGTCGCTCGATACCCTGCAGGGCGTTATCGAGCGAGAGAGAGTACTGCATTGTGGTCTCGCGCAATTGGGTCAGTTCTGCCTGCATCTTCGCCATCTCGGCCGACGCCCTATCTGTCAGCGTTTGCTGGTTCTGTATCTTGAGCTCCATCGTCCGCTCCTGAGATTGAAGGAACGAGCGAATAATGCGTGCGCCGAAAACGATGACAATGATCAATAGAATGAAAATTCGTCCGGAATCCATCTGTGTTGTTATCTCCTCAAAGATAGGCTATACGCATCGGATTATGAGCGAGTCATAGTCCCGAGAACGGCCGGATCTTTCGGCCGCCCGATACCGCTATCCCCTGTACGAACCTCAAGTCCGCTGAGGCGGGCATCCAATGCCGGCTCTGTTCCGGGCGGCCCGGGCGCGGCCGCTTCCGTGGTTCCCGCGCCCTGCTCAAGCCGTGCCACACGTCGATTGAGGGACTGAAGCGCGTTGTCGAGCGAGAGCGAGTGCTGAACGGTGATTTCGCGTAATTGCGCGAATTCCGCTCGAAGTTGTGCGATCTCAACGGACGCGGTTTGCGACGAAGCTTGCTCGTTCTGCAGCTTGATCTTCAGCCTGCGTTCCTGCGACTGGATGATTTCAGCGACCATCCTCGTTCCAAAGACCATTACTATGGCAACGATCGGAATACACAATGCGAGTTCGCCAGCGACCATGGTAATTCTCTCTTCCGCACGGTTAAAATCGCGCGCGCCGGATTACTGACGCGGTGTCTCTTTACAACGGCGCCGAAGCTCCGACAACCGCGAGGTCTCCGGAGACCGACTGCAGGCGAAGGCTGCCGGCTCCGGCGCCGATCCGGCCGGAGATTTGCTGCGTATGGGCCGTGGTTTTGTCTTCCAGCGCGAGCGCACACTCGACCTTGCCGTTCGATGTCGAGAGGTCGATCCGCGTGTCCGACCCTTCCGGCAGCGAGACATGGATGTCGCCATTGACGCTCGTGCCGGCGAGGGAGCCCGTCAGGGGACCGGCGTAGGTGATGGTAGCATCGCCGCTGACGGAGTTCACCGCCACGGCGTAGCTGTCGATCGCGAGTAGCTGCACGTCGCCACTTACCGTTTTGATGCTGACCGCTCCGCCGAAGTTCTCGAGACGCACGGCGCCGCTCATCGACTCGACATGTGCCTGGCCGGCGCGAACCGATTTCAGGACGATGCCGCCGCTCTGCGATTTGATCTGTGTCGATGTGCTCACCGAGCTGTCGTCCATGGCGATGTCGCCGCTCAGCGACTCCGCGGTCAAGCCAGCTCGCAAGGCCAGGCCCTTCGTCGTGAGGTCCCCGCTGTGCGAGTTCAGGACGACATCCCCGGCTGCCGCGAGCCCTTCGATCCGGATGTCGCCGCTCACGGTTTGCGCGGTTACCTCACCGCTGTCGACCCGCCAGCCGATGATCTCGACGGCCCCGTTTCGGGTCGCCAGCCGGGTGTCGCCCGCGCCTTCGCGAGGTGAGGAGACGCGAATGGCCCCGGAAATCGACTTCGCAATCAGACCCGGCCCGACATCCTCCGCACTGATGTTGCCATGGGTCGTCTCCACCGTGATTCTCAGGCCCGCCGGAACGATCACCGTGCAATCCGCCACCACCCGTTCCCCGGCATCGACCGGAGCGATCAGCTCCAACCGGAGCGCCCCGTTCTCCTGCTTGGTCGCGAGGAACACCTGCTGCAGCAGAAGGCGCGCCTCGGCCTCCGTGGCGCCCCAGGCGGTCTTGCGGGCGGCGAACCGCACATCGGGCCCGTCGCCGCAACGGAGGGTGACATGGCCGTATCGATTGACGATTGCGGCGCTCTCTCCGGTAAACGATGTTGTCGAATCCAACTCGTCGATCGCAGTTGCCGCGCCGGGTGCGGGTATTGGCCGGCGCGCAGCCTGCCCATTGACATCCACGAAGTTGCTGAACTCGTTTGTGACCACCTTCTTGCCCTCGCGGGCCAGGCGGCGTGCCTCCTGGGCGGCCTCTCGCGCCGCCTGCTTTGCGGTCCGGATGGCATCACTCTTGAGACTGCTCAGGCCGCTGACGGTCTCGTCGATAATCTTGCGAAAGTCGACATCCGCGCGGGGCATCCGGTCAATCACCTTGCCGGCGAAGGCCGCCGCATGTCCCGCCGCCTGGCCCGCCATGCGGGCCGCATGCAGGGCGGCGTGCTTCCCCTGCAACTCGCCGATCTTGGCCTGCAGGTCGGCCAGTTTGCTCTGCATTCCCGCCAGCGTCGCGGCATCCGCGCCGTTTCCAACTGTCGACGATGCCGTGGCGGACGAACTCGCCGTCGACGACGTTGTCGTGGCGCTGTCGCGCAGCGTCCGCAGAAGGGCATCGGCCTGCTCGGCAGTGATCTTGCCCTCGCGCAGCATATTCAGAATCAACAATCTCTCTTCGGTCACTTTGCTCTCCTTCCGACCCGTCCTCTAAGGTCCATCGCGTCCAAATCCCTACTCCGACCCCAGCGCCTCTAGCTCGCGCAGGCCTTCCTCCGCGGTCATCTTGCCCGCGTCGATCGCGCGCAATATCTCCCGGCGGCGTGTGGCAATGTCGACCGGCGGAGCCGGCGGCGTGCTCGTCCCGTCCAGGTCGAGCGCGCTGAGCAAACTGTCCAGCCGGGATCGAACGGTCGGGTAGGAGATCCCCAGCGCCGCCTCCACGTCCCGGATGACGCCCCGGCAGCGCAGAAACGCGGTCAAGAAAGTCGTTTGCTCCGGCGACAGTCCGTCGAACCGGCTCCTCGTAAACCGGCCGCCAACGCTTACATCGCAGCGTACGCAGTGAAGCTCTGTTATCTCCAATGCCCCGCTGCAAACCGGGCACTGTGAGACCTTGTCAGACGGGATAATCATATTCGTTGATGTATTATAGGCCAGGAAATTAAAAATGTCAATGTTGAAATTAAAAATATAGATCTTCCTTGACCAGGCCGCGTCCTCTTCTTGAAAGGAAGGCGGGCCTCCGTGCCTGTCTTTCTCCTATCGCGGAACAGGCCTCCGTGCCTGTCCTCCTCGTCCTCCTTGTCCATCGCGTCCATCGCGTCCATGTGTCCATAGTCCACACCGTCCATCATGTCGGTCCGGCGGCGTTCGCCAGCCACCCTTCCAGACGCTGGACATCGCGAGCCCATGAGTCGACCACGATGCCGTCGGGCCGCCATATAGTAACCGTTCTTACCAACTCGTTGCTTTCTCGTAAATCGTCGCGGGCGGCGACGACATCGACCCACGAATGAATTCGTGGGCTGCCAGGTGTGTGCCGGCTCGGTGCCGCAATGGAACAGTCCTTTCCTCCGTAACCGCGTTTTTTCATGGCGGGCTTGACACACCGGGTCATCTGTGATATACTGGGATCATCTGTTCGCATACGCCAACAGAAACCTACAACCTTGGCCAGGGCCCGGCAACGACGCCCCCTGAGCCGCAGCCCATAGCGCTTCCGCACGCCTGCCGAATGTAGCCCGGGACCACCGTCCCGGGCTTTCGTACGTCCCACTCCCGTAAAACTGGCGGAGCCGCCCTCCGTCCGACACGTCCGACACGTCCACCGTGTCCATCACTCTCTGTACATCATAGTAAATCATTTCATCATCTGCATCACAGTTCAAGACACCGCCGCTCTTGACGGATTTCATCGTCTCGTGTATAATGGGAGCGTGATCAAAAAGACCGAGCGTTCGACGTCGTCTGGCTCTCCCGTCGGGCGGTTGATCGAGGGCGCGGGCTCGCTTCGGGCGCGCGAGGAGGCCTATGCGTCGATCATGGCAACACTGCGCCCTACTCGAGCCCCTACGAAGATGCCGGAATCCGGCGGCTAAGCTGCTCGCGTCCGCCGCGTCCGGGGAGGAACATGATGAACGAATTCCGAAGTTGGCATCGTTGGGCCACGCTCGTTGCGGTGCTGGCCCTTTGCCTCATTCCCGCCGCCAAATCGTTCGGACAGACGCTCGTCGATCTGTATGATTTCAATCCATATCCGAACGGCAATGTTCTGTCCGTCCCGATTCCGGGGAGCGACGGCTACTTCTATGGGACAACAATGTTTTTTGGCGCCTACAACGACGGGACTATTTACAAGGCTACCCAGCAAGGCGTGCTGACCACCGTGCACTCGTTCAGCGGCCCGGATGGAGCGTGTCCGTCCGGAGGCCTTGTACAAGGCGCCGATGGAAGCTTCTATGGGACAACCGGGGCGGGAGGGGCCGGCGGCTACGGTACGATATTCCGGCTTACGCCGAGCGGCGTTCTGACCACCCTGTACTCGTTCAGCGGGCCGGACGGGGACGATCCCAGCAGCCTGATGCAGGCGAGCGACGGCAACTTCTACGGAACCACTCAGGGTGGCGGAACTTACGGCACGGTCTTCAGGATCACACCCATCGGCGCGTTGACCACCCTGTACTCGTTCAGCGGTCCGGACGGCGCCTGGCCCTTTAACTTTGACGGACCACTTGCGCAGGGGAGCGACGGCAATTTCTACGGAACCACTTATTTTGGCGGTACATACGGTTACGGCACGGTCTTCAAGATCACCCCGGACGGCGTGCTGACCAGCTTGTATTCGTTCACCGGTCAGGCGGATGGAGGAGGATATCCACGTAGCGGCGTGGTGCAGGGTATCGACGGCAACTTCTACGGGACGGCGGGCAACACAGTCTTCAAAATCACCCCCGGCGG
>JBKQWH010000207.1:0-14044 GCA_052139635.1 Capsulimonadaceae bacterium
TCTGGCTGCCGTTCCAGCGCGTGATGCCCGGTCCGTGCCCATTCGACAAGACGCGCGTCGAACTCGTTCTGTGGGTGATCCTCTCCTGGGCGGTTTCGGTGGTGATCGAATTGCCCTTCTTCGCCGCCGCGCGCGACGTTCGACCGATCGAATGGAAGGTTTCATTTCGGCATTCCCTCGTGGCGCAGTCGACGTCTTACGCATTCCTCATTCCGTGGTTTCTGCTTATATCGCCGATTTCGCTCGTGACCCATACTCACGCGGCTTCGCCGCGTCAGTTCGTGCACATGCGCGCCACCGTGTACTACATTGACAACAATGACGGAGCGGTTTGGAGTGTCGACGCTAACGGGGCAAACCGGCGTAAGGAACGGGATGCACGAGTCAACGATATGGACGTTCGGCTTTGCCTGCTGGGCAACCCGGTGACGAAACGGAGTTCCATTTACCTATCGTCGAACGTCGCTGATAAGCCGCTCATCAAGGGAGTCGGCTCGAATCCGCCTGATGAGGGCATCGATGACGGGACACGGACCGTTCACGGCATCTCGTTTGCGTTTGCGCGCGACATGACCGACTGGCGGCCCGTAGCGGAACGAGGTTTGACCGCGCATGCCGACTTCTGGCCTACTCAGGCGTTCAGTATCGACGATGCCAACGGCAAGAGAATCGATATGATGGGCTTTGAAACTCCTTTTGGCAGCTATATCGCACGCTGCGTCACCATGCTGCCAGGGGACATCGCCGTGTTTCAGTTGCGGCCGTGGGGCGACTTCTTCGGGGGTGACAGGCGCAAAGACAGTCTCGACCAGATTATGGTCATGAATTTGCACACCCGGCAGCTTGGCTTCATCGCGATGGGTCGAGGCCCGGCGGTCGTGCTGAAGTGAAGCAACTGCAGGATACTCTCAACCGTGCCCCAAAGGCCCCATTTGCGACGACAATCATAGTGACTTCATCGCGCATCGGCCGCTGACCTCGACGGTCTCCGCGACAGCCCGATGGGGCTCAGCCGAACCGGTGGACGGCGCTTGGGACGAAGTAGGTGGCGAGGGCGAAGATCAGGCCGCCGATGAGGAGGTAGGCGGCCCTCGGGCCGCGCAGGTCGGCGAGGACGTGCAGGCAAAGGTAGAGGCCGTAGACAAGCCAGGTGGCTTCCGACAACAAAACAATCGGGTCGGCAAGCCAGCCGTGCGAGAGCCCTCCGCCGACAGCGCGGATCGCCCCGGCCAGGATGCCAAGGGTGAGGAGAGGGAAGGCGAACGAGACAAGCCCGAAGGAGAGACGCTCGATGGCCGCAAGCGGCGGTAGCTTGCCGAACAAGCCGCCCGACCGCTTCTTCTTGAGCATCCGGTGCTGCGCCAGATACAGCACCGCGCAGCCGAACGCAAGGACGAGAAGCCCGAACGCAAACAGGATGGCGACGATGTGCAGGCTGATCAGGCCGTCGTCGATCTTTGTCGCCGCGACATGCCGTCCGTGGGCCGTCCGGTGCAGCACGGCGCCCGCGAACAGGCACAGGAACGCGACCGCCTGGGAGACGGCTCCGAGGGCCGCGGGTCGCTGCTTCAGGGTGAAATCCAGCACGACATAGACAAGGACGATCGCCCATGCGGAGGCAGAGAGGGTTTCGCCCGGGGTGAGCAGTGGGGTGCGGTGCGTGTCGGAACAGTGTATGCCGATGGCCGCAGTGTGCCCGGCCACGCCGACGACGGCTGCCCATCGACCGATCCACGCAAGCCTGGGCGTGCGAAGCAGCACGAACGCGCTGTAAGCCACTCCCGCGATCAGATATCCGACCGCGGCCAGGACCGTGAGTGCGCTTTCTGACAATATCATTCGCCACCGGTCTCCGTGATACCGATCTCGACATCGCGGCCAGGGCAGCGGCCGATGGCCTTCTTACCCGTAATGCGGCCCGCCAGTTCCCGGGACGCCATTGGAACCGGGAGCGGGCCTTCGACGCCGAAGGCACGCCGGACCGTCTCGAGCGCGCCCGGATTCCCGCCGGGCCGTACGCTCTCTTTAATCGTGACCATGGCCGGGTGCGCGATCTTGTTGGTGAGCGCCTCTAGCGACGCCGCTACGACCGCGATTTCGTTGTCCGAGAGACCCGGCAGCCGGGAACGCAGACGATCCATTTCCGTTTCGCGCAGACCCGCCAGCCGCTCCCGAACGGCGCTGACGAGCGGGGTAACCTCCAGCGAATGCAGCCAGTGGAGGAACTCGGCCACACAGTTGTCAATCAGCTCCCGTGCTCGGATGACCTCACCGGCCCGTGCCTGCCGGGCTCCGGCAACAAGCTGGTTGAGGTCGTCGATATTGTAAAGGTACACGTTTTCCATGTCGCCGACGGCCGGCTCGACATCCCGCGGGACGGCAATATCGATCAGGAACAGCTCGCGGTTGTGGCGCGCGCGCATCGCCTCTTTAATCAGGGGGCGCGTCACCACCGGGTGGGGCGCTGCCGTCGAGCACACGACAATGTCGGCCGAGACCAGCGCCTGCGGAAGCTCGTCGAAGCGCCGCGCCGTGCCGCCGAACTGCGATGCAAGCTGCATGGCCTTCTCGTGGGTTCGGTTGGCGACCACAACCGCCGGCGCCCCGCGGGCATGCAGGTGTTTGGCTGTCACCTCACTCATCTTACCCGCGCCGAGAATCAGGACCGTGCACCCGGCCAGCGTATCCCCGAAGATCTGTGTCGCCCGTTCTACGGCCACGGCGCCGACGGACGAGGCGCCGCGCGAAATCCCCGTCTCGGTCCGCGCACGCTTGCCGGCGACCAGCGCATCTTGAAAGAGCCGGTTAATGACCGGTCCGGCCACTCCGGCGGCCTGTGTCGACACAAGGGCCTGCTTCACCTGACGCTGGATGTCCGGCTCGCCCAGGATCATCGAGTCCAGCCCGGCGGCTACCGAGAAGAGGTGGCTTGCCGCGTCGCCGTCACGGTAAGAATACACGCGATGTTCGAAGAGGTTGCGCGGCACGCCATGCCACTCCGACAGAAAGTCGATCAGCAAGTCCTCCGGGTCGGAAATCGCGGGGGAGACCACGGCGTACAGTTCGGTTCGGTTGCACGTCGAGACAATGGCCGCCTCCGCGACCGAGTCGAGGCACACCAGTTGGTCGAGGGCGTGCAACACCTGATGCTCCCCGATCGCGAGCATCTCACGCACGGCCACGTCGGCCGTCGTCTGGTTAATTCCTATTACAACGAGAGACATTGTACTGCACGCGCCTCCGCTTCGCACAGATTTCCACTCCGGATAGCGTCGCGCACGGAGACGTCGTCCAGAATAGCCCGAACCACCTGCTTCCGCGCAGTGTCCGTGGCATGCCGCTCCTTCAGGCGAGCCCGCAATCGGGCAAACACCTCGGCGAGACCGGCCCATTCCGGTCCGTAAGCAGCCTCCAGATCCTCCCGCAAAACCGCCGCGAGCGATGGGCTCGCCCCGCCGGTGTTGACGGTGAGGGTAAGGTCGCCGCGCGACACTGTCGCCGGCACAATGAAGTCGCCTTCGTTCGGACAATCGACACGGTTGACCAGGACGCCGCGCGCACGGCCGTCGATCGTGATCCGCTCGTTCACCGCCGAATCATCCGTGGCGGCAACCGCGAGCAAAGCTCCGTCGAGGGCATCCGGGCGGTACGGCTCGGGAATCCAGTCCAGGACTCCGTCCCGCGCCAGCGACTGCAGCTCCGGGGTCGCGTCGGGCGAGATGACTCGCACTCGCCCGCCGGACTCGATCAACGACCGAGCCCGGCGGCACGCGACGCTTCCGCCGCCGACAACCACGCAGGCTTTCCCCGCAAGGTCCAGGCCAATCGAGTAGAACTTCATTCGATTTCCATATACTCGACTTCGATCATCTCGCACAGGACATGCATCATCAACTGATGGCACTCCTGGATGCGCATCGAGGATGGGTTCACGCTCTGCACGATGATCTCGTGATCCGCGACGCCGCGTGACTTCCCGCCGGTCTTCCCCGAAAACAACGCCGTCACTAATCCGCGTTCCCGACCGGCCACCAGCGCGCGCAACACGTTCTCGGAATTGCCGCTGGTAGTAAAGCCCACCAGTACGTCCCCCGGCTGCCCGAGCGACCGGACCTGTCGGGCGAAGACCTCATCGTAACCATAGTCGTTGCCGATACAGGTCAGCAGCGTCCCATCGATCGAGAGGCACATCCCGGGGAGCGACGCTCGCTCGCGGTAGAAGCGGCCGGTCAGTTCTTCGGCCAGGTGCGCGGCCTCGGCGGCTGAGCCGCCGTTGCCGCAGGTCAGCATCTTGCCGCCGCTGCGAATCGCCTTCAGAACGGCGTCGGCTATTGACTGCAGCACAGGTCCGTGCTCCTGCAGCCGGTTAAGGTCCTCATGTAATTCGGCGATATGCTCGGCCAGTTCGACTTTACGTGGCATGTCCATGTCCTTTGGGTTTATTCGCCACAACCATTTGGGGTTTATGGCGGTTTCTGTTGGCACTCCGGACCCGGCTCCATGACTCCACCGGTCCCTTCGCTGACTGCGGCGGGTTCCGCCGCCAAACCTAACCCTGGTTCGTCCCTGGCGAGCAATTCGCGTTCCCTTATATTATAGAGTACAGATATACTCACAACAATCCACATTTTGGCGGATTATACACAACAATGTGCTGGTGTAAGGGTGAGCAAAAGCACCGCCAGGTTCCTCGGATTTCGAAACTTGTTCCTCGGGTGTCAAGTTGTGCGCCACGACGATTGGGTGCCACATCGGCGGCCCTGAGCGGACGTGGGCCGCGTGCGTCCCGGACACGCCCGTCCAAAGCGACCGGCGTGGCGCCCATAACCGGCCGGTCACACGAACTCCACCATCGCGTCGTTGGCGAAAAAGACGCCGGTGGGGGTGAGACGGAGCCTGTTGTCATGAACTTCCAGGAGCCCCCGCGTACACAGCCGTTCGACCGCTTCGCGGTAGTACTGACGCGGGTCGGCACCGTAGCGGGCCGCGAACCGGCCGCAATCGACGCCCTCTTCGGTCAGGCGCAGCCCGAGCATCATCGTTTCGGCCATCGATTGATCCACAATCGACGTCTCCACACTCAGGGTCGGGGCCAGTCCCTCCTCAATCGCGGCGGCGTAGCGGGCCGGCGGCTTGATGTTGGTGCGCCGCTCCCCGCCCTGATACGCGACGGCCCCGCAGCCGAAACCGAAGTAGGGCTCGTTGCGCCAGTAGTGCAGGTTATGCCGGCACTCGCGGCCCGGCCGCGCGAAGTTCGAGATCTCGTACTGGCGGTACCCGGCCTGCGCGGCGGAATCGATGGCGGTTTGAAACATCTCCGCCGCAAGGTCATCGTCCGGCAGCGGCAGCTTCCCCTTGCTGTACAGCGTGTGGAACCCGGTCCCTTCCTCCACCATCAACGAGTACAGGGAGATATGATCGGTCTCCAGAGCAAACGCCTGGTCGAGGGTATCGACCCACTGGGCTCGCGTCTGGCGAGGCAGCGCAAACATCAAGTCGAGGGAGACGTTCTCAAATCCGGCATCGCGTGCCGCGCGCACGGCCTGTTTCGCCTCGCCGGCCGTATGAATGCGGTCGAGAGTTTGGAGCAACCCCGGATCGAACGACTGCACACCAAAGGAGATCCGGTTGAATCCCGCGGCTCGAAGGACCTCCAGGTGGCGCACGTCCATCGTGCCGGGGTTGGCCTCGGTGGTCACCTCGGCGTCGACAGTGATCGGAAGGCTCTCTTGAACAGCGGCGAGAAGCCGCGCCTCATCCGCGGCCGGAATGGCGGTTGGCGTGCCTCCGCCGAAGAAGATCGTGTCCACCGCCTCGATCGAGGCCGTTCGCGCGCTCCGTATCTCTTTCTCAAGCGCGCGCACGTACCGCGCCACCGTCTCACCGGTGTAGCCTGCGTACGAGTTAAAGTCGCAGTACACGCATTTGCGCACACAGAACGGAATGTGCACGTAGCAGCCTATCGTTTCCATTCGCTGTCTATTGTACCTGGAATCCGACTCCTCCCCGGCCCTCTCCGCAAGTTCCGCCGGCGACCGTCACGCCGCTTCTGCGGGTAAAATACGGCCGTGCAACTACCAAGACATCGACTGATCGTGAACCTGGGCCGGCTCGTCATTACTGTCGTCGTGCTGTATTCGGCTATGATTGCGCTGCTTTACGCGAACCAGACAGAGATCATTTTCCCGGGCGCGTACCGGCCTCCCGCCGGCGCCACGGTGCCGGACGGGCAGGACGGCGTGCGGGTCCTGACGCAGACCAGCGCGCAAGATGGACGGATTACCTTTCTCTCGGGAGCCGCCCTCAATGTCGATGGCACACCGATACGCCATCCCGATAAGAGGCCGACACTGCTGTTCTTCTACGGGAATGGCGAGAGGGCGGCCGATGAGCTTTGGCGAATGGATTGCCTGCGTAAGGAAGGGCTGAACGTATACATTCCCGACTATCCGGGCTTCGGGATGAGCGGCGGGAGCCCCTCGGAAACAGGATGCTATGCGGCAGCGGACACCGTCTACGGCTATGCCACGAGGACCGCCCATGTCGACCCTTCACGGATCGTGATCGCCGGATGGTCGCTCGGCGCCGCCGTCGCCATCGACCTCGCCGTCCGCAAGCACCCCGCCGGACTGGTCATCCTGAGCGCATTCACCAGCATGGCCGACATGGGCAGCCACAAGTATCCGATTGTGCCTGTTCCGCTGCTTCGGCTCATCGTCAAGCATCCGTTCACAAACGACGCCAAGATCCGCCATATTCACTGTCCCATCTTCATCGCGCACAGCCGGCAAGACCAGTTCATTCCATACTCGATGTCCACGCGCCTGGAGTCCGCGGCGGGTGGTCCGGTCACCCGGTTCGTCGTGCTGACCGGCGACCACGGCACGATTTTCGACGTCGGCGGCCGGCCGCTCTACGACGCCATCGGCCGCTTTGTCGACAACTCCGTCGCGGCCCACGCCGCGTCAAAGCGGTCATCCAAAGACTGATTTCCTCCTTCTCCGCCTTTGCGTTTCGATGTCTTAAACGTCTCTTAACATGGGATTACTGGACCGGAAGGTATAACGATGCGGACTTCTGCCGGAGGGGCTAATGTCCTCCCCTTCCATTGGCTCTTCCAATGAGGACTCTGCACGCACACGTTCCGGAAGGAAAACCTGACATGAGGAAACTTCTATTTGCAGCCCTGCTGCTGGTGTGCGCGCACTGCGCTCATGCCGCACACGGGCCGTTCACACCTGTTCCGACGCCATATACCGTCGTGGCTGCTCCGACCGACGCGGACCACTTTACGTTCGCAGTCGCCGGTGACAACCGGTCCACCGGGCACGGTTACCCAATGCCTGCTCCTTTCGATGAGATATGCCTTGAAATAGGCATTGTTCGCCCCCCGTTCGTCCTGTGGACCGGCGACTGCATAGAGGGCTATGACGACACGGCGGACGACGCAAACGCCGAGTACGACGCCTTTGTCAAAGGACTGATACTCACGGGCGTGCCCGTCTACAACTGCCCGGGCAACCACGAGTTCTCTCTCAACAAGGACCTCCTGCTCCCCATTTACGAGGCGCGCGTCGGTCCGCTCTTCGGATCGTTCGACTACGGCAACAGCCACTTCATCGCGCTCAACACCAACGCCATCAATGCCGACGGAACGGTAACCGCCGGCGACCTCGACGACGCGGAGTGGGCGTGGCTCGCGGACGATCTCAAGGCGCATGCATCGGCAAAGAATACCTTCGTGTTCATGCACCACTACATGTACGGACCTCCGGACCCGGACAAGCCCAGCCACGAAACGGGATGGAACGACACCGCGAGCCGTGACCGCCTGCACAAACTCCTCGCGAAGTACCACGTGCGGGCTGTGTTCTGCGGTCACGACCACATCTACTACCATGAGCAGAGGGATAAGGTCGACTACTATATCTCCGGTGGCGCCGGGTCTCCACTCGACGCGCCGCCCGATAAGGGTGGGTTTCTGCACTACCTGCTGGTTCACGTGAATGGTGACAAGATCAGCGTCGATATCTTGCAGCCGTGGCGTCTGGAACTGACTTATCCCCGGGGCGATGCGAATGGCGCGACGACCGAGACAGCCTGGCTCGTGAACGAGAACAACTTCCCCTTAACCGCGAGTGGTGTGGCCTTTCACCTCAAGCCCCCAACGCCGGGCCAGAAGGTTACCGTGAGCGCGTCGACCACTTATAAGAGCGGGAAGGCTCCCAAAGCCGCCGCCACGATCCTCTCTACAACGCCTTCCGCCGACGGATCGACGGTCACTGTGCTCGTCCAGGCCGTCGCCAAGAATGCCCGGACGACCGTGATCACCGTGAACGAGCAGTAGACTTGCCGGCCCGGAGAATGGAGTACGACCCGGGCCGGAACTGCCGAGCTAGTCCGACCGGTCACGGAACAAACGTGATATGCGGGAAGTCCGAGACGTGTACCGGGTGGGCAGGTATAAGTGTAAAGTTGTTGACCCGGACAGACACAAATCCGGCGATATCCTAAACCACCCTGCCTCCCGATCAGGCGCTTGCACTTTCAGTATGGGAGGACTTTCGCGATGACCTGGACAGGGCCCGACGGCCAACAATCACGCCATTCCGATCCACTCGCTCCATCGTTCGGGACGTCCGCCGGCGCGCGCGATCCGAACGTCAACCGGCCCGCAACACTCGTGCCGGGCGGTCCGTTTCAGTTTTCAGCGCCATCCAGTCATGTTCTGGCGGAGGCATCCGGTCCAGGGTGGGACGCTCCCCCGCCGGCGGCGACGCCTCCTGTGCCCGCATACAACCCATCCTACCGGTGGGATTCGCAAGCCGGCCGGTCGTCGTATTACACTTCCGCCTCGTCCCTTTCCGTACCGCGACCGGTGCAGTACGCGGTTGCTGGCGCTGTTGGTTTGGCAGTCTTGATCGCAGTGCTGGCGGCGACCGGCGTGTTCCGCGGCCACGCACAGATCCCCACCGGGTTTACGACCTACACGTCGATCGACGGTTCGTTTAATAGCGATGCGCCATTAAACTGGTCGAAGAGCGACAAGTCCGATTTCACCTCAAACGATTCCGATGACGCAACCGGTAAGACCACCGGCGCCCGGTTTTCCTCGGGCGACGCGTTTGTCGATATTAGCAGCGCGCCGGTCGTAAAGTCAGTGGGAGGATTGCTCGGGGGCGTGTTCCAGGACTTGCTGTCGCACCGGACGGATACGATCCAATCCTGGGCGAAGTCGCCGATCGCCGCGTTCCATAACGACGGAAAGTCGGCCGTCTCGCAGTCGGTCCAGCGCTATGTGGAGCAGCCGGCAGTGGAGGAGTTCGGTGGGATGGGTGACCTGCTTGTCTCGGAATGGACGGCCCAGTCGGGCGGATCGGAGGTCCGCGGTTACCGCGCGACAACGATTGGCGGGGATCGGACTTACTCGATTGTTTGCGAGTGCCGCGACTCGGATTGGCCGCTCTTGCGTGCGGATTTTCACCGAATACTGATGAGCGTTGCGATTCCCGGACTGGCGCCGCCCTCCAAATCCGACGATCAGTACACGGATTGGTCGAAGCCGCAATTCCCGACGGCAACGAACCATCCGGCGTTCATTTCGAACGTGAAGCCGTCGCCCGCAGTTGCGGCGGACACCAGCGGTGGGACGTCGCTCTCGACTCCGCAGCAGGAACCCGGCGTGACCGTAATGACGCGGCCGGCCCCCGCACCGGCTGCGGCGTCGCCTGTGCAGCAGCCGCTGGCAAACGGATACAACGGTGCGACCCCGTCCGGGTACGCGCCGCCCGCTCCGGCGACCTCGACGTCGGTCGCACCGGTTGTGAACTCGCCGGCGGGAACGGGAGCACCCGCGACAGACTCCGGAAGCCCGGTGTCGAACCAGGCGCCGCCGTCGACCCCCATGCCCGCGCAATCCGGCGTCGCCCAGCCCGCGAACGGTGCGGCGACCCAGCCATCGGTCAATGCGGCGCCGGCGGGCCAGGCGCCGCCAACCCAGCAGTAATCCAATTCGGACTCCTTGCCGGAGGGGCGAATGTCCTCCCCTTCCGCTAACGCTTCAGGCGAGGACTCGTCGGACCTGTCCGACGAGTCCGACTGATCTGACAGCCTCTCCCGTTCGCGCCAGGCGCCGATATCCGCATTCACGGATACCGTCACACCTCCGCCTCGAGTTGGCTCAAGACCGCGACCAGCAGGCGGGCCAGATTTGGCATGGATTCTTTGTGGGTAATCTCGTAGCCATGCGAGTTTTCGGCCGCGAATGCCAGCGTGATCGGACGCGCAACCTCACCGTGAGCCGCCCCGCAGCTTGCATCGCTTCCGCCCCGCGAAAGCGCCTGCCAGGAAACGAGCAGCCCTGCCTCGGCCGCGGCGGCCGCGACCAGGGTGCTGTCACGCGCCTGCATGCCGGCATACGCGTCGTGCACCCAGACAGTCGGTCTCTCGTCGATATAGAACGGAGATTCCGGCACGCTGGGGCCGATTTCGAGGGCGATTCCGACCTCCGGTTGGAGCCGCCGGAGCAGATACAGCGCGCCATGGCCTCCGACTTCCTCGGAGGCGGTGGCGGCAAATGCGATTTTGCGTCGCCTCCCCTTAGCCTGGTCGCGTAGGGCGTCGATGGCGAGCAGCATCGCGACAAGATCCGCGCGATCGTCGAGGAACGGCGCGGCCAGATAATCTCCGAAAACCGTGACCGTTCGCCGGGCCTCACCGAGCACGACCCGCGTGCCCGGCCGCACGCCGTGCGCCTCGAGCTCGGCACCGCTCAGGCCGGTGAAGATTCGGGCCAGGGACCAGGTGAGCGGCGCCTCGGCGGCACGGACGGCACGCGATTCCGGAGCGTTGGTGTGGATGCTGCCAAATCCCAGTATCCCCGTCAGGGCGCCTCCCGGAGCGAGGATCGCGACAGGTCCCTCACCGACTTTCCAGGGCAGCAGGCCTCCGAGCGGGGCTACCTTGACATAGCCGGCGTCGTCGTATCGCTCGACGATCATTGCGATCTCGTCGAGATGGGCCATCACAAGCACGTCCGGCCGTTCGGGCAGCGGTTCGCCGGGCAGCGAAATGAGCAGGTTGCCGCGCGGGTCGGCGGCGCACGTGCAGCCGAGCGAGGTTGCGACACCTTCAACGGCGTCGCGAACGGCTTCTTCCTGGCCCGCGGGTCCGGGAATTGCGATCAATTGCTTCAAGAGTGACAAGGGATCGAGGGACATGGCTTCCTTTCCGCGCCGGCCGCAATTGGCATGCGATCGACGGTTACTATCCGCGGCTGGCCGCAAACTTTTCAACATCATACCCGTACGTCGTCCTTCTCGGTCCTCCTCGACCGATGTGACTGCTATTCGTGTGGGTTGCGCTTCATGTTGTGGCGGGGAGATTAGCCTGAACTCGGTCACCGCCGGGGAATTGGCGCCACGTCCGTGAGCGCCGTTGTATTGCACATAAGGAGGAACACTATCCATGCTCGGAGTACTCAACAAGGCCGAGTTAGCGGCGCTCGGCTACGCACCGCCTGACTTGCAAACCGAACCGTTCTCCAGGGAGCCGGGGAGCCTGTGCGACCTTCGGTACCGCCCGGACCCGGAGCCGGACGGCGCCCTCGTCGTCGACCCGGAGATCCACCTGCCCAGCCCCGGCTTCGACCTGGACATCGACTACTTCTACTACTCCGGGCTGACCGGCTACACCCCCTACGGGGTCAACCGGAGCATCAACCACGCGCTCTACGCCCAGGGCAACGCGACGACGCTCACGCTCGTGCGCGGCAATGGCGCAATCGTCACCTTCAGCAACAACGGGAGCGGGACCTACACCCCGGGCACGCCCGGCCAGACCAGCAAGGTCACCACCAACGCGAGCTACTGGCTGGAGACCACCGTGGACGGCCTCACTTCGGCGTACCCGCTCAACCAGAGCAATGTCATCACCTCCGTGGCGTATATCCAGGACGCACCAGCGCCCAAGACCCGAACGGGCACGTCACCAGCAAGCTCTATGATCAGGCCAGCCGGATCACGGCCGTTCAGCGCGCGCTCGGCTACCTCACCACGTTCGCCTACGACGCCGCCAGCCGCCGGGTCGGCGCTCAGAATCCGCTGGGCTACAATAGCACGACGGTCTACGACAACGCCAGCCGCCGGATCGGGATGGTCGACCCGCTCGGCAACCGCACGACCACGGCCTACGACCACGACAGCGAGCCGACCTCCGTACAAGACCCCCTCGGACGGTTCACAACGACCGCCTACGACGCGGCGAACCGCGTCACCTCCCGGCAGGACGCGCGCGGGTACTTCACCACCTTCGCCTACGACGCCGCGAACCAGCGCACGGCCGTCATCACGGCGAGCGGCGGCATCACCACGAGCGTGTACGACAACCGCGGCAGCGTCATCGCGCAGCAGGACCCGCTCGGAGTATTCACCACGTTCCAGTTCAACCCGGTCAACATGCCGTCCCTGCGCACCGACGGGCGAAACTGGCCGACCACCTACACGTACGACGTCCTCAACCGCGTCACCGGCCAGGCCTACACGTGGACGGCACCATGGCGACCTTCGCCTTCGACGCGGCCGGACAGAAGTACGCCATGCAGGACGTCACCGGCCTCACGACCTACTCCTACGACAACGCGGGCCGCCTGGCGAGCGTGGTCAGCGGGATCGGCAGAGCCCTCACCTACGGCTACGACCCGGCGGGCAACCGCCTGTCCATGCTGGACTCGGACAGCGCGTACACCACCTACGCGTACGACATCCAGAACCGCCTCTCGACCATCCAGAACCGGTTCGGCCAGACAAGCACATATACTTACGACGGCCTCGACCGTGAGACCTTCCGGACCTTCGCCAACGGCATGACCGTCACCAGCGCCTACGACCCGGCCGGTCGACAGACCCTCCTATCTTACGTGGCAGCCGCGGGCACGGGCCTCGGCATCTACACTGGCACGTACGACAACGCCGGCAACCGCCTGACCGTGACGGAGCTCGACGGCAGCCTGTCCACCTACACGTACGACCCGGCGAACCGGCTTCTGAGCGAGATCCGCACCGGAACGAACCCCTTCAGCGTTACGTATACCTATGATAGCATGGGGAACCGATTGGTGAAAACGGACAGCGGAGCGCCGACCACCTATACCTATAACCCGGCCAACGAGCTGCTGCTGCAGGCCGCCACGGCCGCGCCGCTCAACACGACCTCGACCTACGACGCCAACGGCAACTGCGTCCTCGACCAGGCCGACGGCGCCCTCACCACCTACACCTGGGACCCGGAGAACCGCCTGACCCAGGTCTCGCAGCCGTCCGGCGCCTACCAGACCCCCGTCGACGCCCTCGGCCATCGCCAGAGCGTCACGGCAGCCGACGTCACGAACAACTTCGTCTGGGACGAGGACAACATCGTCCAGCGCATCACGTCCGGCGTCTCCGACATGTACTTCACCAATGCCCCCGGCACGTGGGGAGACATGTCCTACCTGCGCCAGTACGCTCCGGGCTCCTCGTCGGAGTACTACCACCTCCACGACCTGAGCGGCAACGTGCGGATGCTGGTCGACAACCTCGGCGCCGTCGTCTCGACCTACAACGCCCGCGCCTTCGGCGACAGCCTCGTCTCCACCGGCGCCTTCGCCACGCCCTTCGTCTTCGGCGGCCAGTACCAGTACTTCGCCGACACCCCCGCCCTGCACTATGTCCGGGCCAGAGTCCTCGACTGCCTCAAGGCCGCCTGGCCGACCAGGGACCCGATAGGGTCTTTAGTGGTGTCACCGTATAACTACAGTGGAAACAATCCAGTAATCCAAACCGACCCGTCAGGGCTATGTCCGTATAGTTACCCGACGCCTGATCTAGGCTGTCAAGCATATGCTACAGAACTCAAGGGACTTATATCACGCATTCAATCCTACTGGAATGAGGGTGACTACACTCTATACTGTATAGTTAGCTGCAACATTATTTTTAATGCGTCAGTTTACAGCTTCTGTATGAGTGTGCAAGCATCGTTTACGAAGTACGTCGAGTACTTGACA
>JBKQWH010000208.1:0-6039 GCA_052139635.1 Capsulimonadaceae bacterium
ATCCGCGAGAATGTCGAGGCCGCCGTCGCCCGCATCCAGGCCATGTCCCTCTACTAGCGAGGCTCTGCCTCAGACCGACAAGATGTATGGACATATGGACGCAATGGACGCGATGGACGCGATGGACAAGGAGGAAGACAAGCACGGAGGCCTGTCCCACGATATGAACTGACGGAGCGGCGCAAAACTTGACTCACGGACAACAAGTTCCGAGATTCAAGCGATTTAGCTGCGGCGTGACGGCCGCAATCGTCCAATGCTGTGTTCCCCCCGCGGACCGCACGGTCTTCGCAGGGGTTTGAGAAGGGCGCAAGCACCGCTCTCGATTTCGCGTCGGGGCGGTGGCGACGTGCAGCACCTCTGTAGAGACAGGAGCTTGTTATACCTGTCCGTTGGGCGAGCCGAGGGTATCGGGGCAGGGGCGGGTTGGGAGCGGATGGGCGGCGCGCGGGCGGAAGCCGAGGAGGTAGCGAATCCGGCGGCTGGCGTGCGCACGCACGACGGCGTAGGCGACAGTCGGGAGGTGGGCAGCCCTTGGGAACACCATATAGCGGGGCTCCCATTCCGGGGCGAACTTCGCCTTGAAGGAGTTGAGGCCCTTGAAGTGGTAGTAGTGGTTGAAGCGCTCGAAGAGCAGCGCCCGCAGCCTGTCCAGCCATTCGCCGCCATCCACCGCGTCCTCGTCGTCGCTCCCGGCCAGGGGTGAGAGCCCGAGACTCACGACCTGAGCCCCCTCGCACTGCAAGCGGCCGGCGGCCGAGGCTATCAGGAAGTCCATGATCCCGTTCGGCGCCGACGTGCGCCGGCGCATCAGGTCGAGCCCCCACCCAGACGAGTTGCCGGTGGGCCCGGGCGCATCGACACCGCCGAAGATCGGTACGAACGTCACGAACGCAAGCACGGAATGCGTGCCGGAGTCGCGGGCAAGGAAGAGGCGGCTGTCGGTAAAGCTGTCCGTACCCGGCGCAAACTGCCCCATTGCGAACCCCTTCTCCTCCCCATGGTGCGCACCGAGCCAGTCCTCGGTGATCTCGGCCAGTTGGGTCATCGTATCGTCGTCGGGGATGTTTCGCGTGCTGCATTCCTCGAACACGATTCCGGCCCTGGTCATCTTGTTGATAGCCGTCCGAAGGTCCTGGAACGACTTCCCCTTCAGAGAAAACGATGTCAGGTCGATGACGGCGTCCTCGCCTATTTTGAAGAGCTTCATTCCTGCCATCCGGAAGACATCGGTATGCCGCGAGGTGACCTGGTAAAACGCCGGAAGCCAGTCATTGCGCCGGCACAGGTCGATAAAGGCCAGAATGGCGTGCCGAGCCTGGTTCGGGTCGCCCAGAGGATCGCCCAGGGCGATCGCGCAGGTGCCGACCACACGATAGGCGACACACCACCGGGCATCCGGGTGGGAGTCGTCGAGGACGGGCGGATGCCCGGTGTAGACGCTCGGGGGACCGAACAGGTAGCGCTTGTCGGGGAGCAGGTCGAAATAGGCGAGCGGCGGCCCGCCCCAGAGCTGCAGTAGGCGCCGAGCCTCACGTCGCTCGCGCTCCTCAATGACACCCCGTGGGAGCACAGGGCGCAGGAGCATGTAGACCCCGTAGCTGATGGCAAACGCGGAGATGAGCAGAAGGGTGTCCTCGAACCATTGCGCTCGGTGTGTGGCCGGCGACAGGACCGGCTGCTCGGGGTCGTTCACCATCAGGTAAGTCGACTGGACAATCGCCCGCGTGAGTGTCACACGCGGGTGGAACTGGCTGCGGAGGAGCAGGAACCCGACCGGGCCGTAGACCGCGGCGAACGCGAAGCACGCGGCCGCGGCGATAATTCCCTGACGGGCCGATGGAGGGTCGTTCTCGGCGTAGAAGGAGCGGCGGTGGGTGAGCAGGCCCACCAGCAGGGCCACGCAGATCATCGCCTCCTCCCAGTCCAGGCCTTTGGCAAAGTGCAGGAACGGAGAGGGCGCGATCACGAGGACCGTGAGGTGCCATGCCTGGCGTTTACGTTTGGCCAGGGAGCGGGCGAGCATCAGGAGACAGAGGCCGAACACGGCGATCACGGTTCGCGATCCATGTTCGATCACCATCGGCATGTGGACCACGTCGTGCAGCACGAGCGCGCGCCGCGGGCCGTCGGCGAGCAGGGCCGACCAGAGGTTCAGAACCCCTGTCGCGGCGACCGCGACCGCGAGCAGAGGCACGAACAGCTCACGCTGGCGCGGGCTGTGCCTTTGCATCAATGCAACGTTCTCAGCCGGACTATCGATCGCTTGCAAGTCCACCACTAATACGGATTATACCTGAACCGGTCTCGACCCATGCAAGGCATGCCCCCATCTGCAGGGTCCGATGGACGCACACCGAGCTTTTCGTTCGTGATCTGTCGCGTCCGCAAAAGTCAGTGCCGCACTTGGATCGCGCCGGGCTGTGGCTGCCTGGTCGGCTGCAGGCGACGTTCATAATCGACGATAGCGTCGCGCAACAGGTCGCGCCAGAGATCCCAGGAGTGCTTGCCCCGCATTCGTTGATGGGTGAACGCGATGTGGGCAAGAGTGAGGCGCTCGGAGAAGGCAGCGCTCTCGCGCGGATATGGCGGATGCTCGTCGAGGCCTTCCCCGACATAGATATAGAGTCTCGACCAGGCTGGCCGCGGCGCATCGACATATTCCTCGGGGCTTTCGCGTGCCAGGAGCGCCGCCGGCGGATGGTGTCCCCAGACCGGCCGCGCCCATCCGTACTGCTCGGCCGTAAAGTATCCGGAGAACGAGAATGCCGCACCGAACAGATCCGGATGCTGCAGCGTCAGGTTCACCGCGCCGTATCCGCCGGTCGAGTCGCCGGCCAGGATGCGGCCAGCGGGATTGGCCTGAGTGCGGTAGTGGCTGTCGACCCACGGGACGAGATCGTGCAGGATGAAGCTGGCAACTCGTACTCCGCGCCTTGCGGCCGGCTGACCGGGCGCGTCGATGTATTCCGAGTCGCCAAGGGCGCCGATGCCGCGGCCGTCCGGGCACACAATAATCATCGGTGTCGCCTGGCGGGAAACGGTCAGGCGTTCTACCACGGCCGGCGCCTCACCGTAGCGAATCCAGTCGGAAGGTAGGCCCGGGGCTCCGTGGAGCAAGTAAAGCACCCGATAGCGGCGGGTAAGATTGACCGGGATATCGTATCCGGGAGGCGTGTATACGTAGACGGTTCGGGTCTGGTGCACGGCGGAACTAACGACATCGCGTGCCTCGATGTGTCCACGGACCTTCCAGACCTGACCGGTCACCGTGTCCCACAGGATCCTGGCGTTCTGACGCACCAGGTCCACCTGCCAGAGTGCCGTGCAGGCCAGGATCGCGATAGCAGCGAGGAGCGGCCCACGCCGCCGCGGGGGTGGCTCGGCGTCCGGGGACGGCGTTGCGTTCATCTCGTCGACTGCACTTTCCAGACTCACCTGTCCACACTCCCGGTCGCGAATGTTGCGAGCAAGCCACCACCAAGGCGACTCGATCACGGAAAGGCCCCGCGTCACAAGACCCTGAAGGGTCTGGCAAAGCGAAATCTGTCGCCCCCGACCGGCTGCTCCGCCCCCGCCATCCGCGTCATCCGAAACGCAGGGCTCGCGGGAATGCCCACACATACAACCACATCTCGCGTTATGGTACCCGAATCGTGTTCATTACCTCGTCCCCGGGGTGCTTGATGGCCTTTACAACAGTCCACCCGCTAAACGGCTTGCCGAAAGGGCTCGACATATCGCCGGAACGAGTGACCCGGGCTTCATCGTTGATCTCTCCGCGGGATGTTGTCCTGATGCTCGCGTCTTCCGATCAAGTCTCCGCGCCCAGTTGCGACCGGGCGGTCACCTAATTCAGCCGCCGACGCCACGTTTTCGCGGACCGGCTTCCATGTACACACGCAAAAACTACGATCGTATCGTCGCGAACTTGATAGTAGATCCCGTAGGGGTAGGAGTGCAGCAGGGCCTTGCGCGTGGCACCCTGGACGACAGTAACATTCCAGGTCATTCCGAAATCCGAGCGATATCAGTATCCACGTCGATCAGGAACTTGTCACCCAGCCCTTGTTGCTGCTCTTCATTTTGCAAACCCTGCCCAACCGTCCGCCGACTGGATGCCGTCAGGGACGTTCCTGCCCCTGAACCCTGCCCCAAGGCGGAACCCCTCTGGACACCTTACAAGGGTCAGGCCCCCTACCCCTATACGCGCAGAAGCAGTTCTGCTGCCCTGTTTGCATCTTCTAGGAGATTTTGCCTAGCGACTCCAATTCTCGCTCTGACGACAAGGCCACGAGCCATGTCCAAGAGCATCCGAGCACGTTCTTCGCACGGAAAATCGACAGGCAGTTCGTTCGCCTCAACGCCTTGCTTGAGGCGCCTAGCTACTGCCGCGCTGGTTTCCTCGTTGGCCGTGGCAAGGAACCGTCGGACGCTTTCGTCTTCCACAAGAGGTGCGACGCAGATCATAAGACAGCCTGGCGGTGAGCTGTGGTTTGTCGCGCTTTCAACGGCGAACCGAAGGAGAGAGCGAATCGCTACGCGAACATCATCATTCGGCCCGAACAATAACCCGGCTGCTAGCTTCGCTTTGTTTTCCCGATAAGCCTCCAAGCATCTCATGAACAAGGTGGACTTGTCCCCAAAGATGGCGTAAAGGCTTGGCCTTCCGACGCCCATCCCTTCCACCAAGTCATCGATGGTCGCGCCGTCGAAGCCCTTGGCCCAGAAAACGTTCGTGGCCATGCGGATCGCCTCACCCTCATCAAAACTTCTAGGTCTGCCCCGGGACTTTCTCATTTTTTAACCATTTAGTTCGAAAATCATTGACTTAGTCGTTGGCTATAGGATATCATACCATTCAGTTCTAAATGAGGCAACCCTTCGAGTGCCCGACAGAGAGAAGGAGTATTTCGGATGGACAGATACAAAGGCAAGACGGTATTGATCACGGGCGGAACGACCGGCATGGGCCTTGCGACGGCCAAGCTATTCGTAGAGGAAGGCGCACGGGTGATCGTGACCGGACGCACCCCGGCAACGATCGAGGCAGCTCAGACGGAGCTTGGCGAGAACGCAATCGTGATCCACAGCGATGCAACCTCGCTCACCGATATGGATTCCTTAGCGGAGACGGTCAGGGAGACGTTCGGCAAGCTTGACGTTCTGTTCGCAAATGCGGGGTTAAGCCGGCGCGTTTCCTTCGAGGAGACGACTGAGGAAATCTATGACGAGATGCTCGACCTGAACGCCAAGGGGCCGTATTTCATCGTGCAGAAGCTTGCCCCACTCATGCAGGAAGGAAGCTCAGTGATCTTCACCACTTCGATTGCGAACGTGAAGGGGATGCCACAGAATAGCGCCTATGCCACTGGCAAAGCAGCGCTTCGCCAAATTACTCGGAACCTTGCTACTGAGTTGTCGCCCCGTGGTATCCGTGTTAATGCAGTGAGCCCGGGTCCAATTGAAACGCCCATCCTCCAGAAGATGGGAATGCCGAAGGAGGGGGCAGAGCAGATGTACGCAAAAATGAAGGAAATCGTTCCGATGAAGCGTATCGGCCAGCCGGAAGAAATAGCCAAAGCCGTGGCTTTTCTAGCTTTTGACGCCACTTACACAACGGGAGCGGAGCTTCCCGTTGATGGAGGATGGTCACAGCTCTAACGCGCTCCGGCGGGGTCGAGCCGCTCGACCCCGGCACCTTTCGAACCTTCATGATTCACCAAAGGACATCTATGAAACATTCGATCGCTCTCGTCACCGGCGCCACCTCCGGGCTAGGATATGCTGCAGCCCGTATGCTCGCCGTTGAGGGCTGCCGGGAGGTCATCGTCACCGGTCGCAGCCTGGCCCGTGCCAATGAAGCGGCCTCACAGCTCGCGGCGGAGACCAAAAGACAAGTCTTCACGCCGCTGGAACTCGATCTGGACACGGCGGCCAGCGCTCAATCCGCCGTCGCCGAGCTGGTCAAGCGAGACCAACCGATCGACTTCCTGTTGCTCAATGCAGGGTTGGTTCCCTATAAGAATCTCAGCATCA
>JBKQWH010000209.1:0-5182 GCA_052139635.1 Capsulimonadaceae bacterium
CTCTCAAATTGATCAGCCGGAGCGCGCGAGTGATCCGCGCCCGGCTGACCCGCCATTCTCCGCAATCGATTACGCCGGTATCGCCGAATATCTCGACGACGCAGCTCGACAGGTTGAGAGCCCCGTAATAAATGCCACGGTCCGGACTCGCTGTGGGACCGGAGTCCGACGGAAGCTGGTGGTCGAAGCGTCGAAGCGGCCCGTACTCGCGAAAGGTCAGGGCGCCCTGATTGAATCGTGTCGGGTCGAACAGGCGGACTAAGTACGAACCGTGCTTGAGTGTGTGGAACAGCGGTTTGGGACAGTGTTCCGGTGGCGGAAGCCCGACAAGTACCATCAGCAGACCTCAACGCCGCGTGCCGCCTCGACAACGCGCCGAGTATCTCCCTCCCGGAGGATCTCGAGCGGCGATCGACCATCGAAGGCCGGATTGGGTCTCGTCAACCACCGAGCTTTAGAGAGCGGTGAAACCGCCAGCGCCTTGAGAACTTCCGGCAGTCCCTTGAGGACGCCGTGCGGGCCGGAGGGATCGAATTGCCATAACGGAAACAGGAGACGGCCGTTCTCCGGGATTGCAAGGAGCTGTCCGCTGTTCACGCGATCGTGGGGCGTTTGGCGGGAAGTTCCCAGCAGACGGGCGACCTCGGTGGAAGTGACGCTGTCACGAAGTACCTCGCGCCTGTCGTGGAAAGATCGCAGTTGATTATCCAACTCTAGAAGCACGTGTCGATCACGAGTATAGGTTCTGCCTTCGACTAATGCCTCCACAAGATCCTCCTGGTCCTTTGGCGTGCTTCGCGGCGTGTATGCGACCTTCGCGTGCGCCGCTAGCCGCTCCAATTCGCCCACCTCGGCTTGATCCAAGAACGGGCGCAGTGATGCTTCCACATCGGAAATCGCCTGAAGTCGGCGCTGGACGCCCAAAGTCATCGCCGGTTCCGGAATCGCGTATGCGTACAGCGCTCTTGATTCGCTAACGAGCTTTGCCTGCATGTCCTTACGGTTCGTGAGAGCATAGAGGGCTTGTCCGGCGGCCTCTTCGGTTGCCATTTCCACAATTCCGTACCCACGTGACTCGCCCGTCGCACGATCGGTGATCACCTGCGCATTATCGACGGGGCCGACCTCGGCGAATACATCATGAAGCGCTTGATCGGTTGCGGCGGGGATCAGGTTCGAGATATAGAGTTTCTTTGCCATTCTGATCACACCTCCATAGGGAGCGGTTTCTAGGGTATTGTACCAAGATATGTAAGAGATGTCAAGTGGGGTGAACAGGAGTGGAGACCAATTTGGAACGGCAATGGTGAACGGCTATGGTGGCCTGCGATACTTCGCTGTTTGCCTCATAGGCAGTGCCTGATCCATCTGATTGCGAGCTGAGTGCCACATCCTGCCTCTCAACAAGCTATAATTGTTGGTGGTGGACGGGGTGGCAATGCCGCCGAAAACGAAAGGGATTGCAACGTGTTTGAGAAAACTGGGTTCTTTCACAATGTGTTTTTCTATTTGCGTGACTGTGCGGAAGAGGGTGATCCGGATAAGATCATCGAGGGGTGTCTTAAGTACCTAAGGGGAATTCCCGGCGTAATTCGGATCTCGGTAGGCGTGCCGGCAGGGACGGACCGGGCGGTGGTGGATAACTCGTATGGGGTGGGCCTCCTGGTAGAATTTGCAGGCAAGCAAGAGCACGATGCATACCAGGGGCACCCAGACCATCTCCGTTTCATCGAGGAGTGCGGTCCATACTGGGAAAGAGTGAAGATTTACGATACCCTCGCCGTATGAGAATGGACAAATGGACGCGATGGACAAGGAGACGGGTATCGAAGCCTCTCCCGCGATAGGAGCAGTCGTGGCCGCCACAAAACTTGACTATCACGAACACACAGACCATCCGCGGTTGGAGACGGTGCTTCGCTAGACCTCCCGGCGCCATTCCAGGGCCTGGATGAGCGTGGCCTGGTCGGCGTAGTCGAGGTCGCCGCCGACAGGCATGCCGTGGGCGATTCGAGTGACCCGCACGCCGAGCGGTTTGAGGATGCCAGCCAGGTACATGGATGTTGTGTCGCCCTCGACGGTGGGGTTCATGGCCAGGATCACTTCGGCTACTCCGCCCGAGAGGACGCGCTTCTGCAGTTCGCGTACCTTGAGCTTGTCCGGAGTGATTCCTTCCAGCGGGGAGATCACACCGTGGAGCACGTGGTAATGTCCCTTGAACTCGTTTGTCTTCTCCATCGCAATCATGTCGCGGGGCTCCGCCACGGCACATATCTGGCTGGCGTCGCGCCGGGAATCGCGACATATATCGCAGACTTCGGCGTCCGCGTAGTTACAACAGATCCTGCAGAAATGGATGCTCCCCTTGATGGCCATCACGGCATCTGCAAACGCGCGCGCCTCTTCGTCCGGCAATCGCATGACGTGAAAGGCAAGGCGCTGCGCACTTTTTGGCCCGATTCCGGGCAGCTTCTCGAATTCGCCCACCAGACGGGCAATAGGCTTTGGATAGTATAGCGCCATAAAGGTGAGTTTGCCTGATCGATCTCTCATTAGCCGGATGGACCATGAGGGCCATCCGGCAATATATGACAGCGCGTTCGATTTTCTGCTTAGAGCATGCCTCCGAGGCCGCCAAAGTTGACCGGAAGGGCGCTGTTCAGCCGCTGCTGACGCAGCCGGCTGGCGGTCTCGACCGCCTCGTCGACCGCCTTAGCAATCAAGTCCTCCAGAGTTTCGACATCGTTAGGATCAACGGCTTCCGGCGCGATCTTCACGGAGATGATCTTGCACATGCCGTTGGCTGTCACCGTAACGTGACCTCCCGGAGACGTGCCAACGATGCGCGCGTCGTTCAATTCCTGCTCCGCGGCCTGGACATCCTCGAGAGCTTTATTGAATACCGACCCGAGACCGCCGGGTATTTTCGGAAACTTTGCCATTTGATTTTAGGTTCCTTTCAGGTTCAGTGCGAAAAGCGGGGCTGCCCTTCCTCCGCCAGTATTCCTGACACAGGACGTAAGAAGAGCGATGGTACTAGTCGTCCAGAATCTTTCCGCCGAATACGGCGATCACTTCATCCATGAGTTGGCCGGAATCCCGCTCCGACAAGGTTGGCGACTCGTTCTCGCGGCCGTTTGTCAACGCGCGGACTGTCGGACTCTCCGGCGAATCCAGCGCCGGTCGGGATGCTGGCGGCTCGGTTGACATAGCGGATTCGAGAACGCAACGGATTCGGAACGTACCGGGCTCGACGTCGAGCGTCCGGCAGATAATCTCCTCGATCGTCTTACGGCCACGGTCGTTTTTCTCAAGCCGGTCGACAAACAGCGGGTTTGTAAACCGGAGAGTGAACACGGAGTTCTCGAAGCGGATAGGCGTCGCATCCTTGACCATCGATGCGCCGGCGGGACTTCGCGTTCCCATTCGATTGACGACTTCCTGCCAGGACCTGAGCAGCCGAACGAGATCCGCCGGCCCATCGACCGGAGGCTCCTGGCGCATGGCCGGGGCAACGGCGGCCACCTGTTGAAGCTCCATAAAGCCCTCGCCCGTATCCACACTATCCGCGTCGTCTCCATCATCTGAATCGGTGGCGAGGTTAGCGGGGGGCGCTGAAGCGTGACCGGGCGCCGCGGCGACAGGCTCCGATCTGGAACCTCCCACCGAGGTGGCTGGTTCTACTATTGCCGGTGACACTGGGGGAATGGGGCGGGCGGCTTCGCGCGCCGCGGTGGGGGTGGACAGTCTTCCGGGGAACGGATGAGAGCGAGAATCCGTATGTCTGGCCTCCGGCCGGGCGTGTGCACCCATGTGGGGATCCTGTTGAGCGTGTCGTTCCTCGCGAGGCGTCGCTTCGGAGGAGAGTGTGCAGAGTCGAAGAAGCGTAATCTCCAGCATCAGGCGGTGTTGGCTGCTCCAGCGCATATCGCGTTCCACTTCGGCCAGGAGTTCCAGCGCCCGGAGCAGCGTGCCAGTTGGGAGAAGCGACGATTGTGCGCGTGCCGCCTCGGCCACCTCGGCATCGGCTGCATGGGCCCCCACGGCAATGAGCAGCATGTCTCGCAGGCGGGTCGAGAGGGTGCGAACGAACTGGCGGACGTCTTTGCCGGCGCTCATGATTGCATCGGCGGCCGCGAAGGCTCCAGCATGGTCATGTGCCGCAATTACCGTGATCACCTGCCCGAGCACGTCGTCGTCGACTGTTCCAAGCACACGTGTGACGTCGGGGGCAGTGATGTCGCTCGGTTTATACGCGAGGACTTGTTCCAGCAGCGAGAGGGAGTCCCGGTAGGAGCCGTCGGCCGCCCGCGCGACAAGGGCGATTGCTGCGCGATCCGCCTTCACGCCCTCCGCGTCGAGGACCACATTGAGTCGGGACGAGATTGAGGACACCGATCCGCGTCTGAACTCAAACACCTGGCAGCGTGACGCGATCGTGATTGGCAGCTTCTCAATCTCGGTAGTGGCAAGGATGAACAAGACACGATTTGGCGGTTCCTCGAGCGTCTTCAGGAATGCGTCCATTGCGTCTCGGGAGAGTTGATGCGCCTCGTCGATAATGTACACCTTGTAACGGCCGGCCATCGGTGGGAATTTGATGCTGGCCACGAGATCGCGCACATCGTCGACCTTTCCGTGTGACGCCGCATCCATTTCGAGAACGTCAACAAACGATGACGATGCAATGGCACGGCAGGGGTAGCATTCGCCGCAAGGGATCGGACTCGGCTCGGTACGCTCACCGGACGGCCCGACACAATTGACCGCTTTGGCAAGAATCCGCGCACAAGTGGTTTTAGCGGTTCCACGCGTGCCGGTGAAAAGATAACCGGACCCAATTCGTCCAGCGAGGATCGCGTTCTTGAGTGTAGTTGTGACGTGCTCCTGCCCGAGGGCGCCGCGCGCATCCACGACCGCGCGGTGTGGACCCGCACGCTGACGCCCGCGGGCGCGGGCGCCTTCCGCACCGGACCCTGGGCGTCGACCCGCCTTTATCCCTGAGGCACGCACGCCGGCGCCCGCCGCCGCATGAGCCGCCATGTGGAAGAACCTGCGCATCCTCGTCCTGCTGCTCGTGCTGCTCGGCGTGGCGGTGAGCGCCTGGCTCGACCGGCGCGCGACGCAGAGCTGGCACGACACGCTCTGGGTCGGCGTCTATCCCCTCAACGCCGACAGCTCC
>JBKQWH010000210.1:0-21547 GCA_052139635.1 Capsulimonadaceae bacterium
CGGTCAGCACGAAGAGCTCGCGGAAGACCAGCTTGAACGGCTGAACCCGCACATGCAGGAAGCATTCCCGCTGCCACCTGTCCCACTCGCCCGTCACAAGCAGGTCGTGAGAATGGGCGATGCGGACGGCCCCTTCGGGTGAAAGCGACACCGTCGAGCCGTCGTGTGATTGGAGCGCCGCACCGCCGTCGACCGGGTAGCCGATAGTTTCCCCGCCGGCCGCGGTGAGGACCAGCGAGCGCAGCATTGGCCGCAGGACCGGATGGGCCATCAGCTCGCGCAGCTCGATGCCGTCGAACTCGTCGCCGCGGCACATGGCCGATTCGAGGGAGGCGCGCATGCGCGAGCCCTGGGCGGCGATGGCAGACTTGCGCTGGAAGAGGTTCGCGACGGCCGGGTCCTTCTTCACGGCCGGCGGAACGGTCTTAAGCTCTTTGCCGCCCTTCACAACGACGATGTCCGGGTCTCCCCACTCGTCGATCGAGAGCGTCACCGTGGCACCACCGGCGGAGACCGCGACGGGGCCGGCCGCGAGGTCCTTCACGGCTTCGGCCTCCATCGCCCATTCCAGGCGGATGGGGTCCGGGTAACCGGCCGTTCGGGCCAGGTTCTGCAGGCCGATGCTCGCGGCCAGCTTCTCGCTCTCCTGCCGCTGCGAGCCGAACTGTTTCGCGCCGCGCTGGAACTCCTGGATGACTTCATACCGGCGCAGGACGACCGCCTTCCGCGCATCGGGATCCAGGGGAAGCGCGACCAGGCCGAGCGCGCGTACGCTGTCCTGATGCCGCTTGGCGACCACGCGCTCGGTCAGCGTCTTCTCGTCGACACCGCCGAGCATGGCATCGGCGAAGAGCTGCGCCCGCTTGTGCCCACTTCCAGTTGCGGCGAGTTTTGCGGCATCGTCGACCATCCGCCAGCGCTGTGGCCCGAGCGCGGCCGTGACGCAGCCGAACAGTGTGACGTCGACGGCCCCGTCAAGCAGCTCCTGCGACGTCAGGGGAGTCACGCTGCTGACCTCGGCCGCCCAGGCGTTGCGGATCTCCGGCTCGACGGTCCATTGCGGATCCTTTGTGTGCGCGTGCACCCACCAGACCGCCTCCCGAAACATCGGCCAGCCGAGCGTGTGCTCCACGTGCCGCGCCCACTGCGGCGCGTAGACGGCCACCTCGACCAGGCGCTTCTCCGGGATCTTTGCAGCATTCACTGCGTTGGTGAATGCCTCCGGCGTGTCATCGGGCCCCGGGAAGGTGATTCGAATGAGCCGGCTGAAGGACTCGGACTTGCTCGTCACGGCTCCGTAGGCGTAGCCTCGAGCAAACGACTCCGCTCCAAAGGCGGCTACGAGGCGGACAAGCGAATCCAGGCCGCCGGAATATCGCAGCCAGCGTACGGCCGGCGTTGCCGCTGTCGGAAGGTCTCCGCGGGTGACCTCGACATCGATAATCCGTTTCCGACAGCGGTCGACAACCTCGGCCAGGATCGGGTACTTCGAAATCATCTCCGCCGGCTTGCGCGCACTGAGGTCGCCGAGGTCCCTGAAGGTGTTTGCGGTCCCCTCGAAGTTTCCCGAACCCAGGATCTGGTCGAAGATATCGTCGTCGGTCGCACCGCCGGCCGAGTATGCATCCAGCACTTCGCGAAGTAACAGGTTTGGCCTCGGTCCGGAGGGCGGCTCCTTGTACCATCGGAGAAGGCCGAACAAACGAACATGGTGTCGTGCGCGCCAGTCGTGTGGAGCCCAATTGCGGTGGGTACGCAGTACCTGCAGCCACGTAATTTGAGGACCCTGTGAGGCCCACGAGGACTCTAACGCGTCAAGGAGAAAGTCCTCTGTCCCAGGGGCCGGGTGCAGATACGACATCCAGGAAACTACGCCGCGAATATGATGCGGATACAGAAACTCCTTCCCGCCTCCGGTGCGCTGAACATAGAATACGCCGTATCGAAATGCCCCACTCGAAATGAGGTACGCCTCGGCCCGGAGCATCTCAAAGCCGTCGGGATCGCGCAGTTCGCGAGGCCGTTCGCGCCACCACTGCTCGAATATCTCCCGCAGAGGAAGATCCTCGGGCTTCGATCTGTCGGTCGGCTGGGAAACACCGAACATCAGCGAGCCGAAAGGACGGGGTTCCGACATGTGCACGGACGCTATCGGCGTTTCCTGATGTGCTCGGATCAGGTTGTCGAGCGACTTGAGGCAAGTCACGGCGGCCGGAGTCTCCAGAATCGCCTTGTCCTTTGCCTGCCCCAACCAGTTCTTCGCCTTCTGCGGAGGTGTCGGGGGGGTGCGGCGCGCCGGCTCGGACAGTCCGAGGGCGTTGTCGAGCGTCGCGGCCGCAAGCCGGTTCACCTCGACAAAGTCGAGGAGGGTCCGCTCCGCCCCGCTGATCTGTGGCTGACGGTCGCGCCATTCCGCGGCAATTCGCCGGCATCGAACCGAATCGCGATTTGTTTGCGCAAGTGTCCGAAGGATCTCGAGGCCCGCGGTCCTCTGCCCGTCCTCTTTCGATGCGATTAGGCGCTCTGCGCTGGCAACCGCATGGGGATCGTCCTGCGCGAGCAGGACGGTTACCGCGCCCCGCCGGAGGTCCTCGGCCTTGCGCTTCAGGAGCGCTTCCAGGCGTATTACCTCCCCGGTTTCTGGCCGGCAGCTCTGGAGATACAGGAAGGCCGCATTTCGGACGGTCTCACTGAGATCACCCGCCATCGTAAAGAGCAGCTCACGAGCTTCCCCGGTCCATTGTCCCTTCTTGGCGAGCCTCTTGAGAAGAACGAGCTTGTCCATTTGTCCCATATTCGGGACATGTTTGATCAGGACGTCCACCGGACGGTCGCCGAGCGAATCGAGCAGCCCGTGCGCGACACTCTCGGTGTCGATGGCCGGCTTCATCCAGGGCCATACAATGGGATCGATCTCCTTTGTTTTCGAAGGGAGCCGGCCGATGAGGCGCTCGTAAGGCTCATAGAGATCGCCGAGGATTGGTGTAAACGTCACCGTGCCCCCAAAAGCGGCCGCGGCGATCCGGAGGTCGAGGTCGTCGAGGACCGGAACGAGGGTGCGTGCCGCAGCTTCCAACTGGAGTTTGGCCAGGAAGTACGCCGCCGCGAAGCGACGCTCGACGCCTGCCTCCTGAAGCACTGCGGCGGCCGGCGGTATGGCGAGGGTCGCATCGCTGATCCCCCTTGTCCACAGTGCCAGATACAGGTCGTTTCCGTCGCCGCAGGCAATCGCGCGGTCGGCGACGGCCTGGTCGTCCAGACAGGCCAGGATGATGCCGATCGAGCGGTCGGCGACCTTCTGGTCCATGGCCTCGTACTGGAACCCGAGCCAGACGTCGATCGCGCGGATTGCCGAGCTAAAGCGCGTTAGCTGGTGCTCGCACATCAGGCGCAACATGCGGCGAAACGCATCCGGATGGGCCTCGTCCACCGACTCGAGAATGGTTTGTCGCAAGCCCTCCTGGCGCTGGGCGGCCAGCAGCATCTTCTCCACGTAATCCCACCCGTCGACGCGTGAGCAGGACAGCAGGCCGCGGGTCACGTGGCGTCCGAACATCCCCACTTCGTGCTCGCCCTTTGCCGACGCAATCAGGATGTCAAAGATCCGGTCGGCGGCAGGGCCGCCCTGATCGATGGCGGCCGCGAAGAGTATCCCAAAGGCGTCGCCACAGAACGGCGCGACGTACGGCGCCCACGCGGCGTACCATTCCAGATCCTTATTGTAGTTGCCGGCTGCTCGAAAGAGGTTATTCAGCCATGTTACACGCTTTGCGCGTGTCGCTTCGGGAAGGCTTGGCACCCGAAACGGGCTGCGAAACGTATACCCCATCTGGTATGGCAGGCGCGGGAATAAGCCCCAACCGTTCTCGATGGCCTGGCCGAGTCCGGGGCAGAGTGCCTCAAACAGGGTGACCCGTTCGGTCTCGGCGAGCGCCTCCAGATCCGGCGCGAACGTCTTCGAGTTGCGCCACTCGTTCTCGATTTGCCCGGCCAGCCTCGCCAGATTTGGCGGCAGCCGCTTGAAGCGCTGCTCGCGGACTTGCGATCCTCCCGAGAGTTGCTCTTTAATGAGTATTGCCTGTGCCTGTTCCGGACTGAGCATGGTTAACCTCCCGCCAGCGCAACGAGGCGCAGGAATGTGATGCGGCTGCCGGTGTCGAGGGCGAGCCGGTTGTCGAGGCGCTCGATCTGGACGTCGTCGATGAAGACGTAGTACAGGCCGTCCTCGAAGGCCTGGAGGGCGACTGCCGTCGCCGCAGCCGAGTCGACGTCACCTTCGGGCTCTTCCCGGCCACCGGAGTCGATCTTGCCGCGTTCGACCCCATCGGAGATCTGCCGGGCGGTCAGCGCGTGGATCACACGCCGCTGCTCGCGACGCTCCTTGAACGCGGCGACCTCCTCGGCGACCACCCGTGCGATTAACTCGCGGAGCGTCGCCGGCAGCCCGGCGTCATCGTCAAGGGGTATCGACCAACTGGGAAAGAGTGCCTGCCGGCTCCCGAACGTCTTGCCTTCGATTGTGATCATGAAACGGCCTCCCTGTGAATGAAGAAGGATGAGCTGCGAGTCGTTACTACGCGCATGCCTGTGCGCTTGTTCGACAAGGCCTGCGGGGTTTCCTGCCTAACCGAATCCAAGATACAGAAGATAGAAAGTTTCACGCAATAGACGGAAAATACGGATATTCCCGCCAGTAAACGAGTTCGGCTCGCTGAAGCAACCGGTTATTGTTCGAGGCGGGGATCATGCGGCCTCACGGCAAATGGTGTTACGCCCGCTCCGAGGTATTTTCCCGAGCCTTCTGCTCCGCGTCTTTCCGAATGATCTCGTCAATAGCCAATTGCAGTCGCTTCTCACGCTGCCGCCGCGAGACGATTAAGCCTCGGAAGAAGAGAAAGGCGAGAGGAACAAACACCGCGTCGAACAGGAACATCCGGTGGCTCACCTCGGCGCGCCGGGCCGGATCCCAGTTCGTCCCGTAGGTCTGCGAGCCCGCGAGTATCTCGCGGATGTGGTTCCGCCAGAGGCGGCCAGTGACCCTTTGACCCGCGTCGACAACCGAATAGACAGCGGACGGAATCGTAACGCTGGTAATCCGGCCGTGGTTGTCTCTCAGAGCGACCTCGTACATCGTCGTGCTGCTTCGACCGCCTGTTTCATAAGTGTCCTTGTGGTCGATCACGGCGGGATAATCCTGGCACGGTGGGAGCGACGCGTCGATTGTCGAGCCGCCGCAGCCCGGTGATCGAGCATACAGAGCCGCCAGATCCGCGGCATTCCGCTGGTCCAGGTAGCCTGCGGCTAACATGCTGAGCATCAGAAGGGCGAGGAAACTGCCGGCCATCGTGAGAAGGAGGGTCGATTTCGGTGCTATCGGCAATTGGCCAGCGGGCATTGGCAGCACTTCGCCGGCGTACGGCGCGGCCGCGGCCGTGTGTAATACCTCCACGACCTGTCGCGCGTTGGGGACACATTCCCATTTCCATCCATCGGGGAAAACAATCGTCGCTGATGCGCCCGGGGCAATGTTGAACCCCGCAGCCGTCGCGGCCGACGCAATCTCGATCGGCCGGACCTCGATGACCGGCCGGGTGTCGACCCGCACCGTGCGCGCAAGACGCCGGTTAGTTACGACGTACGTCGTGTTCCGGACAGCGTCCAGCGCGAAGGCGAGGACGAACAGCGGCATGAATACGCCCATGATTTGAAACCAGGGCGGCCGGATCGTTTCACCGCCGCGGAACACGGTCATGTCCGAATAGACAAACCAACCACCCATGATTGCGGCGATCAGAATGAACTTCAGGTATTTGCGTACCAGGAGTTGTTTGACGTCCGGCGCAGCTTGCCAGAGTATCGATTCGCCGGGTTGCAGGTCGAGATCGTTCGCCTGAGTGATCATAATGGCCTCCGTGCAGATGCCCCTTCGCTGGGTTACTCGCCGACAGTATACCCCAAACTATTGTGTCCTTCCGGTTGACCACAACGGGGTAATCCCGGCGGGCCGACTCGTTCCACAATTCCGGCGCCTTTTTCCTGCCTTCCGGAGGGATGCAACCCGATTATGTTCGCGACCTTATGCGGCGATTCCCCACCGTCAACTCCGCCCCGGCCCGATTCTCGACGATTCGGCGCCAAATTCCCTCCTCAAGGCGTGATATAAAATTCAGAAGCTTGCGGCCCGGCGCACAACTTTGCTAAAATAGAGGAAGAAACGACGCAACCTGCTTCGGTTCGCCGTGTCTCAATCCATATGGGAGAAGAGTTCCGGGCATAAGCCAAGAAAATGAGCTCGCGCCTAAATACACCGGTCACGTCGCTACCGCGGCTTGATCCTGACGTCGCGCTGATCCGACAGTTTCGCGCGACCGGCAACCCGGCGCTCTTCGAAACCCTGTTTCGCAAGTACCAGGCACCGATCTTTCACCTGGTCTGCCGAATGGTTAACGGCGAAGATGCCTATGACCTGACGCAGGACGTTTTTTATCGAGCGCTCCGAGCGCTCCAGAGCTTTAAGGGCGATTGTAAGTTCAGTACCTGGCTCTACACGATTGCCAAGAACACGTGTCTGAACCATGTACGTGAGGACAAGCGCCGCACCGAGTTCGAGGACTACTCGCTGGACGAGGAGACGCCCGCCGGCGAGCGGCGCCCGGCGCGCGCCCTGCCCGATCCGTCGGCCGATGTGGCCCGGATTGTGGAAACACGCGAGATCCAGCGCGTCGTCGATAAGGTGCTGCAAGAGTTGACGCCTGAGCAGCGGCTGCTGATGGTGCTACGGGACTTTCAGCAACTGTCGTACGAGGAGATCAGTGACATCACGGAGATTAGCCTGGTCAACGTAAAATCGAAGCTGCATCGGGCTCGCCTGGCCTTCAAAAGCAGGTTCCAGCCATATCTTGGATTGATCGGCCGGGATGACGGAGAGTTGGAGCGCCGGAAGCCGGCTGCCTCCGACCCAGCGCCCGTAGGGGGAGGGTAAGAGACCGTGACATCACAGGAAGCACGGGGTTACTTCTCCGATTATGTGGAGGGAGCCCTCGATCCGGACACTAAGGACCGTGTACAATCCTATTTAACCGCGCACCCGGACGCGGCTGCGGAAATGATCGAATTTCAGCGTGTGCTTTCGATCGTCCACCGTGTACCGCCCCACGAGCCCGTCCTGGACCTGTGGGGGGAGTTCGCGCCAAAGCTGGCCGAATTCCAGGCCGAGCGAAAGCTCGACCCGGCGAAACGGATGGAGACGCAATTGGCCGGGTTTCGATCGAACCTCTCGGCCGGAGTGATCCTGTACACCCACGCGCTCGCGGCGCAGGCCCGCAATCGACTGGAACGATACCTGATGCACGATTCGTTCCAGGATATGGAACAAGAATGAACGCCGAAATGCAGCCGGCGGTGTCGCCGAACGCCCGAATCGGATACCGGACACGCCCGTCAAAAGCGACCGGCGCGGCCCCCGACCGGGACGCAATCGGATACAGAACATGCCGGCTGCCGCTCGCCGTTACGCTCATCCTGTTGTGCCTGTGCATGGCGCCGGCATGGGGACAGGGCCAGAAGGTGGCCGTCGTGGAGATGCACGGCGCGATCACGTCCGATCTGGCGTCGTTCGTGGCCGAGCAGCTCGATTTGGCCTGGCAGGCCGGCTATGCGGGAGTGATCCTCGACATCGACACCACCGACGGGTCCGATGAGGCGGCTGAGGCGATCAAGTCGACCGTCCTGGGGCACTCCGGAGACCTCACCATTGCCGCCTACGTCCATGACCACGCCACCGGGCCGGGCAGCCTCATCCCGGTGGCGTGCAAGACGGTCGTGATGACGCCGGGTGCGTCGCTGGGAGGCAACCCGAACGCGCCGGACAAGATGGACTATAAGGCGGCAGCCGAGGCAACCGGCCGCAACCCCGCACTGGCGGCCGCGTTCGTAGCGGCTGACAATCCGCTGCCGGCTCTTGGCGTGATGACGGCGGGAGGGGCGCTCACTCTCACACCCAAGCAAGCGCTCTCGAACGGTTTTGCCGACGCAGTCGGCGCCGGCTACCCGGCCGTCCTGCAGAAAATGAGCCTCCCCAATGCAAGCATCACGCCGATCCACTACGATCTCTGGCTTGCGGCGGCTCGCTGGATCGTGCTTCCGTGGGCAACCATCCTGCTCCTGGTCATCGGCCTGGTGCTCGTGATCATGGAGATGGCGACCTGGCACTCCTGGGGCATTGCCGGCGCAATCGGCGCGGTCGTTGTGGCGACCATTTTTGCCGCGCATATCGCGGTGGGTCACGGCTCGTGGGTCGGGGTGATCCTGTTTGTCGCCGGCCTGATCTTCCTCCTGTTCGAGACGCATATCCTTCCGGGACACGGGGTCTCGGCGCTTGTCGGGCTGGCGCTGATCACATTCGGCATGTACTTTGCCCTCGGAGGCGCCGAGCACGGCGGGCTGATGACAGTCGGTACGGCGCTGCTGACAACGGCCGGAGTGACAATCGCGTTCTTTGTCTATCTCCCGCGCAGCCGGGTCTGGAAGAAGATCGGCCAGCCCCTTCGCCAGACCGCCGCCGACGGATATGTCGCCAGTGAGGACTACACCGGGTTTCTAGGCATGCACGGTAACGCCACCACTCACCTGAGGCCGTCGGGAACCGCGGACATTGCCGGCATCAAAATCCCGGTAGTCAGTGAGGGCGGCTTCATCGACGCCGGTACTCCCATCGAGGTCGTCCTGGTTCAGGGCAACCGAATCGTCGTCCGGAACCGCGATTGAGCGAAGAAGAACCTACCCCTAGCCCCTCCGAACAGGACACCCCACTCGAGCCCTCTCAGGGTAAGGCTAAGCGGTTGCACGTCACTGCTTCGGTGGATCCCGGTCCTTCCGGTTCCCTTCCCATTAGGGAGGGGGCAGGCGTAGGTTCCGAGAAGCCCTCGTTGCGCAAGCGTCCGGCGCGTAAACCGGAGATATCCCCCACCCGCCTGCGCACGTTCCTGACGTGCCCGATGATGTACCGGCTCGAGTATATCGACAAGGTCGGCCGGTTCTACCACCGGGCGCAGGCCGGGTATGCGTTCGGCACCTCCCTGCATCAAACGCTGCAGGCCTTTCATCAAGATGGCGGAACGGGCGCAGTGACTCCGCAGGGGCTTGCCGACCGCCTGGAAGAGGCCTGGATTGAACGCGGATACGCGAACGCCGAGAGCGAGCAGGAGCACCGCGTGGCGGCTGAGCGCATTCTGGAAACGTATTACGCGACGGCCGCCGAGCGTGCAGATTCCACCCGGACCTTCCTTACCGAAAAGATGCTCAAGTACGACATGGGGCCGTTCGTGCTGACCGGCAGGATCGACCGGATCGACGAGTACGTATCCGACGGCGCGCTGGAGATTGTGGACTACAAGTCCGGCCGAACGAGCGTCGACCCGGTCGAGGTCAAGGAGGCGCTGGCGATGTCGGTGTATCAACTGCTCGTCAAGCGGCTCTATCCCGACCGGAGGGTTACCGCGACGATCCACGCCCTCCTCGGCGGGGTTACCGCGTCGGCGTCGTACACCGATGACGAGATGGCTGAACTCGAGGACGACCTTCGTGGCATCGGGATTACCATCATCGAGACAGATTTCGAGGCCGTGCATCCCATCCCGCTGCCAGACACTTGCCCGGACTGCGACTTCCTCCGCATATGCACCCGATACTGGCGCAAAGAGCGGATCGATTATCGAGCCGCGCTTGACCGCTCATAGCAGGAACCACGGCAAGCGAAATCCCAACGCCCCTCGACGGATCCCACAACCATTCCGGAAATGCCATAGTCCGTTGGAGACGAAAGGAGGTTTAGCCCCGGAAAAGGATGCAATCTCTAAAATACTTCAGTCAAACTGGCGCGACGGGCAGGGATTTGTTCCACATCCGGAGAAATGATGTGCAGCGCGCTGCTGGACGACAGGCGGCAACATCGCATTGCAACTCATCCACGAAAATCGTGTCGTAGTGTATAGAGCGGTTCGTGCGAAGACCCGGCCGAGCCGCGACAAGAAGGGACAACTGTAACCAGTAACCATCTGATTAGAGTCACCAACGTCTTTCCGCTGCACAATCACGACGAGAATGGCTTCCTCCGGGAACAAAAACGACGGGCGAACAAGCCGTTCAACGGGGGCGGTGAGTGGGCGAGCGCGATGTTTATAGGCGAATTCGAAGGAGAATCGAACTGATGTCAACTATGCGTGGCAAGTGCACAAACTTCGGCAACTGCGTCAAGGCCGATAGTGGTGAATTCATTGACGTACGGGCCGAAGCCAATCCGGTATGCCCAATTTGCAACAAATCGCTCACGATAGTCGGCGCGGCGGCGTCCCGGCGACCGCCGACGGCCGGCCTCCTCGCAGGAGTGATTATTGTCGTATTACTGGCGCTTTTTATCGTGATATTTCACAAAGCCGGTACTCCGGGGCAAAATGTCTTCGGAGGCCAGCAGTCTGGCGGGGACTGCCCGGATTGCATACTGAATCGCCCCCTGCGAGTCGGCGTCGTAACATGGCCGGGATATGCCGGCGGGATCGTTGCAAACAACGGCTTTGCTCCAAACAAGAACTGCATCTTCTACAATAATCACAAGCTTGAGGTGGAGTTCGTTCTGATGGAGGATGTGGATGCTCGCGCGAAGGCGTTCGCTAAAGGCGGACCCGACGGCGTTGATATCGTATGGTCCACGGTGGACTTCTGGGCAAACGAGCTTCCGGGCTTCCAAAAAGGCGGCGTCGATTCCAAAGCGATCATGCAAGTGGACTGGTCGCGTGGGGGCGACGCCATAGTGGCGGACGACAGCATCCAGAAGGTGGAGGACCTCAAAGGAAAGAAGATCGCATTGGCGCTCTTCACCCCGTCCCACTGGCTATTGGAAAACAGCCTGGAAAACTCCAGTCTTGACGACTCGGACCAGTCCGACATTATGAAGAATGTCGTGGGCAAGAATGCGTCGCCCGACGCCCGCGCAGATTTCGAGGCGCACAAAGTGGATGCCGCTGTGGTGTGGGAGCCCGACGTCACTGAAGCCCTCAAGAACCGCCCCGGGTCGCATATCCTCATCTCGTCGAAAACGGCCGCCAATCTGATCGCCGACATCATGGTGGCCAAAACCGACTTTATCAATGCGCATCCTGATGTCATTAAGGCGTTCGTGGCTGGATGGTTTGACGGCACCGTCGAGGCCAATCGACACCCGGACGAGGCTGCCCAACTGCTCGCCGAAAACGAACCGCTATACAAGGACCTGGGGGTCACGGCCACTCAGGACCAACTCGGCGCCGTGAAGTGGGCCGACATGACGGACAATGTCCAGATGTTCGGGCTCGACGGGAAGGAGCCGCTGTTCGACCGCATCTTCGCACGCGCGAGCTCTGCCTGGATTAAGCGAGACTACATCACACAATCCACGACTGCGGCCGATGCGAAAGATGTGACAGCGCTGCGATCTCTCTACACTGACCTTCCTCAGGATGCCCGGCCCATGCCACAACAGACCGACGCCGGCGTTTCCAGCGAGGGCAAACGGCTTGTCGTCTTCTCGACAAAACCGATCAACATCTATTTCCCGTCCAACAAGGCCACGCTCGACGACAACGCCAAGAGTGTGCTGGACGGCGTCGCCACGACTGCTCTGACATACTCACACGCCTTCATTCGCGTGGAAGGGAACAGCGCCAGCACCGGCCATGCAGCCGGTGAGGTATTGCTCAGCAAGTGGCGCGCTCAGGCGGTCGTAAGTTACCTGGTCAATCGATACGGGTTGAACCGCGGACGGTTCCAGGCGAGAGGGAACGGTCCGTATAAACCCGTAGCACCCAATAACACTGAGGCAGGACAGGCGAAGAACCGCCGCACCGATATCGTGCTGCTTAAGCAGGAGGATTGATCGAGGGCATCATCGCGCGCCGGCGTTCCGCCCGGCGCGCGATGAACACGATCCGTAACCATGTCACCAAACCCCGGCGCTAATCGGTCGGCCTTCCGTCCGGTGTCGTCCGCCACTCATCTGAAGCCACGTCGCGACCATTTGGCCATCGGTGGTTCACTCACGCCCGCGGTCGACATAGCAATCGGGCTCACCGGGATTGGCGTCCTAATAGCCGTGTGGTGCGGGCTGACTTATGGCGGCATTGTCAAGCCGATCTTTCTACCCACGCCGAGTGGAATTGTGGCGGACATGGTCAGCTTTTATCATCGCGGAATGCTGGTCCCCGCGATTGAAAACAGCGTGCTGCGTGTGCTCGTATCACTGCTCCTTGTTCTTGTGGTGGGCATTCCCATTGGCGCACTCATGGGCGCGTTCGCCGCGTTTGACGCGCTCTTGCGTAAGATCGTCAATGGTTGCATGAGCATTCCCACCCCGTGTCTTATGGGCCTGATTGTCTTATGGTTCGGTATTGAAGAGCGAGCCAAAGTCGTTTTCCTGTTCCTTGCGGCGATCTTCTATATGATTGCTCTGGTAAAGAATGCCGTGCTGAGCGTGCGTGAGGACTATCTGCTCGTGGCAAGCGATCTTGGTGCAACCCCCTGGCAAACGATTCGCGGCGTACTGATCCCTGCCGCACTCCCGCAGATATGGGACGCCGTCGCAGTGTGTAACGGCATCATGTGGACTTATATTGTGCTGGCGGAGTTCATCAACGGCAGCGAGGCGCAAATCGGACTGGGCTATCTCATGCAGATCGGCAGTAGAACCCAGCAATCCGGCGCGGTTTACGGCACTCTCATCATTGTCGCGGCGATCTCGTCGTTCACCACGTGGGTACTCAGAACCATACGTATGCGATACTTGAACTGGTAGAAAAATGCAAGCGTCAGAAGAAATGGAATCACAACCGCCCGCTGGAGCAGTCCGGATTCCCAGTATCGTGGATATTGTGCGCGTCAGTAAGAAGTACCCTCAATCCGGCTCCAGAGAGCCGCTGGTGGTGCTGAACGATGTCACTCTCAAGATTCCCATCTTGAAAGACGGCCAGATTGTCGTCCTGCTCGGACCGTCCGGATGCGGAAAGACCACCCTGTTGCGCCTCCTGTCCGGTCTTACGGAACCGGATGAGGGAGAGATACGGATATTTGGCGATCCGATTACGAACAGCAACCCCTACTCGGCCACGGTTCAGCAGGCCTACACCTGCTTCCCCTGGCTTACCGCCCTCGGGAATGTCGAGTTCGGCCTCGCTCTTCAAGGTCGATCGAGTTCCGATCGACGCCGAATTGCCATAGAGTATCTCACCAAGGTGGGCCTTAAGGACCGGCTCGCATCTTACCCGAAGCAACTGTCCGGTGGCATGCAGCAGCGAGTTGCGATCGCGCGCACGCTGGCCGTGAATCCCAAGATCATACTCATGGACGAACCCTTCGGGGCACTGGACGCGCAGACCCGATCGGAAATGCAGCAGATGCTTCTTGACATCTGGCAGGAGGAAATGAACACCATTATCTTTGTGACGCACGATATTACGGAGGCAATTCTCCTGGGGACGAGGATACTTGTGTTCTCCAAGTCGCCGGCCGAAATCGTTTTGGACCGCGATGTGGACCTTCCGCGGCCCCGGAGAATCAGCGATCCCGCCACAGTTGAACTGATGGAGACGATTCTGGCTCACTTGAAGGGGGCGCCCGCGCGGACCGTACTTTAGACTCATTACGGCAACGACTAATGCTCGAGGAAGTAACGCAGGCTCGTGATGACGACGTCGCGCCGGCTGGCTAACATGACGCGCAGGAGGGGCCCGACCTGGTTGTGCAGCAATGCATGCCACCACTTGCAGGTGATCAGTTCCGGAAGCACCACCGTCACCACATCGTCCGGGCGTTCGCGCTGGACAGCGTCGACGTAGTTCATCACGGGGCCGACGAGCGAGCGGTACGGAGAGTGCAGGATGAGCAGCGGAATGTCCCCTCCCCATTGGTTCCAGTCGGCCTTTAGCTTCGGTGTCATCTGCGGGTTGGTTTCCACATAAACGGCGCGGGTGTCTTCGCTGACGAGCCGTGCATAATTCAGGGCATCGACAATACCACGGTGCATTCGCGGCACAAGGACCAGCACGACGTTCTTGGTGGGAACCAGCGGAACGTAGGCGTCGAGCGACAGCTCCTGGGCCATCTCGCGGTAGTGGTTGTTGATTTTGTAGAAAACGGCAACCATTATCGGCACGAGGACGATGACGAGCCAGGCTCCGTAGTGTGGATAGCAGGTCAGACCGCCTATCGAAACGTGCAGATACGGGCTGATGCGCGCTCCGTCGGCAAACTTCGAGACGGCGATAATCAGCGTTACGGCGCCGGTCGCCATGGCGCCAAGTGCATTGAAAAAGAGGCTCGCCTGCCAACCTTTGTGGCGCTCGCGCAGCCAGTGGCGCACCATGCCGATTTGCGCCAGGGTGAAACTGGTGAAGACGCCAATCGCATAGAGCGACAGCAGTGCGTCGACAATTCCCTTGAAGACCCAGACAAGCCAGGCAGCCGCCAGAGCCAGGACGACGATGCCATTGGCGAACGACAAGCGGTCGCCGATATGCGCAAGCTGGCGCGGCATAAAGCTGTCTCGCGCGAGCATCGACGCCAGTTGCGGAAATCCTGCAAAAGCCGCGTTCGCAGCGATGATCAGGATGATGGCGGTGGAGACCTGGACCACCCAGAACATAAAGTGGAGCGGATGGGGCCAGGTGTGGTTTGCAACTTGTCCGACAACCGTCATATACCCGGTTGCGTTCTCATCCATCGCCTGAATGCCGAACTTCGTCGCCAACCAGGTCAGGCCGAAAAACATGACCACTGCGAGGCCGCCCATCCACACCGTCGTTAAAGCGGCGTTCTGGGAGCGCGGTTCCTTAAAGACGGGAACCGTGTTGGAAATCGCCTCAACCCCCGTCAGGGCCGTGCAGCCCATCGAGAAAGCGCGCAGGATGAGGTACCAGCCGATCGTCCGAATGCCGACGTGCGAGTGGCTCATGGCCATGCCGGCTGCGGCGACGGACTTGATATAGGGAGCATGCACCGCGATTGCGACGGCCCCGGCAATAACGGTCAGGATGACGGAGCCGATAAACACATAGGCGGGTCCGGCGAACGTCCAGCCCGCTTCTCGAACACCGCGCAGATTCGCCAGGGTTACAACCGCAATGGACAGCAGGCACAACTGCACCAGGTAGGGCTGCAAGCCGCTGTTGAGCGTAATTAATGCGTCGACGCCGGCGGCCACCGACGTGGCGACCGTTAGGATATAGTCCACCAGAAGCGATGCCGCGGCCACCAGTGACGCCAGAGTTCCCAGGTTGTCCCGCGACACGGGATAGGCGCCGCCCCCGTCAGGATACGCGAATATGATTTGACGGTAGGAGAGCACCACCACTAGAAGCAGCGCCGAGATGCCAATGGCGATTGGGACGGAGTAGTTCAGGGCTCCCAATACGCCGGCGCCTGCGAGCACGCTCAGGATCGCCTCCGTGGCATATGCGTTTGACGACAGGGCGTCGGACGAGAAGATCGGCAAAGCGAGAAAAACGGGGAGCTTTTCGTGAGAGGCGCGCGACGTCTCGAGCGGTCTCCCAAAAATAATCCGGCGCACGCGCCCTATGGCGCTCTCATACCGGGGAGGCAGCGGAAGTTCTTCGGGCTCGGCCTGCGCAGCCTCAGGTGTTCGAATAGGCATATGATAAGCTCTGGTCGGTTCCGCCGGTGTGCTTTCTGAGTATTTGATTTGAGGAGTCCATTCAGCGGTGCATGGACCCCCACGGACGACCGAACTCGATAAACATCATCGTCTGGGAGCGCAACTTAAGTGGACCCGGCGCCGTGCCGGTTTTGGTCGGGGACACGAAGGACGATGCGCCCGCATGCCGGACGGACGCTCGTCCGTAAATCAAAACCTGAGTTAGCTACAATGCCTACTGGCAAGTATACCTGAAATCATTTCCAAAAACAATAAATGGCTGTATTGTGAAATACTTCACAATCTGGGTCCGCCGCTCCTCAGGAACATCCGGCCTAACCGAATTTCAGCCATAATATCTAATTGGCTTGACACGTTGTGGCCGGTTGTGCTACTATATAGCGTCATCGGATGTGGTTGTCCGTGACGCCCCTCACCGACGAGATCCCAAAAACCTAAGTTAAGAGACGCGTACGCCTGTGGTTGTTCTGGCTCTTTGAGTTGCTCCGCAGCGCTGGTGCCCAATGCCCGCCTGCGTCGCCATGCGCCAATGGCGCGCAGGTACGCCGATCAAGACATCACACTTGGAGAGGAGCATTACGTCATGTCAGTGAATCAATCATCCGGCTCAACCGGGGGCGAGTTAAAACCAACCCTCGGCTTGGCGGGCGTCACCATTAACGCGATGGCCCTGATCGCGCCCGGAGCCTTTCTTTGGACTACCTACCAGGAGCAATGCGCCTGGGGTGGAACGAGCATGTGGCCGTCGGTCGCGGTGGCGACCTTCATTGCACTGCTGACGGCCTCGTGCTACGCCGTAATGGCCAAGGAGTATCCGCAGGCCGGCGCGGGCAGCTCATATTTTTACGCGGAGGCCGCCTTCCTAGAGAAGGAATCGCACGATCATTTTAAGTTCGCCCGCATCGTCAAGCTGTTTACGGGATGCGCCGCCCATCTCTATTACTGGGTGTATCCCGGCGTCATGGTCACATTCATGGGTACCCTCCTGGTATTCATCGTCCAGATCTTTAACCCTCACCTCCTGACGGCGGCGTGGCAGCAGTGCGCTGTGTGTTGCGTCTTCTCGGCGATCACCGGGTTTATCTGCTTCATGGGTGTCAACGGATCGACCATGACGAACGCGGTCATCAACGTCATCCAGATCATCGCGCTTATCAGTCTGTCGGTCCTCGCGATTGCGTTCCGCATGACCCACCCGCATCTCCCGGCGGGCGAGCATTATACGCACGTAAGCGCATTCCATGTCATTGACCCGCACGGCTTTACGCCGCTGCTCTTCCAAACAACGATCGCCATTCTCCTGGTGGTCGGATTTGAATCGGCGACGGCGCTGGCCGGCGAGGCCAAGGACGCGAAGAGGGACATCCCACGAGGAGTCATCCTCTCGCTGATCATCCAGGCCGTTATCTTCTATCTGTTCGAGTACTTCGCCGCCAACTATTTCATCGGTGACCATTTCGCGGGCGCTGTCGATAAGAACGGCGCCAACTTCACAATGATCGATCCCACGAAGGTCCACTCGATTACGGATCCGTCCCTCGATCAGAAGATGTATGCCGGAGGCAGTATCGTTTCCGGGCTGGCAGCTACCGGAGCCGACGCCGCGCCGATCGGCGACATGGCGCATATCATCGGCGACGCGATGCTCAACGGCAAAGGTCAGTTGTTCGAGTTGATCCAGGCCGCCACCGTCGTTCTGGCGCTCATCGGAACCGCCCTGTCCTGCCTGAATACCGGCGTCCGTGTCACGTACGCCATGGGCAAGGACAACGAGCTCCCCGGGCCGTTCGGCTTCCTGCACGGCAAGAACAACACGCCGCATATCGCGATTCTCATCCTTACGATCCTGTCCGCCGCCATCGGCAGCTACGGGATCATTAACGCAGATAACCTGATCCAGATCACCCTGCTGTCCAATATCGGCACCTTCTTGCTCTACGGAATAACGTGTCTGCTGACCTATGTCGCGTTCTCGCACGTAAAGGGTGCGAACGTATTCACGACCAAACTCATTCCGATCATGGGAATGATCATGAACTTCGGTTTGATGGTCGGCGACTTCTACTTCGCGTTCGTCGCCCCATCGGCCACTGCCGCAACGAAGAACGACACCAAACTGGCGCTGATCGTGTCCTTCGGCTTCATGATCATCTCGTTCGGTTACCTCGCGATCCGCAGCGCGGTAACCAAGACTCCCATGTTCCTGCCTCCGGATCATAAGGAGACGGCCGTGGGCGCCTAGACGGTTTAAGCACCGTTGCCCGGACCGGAGCTTTCCGGCCCGGGCAACGGCTTTTTACGACTCCGTCCCGGCCTCTCAGCGAGGGTCCGCGACCGAGCGAAGCGGAGGAAATGACCCACTAGGTCCGAACTCCCGGGTCCTAGGTAAGGTATTATGTTAAAGCTAGACCACGCGGCGATTAGCGAACAAGGAAATGTTCGCTTCAAAAACGAGGACAACGTCGGCCACAACGTGCCGCCGGATGCCCGAATCGTACGCGCGAAGGGGAGCATCTTCATGGTGGCCGACGGAGTCGGCGGCCATGGCGGCGGCGATTTGGCAAGCCGCGAGGCGGTGGAGCACGTCATAAAGACGTACTATGAAGACGAGAGCCCACCGATGCGAGCTCTTCTGAGAGCCTTCGCAAAGGCAAATATGCATGTCTTTGACCGGGCCATTGAGATCAACAAGTTTCGGATGCAGACGACCCTCAGCGCCATCGCCCTGGTTGGCGCCAGTTCCTACATTGTCCACGCCGGCGACTCCAGAATCTACCGAATTCGCGGGCCGCGTGATTACGACCAGCTCACGCGTGACGATTCCGAGGTGGCCGAACTTGTACGGATGCGAATTGTGGCGCCCGAAAACGTTCGAAGCCATCCCCGGCGCAATATCGTAACCCGCACGCTTGGCGCCGAGCCGGTCGTAAAGCCGATGTCGAGGATCGATGCCGTGGCGGAAGGCGACGTCTTCGTCATGTGCACCGACGGGCTGTGGGAACCGGTGGAAGACCACGAGATCGCGGAGATCGCCTGGTCCGAGCCTCCTGAAGATGCCTGTCGGAAGCTGATCGATCTCGGAATCGAGCGCCAGTCCAAGGACAACCTCTCGGTTCAAATTGTTCGCGTGCTCCGAGTCGGAGAGGAATTGCACCGCAAAAGCGCGAATAATGAGCCGTGGTGGAAGCGGCTTTTCTCTCGCAACGGTAACAAACCCGATCCGCGGTCCGAAAACCCCGCGTCTCCGGTGAGCGTCAACGAAGACCTGCCATCGCCCGGCGATGTCAACTTAAAGTGCACTTAGTTAAGGTTAACCTGCATGCAATTAGAGGACGGTATTACCGTTGGGCGGTATTCGGTGATTCGCCGGCTTGGCCAGGGCGGCATGAGCAACGTCTACCTCGCGGAAGATCCCGAAAACAAGCGCGAGGTGGTTCTCAAGTTTCCCCATGAGGGGCTGCTGGGCGATATCACGTCGAACGAGCGATTCTCGCGCGAGGTCAAGATCGGCCAACTGCTGCATCATCCCCATATCCAGCAAATGTACGAATTGGCCGAGGCCAAAGGCGCCCAGTACCTGGTGCTCGAGTATGTGCCGGGGGTACCCCTGCGCGACCGGATTCGAAGCAGACACAACCACCGGACTGATCAGGACTTCGAGGACGCCGTCAAACTGGGAGTACAGATCGGCGACGCCCTTGCCTACGCCCACTCCCAGCACGTGTCGCACAGGGACCTGAAGCCGGAGAACGTGATCGTGACGGACGACGGCACCGCCAAAGTCATGGACTTTGGCATCGCGCTGCTGCGCGGGGCCCGGCGCATCACGTGGGGACCTCTGTCGAATCAGGTCGGCACGCCGGACTATATGTCGCCGGAACAGATCCAGGGATCGCGCGGGGATGAGCGCACCGATGTCTACGCGCTCGGCATGATCCTGTACGAGTTCGTGGCCGGGCGGCTGCCATACGAAGGCGACAACCCGCTCTCGATCATGAACCAGCACGTGAACCTCAAGCCTCCGCAGATCAAGAAGTTCCGCAAGGACGTGCCCCCGGCCCTCGAGGAGATCATCCTGAAGGCCATTCGCCGCAAGCCGGCGGAACGCTGGACAACGATGCAGGATTTCGTCGCCGCTTTGAAGGATTGGAGCACAGTCGACGTCGATGCCCTGCGTGCTCAGCGTGAAGCCGAGGCCGACGACATCGCGGGGAGCAACCTCGCCGCAAAAGCCGGCGTGTCGATGAGCCCGACCTCGCTCCTTACGGCGATTGTCATCATCGTCCTGTTCGTCGCATTCGTGGTGCTCGGGGACCACTTTGCCGCACACCGCCATTAGACGTATGGACTATGGACACATGGACGCGATGGACGCTATGGACGCGATGGACCCGGAGAAGATAGGACAGGCACGGATTCCTTTCCCACAATAGGACCGGGAGAAGATAGGACAGGCTGGGATTCCTGTCCCACCATAGGACATGAATAAGCCGGGCTAGTCCGGCGACACGATCCCGACACTGACCAGTTTGCAGGAACCGCCGCTGTCGGATGCCAGCTTGCGGAGAAGGTAGGCGGCTTCGAAGCTGTCGTCGGTGCCGTCGAGGTTCTTCCCCACCAGGCCAACTGCGTAGATGCGGACGTGCTGGCGGTTGTGGCGGCGGACATTCCGGGCGATCTTTCCGAAATCGGTCTCGCCCGCGGTGGGAACGCCGTCGGTGATGACGACGACGCAGTTCGTGCCCGGAATCGACACGGCGTGCTGGAGAGCCGACTGCAAATCCGTCCCGGAGCCCAATTCCAGGCACCCCAGGAACGTCTTCGCCTGGGCCTCCGTATCCGTGCTCACCGGAACGAGGCTCGCGTCAAACGGCTGGTCGCGCTCGCAAAAGGCAATAATGTCGAACGAATCCCCCGGTCCGAGCGACGACAGCGAATCGAGAAGCTCCTGACGCGCCCGCTCGATCCGCGTGGCCATGCTCAAGGATATGTCGAGCACATAAACGATGTGCCGCGGACCTGATCCGGACCCGTAACCCACGGCGAAAGGCAGGCGACCTCCGCCGGCGCCGCTTCCCCCTCCCCCGGTTTGCCCGCCGTTGTCCGCCGAGCCGGACGTTTCCGACGCGGGGCCGGGCGAGGCTGAGGGAGGAGCCGCGGGGACTGTCGATTCCGGCAGGGCTGGCGCGGCAGGCGCCGGCAGTATCGACGGAGGCGCCGGCGCCGGCGGAGGAGGTGTCGAGACTGTCGACGGCACCGGAGCCGGCTGTGCGACGGCCGGACGCAACGGTCTCGGGGTAACTTGCTTCGGCGGCGCGGTCGCGACACGGACGGGCGCATGGGCGACATGCGGCGCCACGGCCGTGTGGGCGACCGCAGCCGGCGCCACATGTGCACGCCGGCCGGGCGCCTCCGAGCGAGCAGCGCGAGCGCCCCCGAAGCCCGTCCGAACCAGCGGACGGCGCGGCGCCGTGCGAATCATCGACCGGACGGCCTTTGGTCGATCGGTTGGCGACAGCAGGACGACGCGGATTGGCCGCCAGGCCGGGTATGCCGTACGCACGGCCGTCCTGTCCGGCAGCCACCACGCCGTCGACGCGAGTATGATCAGGTGCACCAGCACCGAGGCCGCCAGGCAAATCCCCAGCACCCGCCGGTCCCGAAGCACTCTCCGCGCGGCGTCCCGGCCAGTCATGTTACGCATATCCTGCATCGTCTCTTGTCTTGCGTTGTGATGTAAATGATTGACAGGCGAAGCCCCGACGGTCCTTCGGACCGATGAATGAGCGGCGAACCCCGTCTTCACCTCTACTAGCCCGGATTATTCATGTCCTATCGTGGGACAGGCGT
>JBKQWH010000211.1:0-11559 GCA_052139635.1 Capsulimonadaceae bacterium
GTCGCCGCAGCGACTGGCCGGCCATAATGTTGACATTCGCCCCGGCTTGGGGTAAAGTAGACGAACGCTGGTCGGCGCCGGCGCGCGCATGTCGATGGCCCGTTAGTCTAGCGGTTATGACGCCTCCCTTTCAAGGAGGAGATCACCGGTTCGAACCCGGTACGGGCTACTCATCTCCACAGCCAATTGGGATCGTTCTTCACGCACTCACGCACGCAATGCCTCGATTTCGGCAAGCATATCCGGGCACGACGATCCATTCGCGATCGTCTTATCACGTTTGGCTGCTATGGCTGCGAGTCTGTCGAGGTGTATGCGGCGCCGGCCTGCTTTAGCAGGGCGACGACATCGCGGCGATTGTGGTTGGCGGCAATGTAGAGGGCGGTCTGGCCATCGGCCGTGTCATTGACGTCGGCGCCCTTCGTCAAGAGGATCTGGACGATCGCGACCTGCCCGTCACGCGAGGCGATCATGAGCGGAGTGAGTCCGTTGAAGTCACGAGCGTCGGGGTCCGCACCGTGGTCGACAATCACCTGAACGATGTCGGATCGGCGCAGACGGGTTGCAATCGCCAGCGGCGTCGACCCGGTGGCGTCACGCGCGTTGGTGTCGGCGCCGTGATCGAGAAGCAGGCGAGCTAATTCCCAGTAGCCGAATTTGACGGCGAAAAACAGCGGGCGCTGGTTTTGCGGCGTCTCGAGGTTCGGGTTCGCGTGAGCCCGCAACAGCAGGTCGCAGATATCGAATCGCAGATCACGCGCAGCCGCCATCAAAGGAAACACTCCGCTGCGATCGAAGAGGTTCGGATCGGCGTTTCGCTGGAGCAAGTACTTTACAGCCGCCGCATTGCCGTGCGCGACAGCTTCGCCAAGAGCGGTGATGTCGCCGAAGTTTCGCGCATTGACGTCCGCGCCGCCGTCGAGGAGCGCCTTGATCACCTTCAGCCGGCCGTCGATCGCCGCCAGCCGCAAGGGTGTGTCGTGCTTGCTATCGGTGACATTCGGGTCGGCGCCGGCATGGAGCAACATCGACACGATCGGCACACTGCCGCGAATGGCGCCGCAGATGAGCGGAGTGAAATTATTGCAGTGGCCGTCGTTCACATTCGCCCCATGACCGATGAGCAGCCCGCAGATATCCTCCTGGCCGGTGTATGCGGCAAAGGTCAGCGCCGTCGCACCGTCCGGAGCCAGCGCATTGACGTCGGCGTGGTGCGCAAGCAGCATCGTGGCCATACCCACGTTGCCGTGCAGTGTTGCGACCATCAGAGCCGTATCGCCGTACGCTCCGCGGCTGTCCACGGGTGCGCCATGCTCGATGAGATGCTCCGCGGCCAGTATATCTCCCCGATCGACCGTAGCCATGAAGGGTGTCAGATGAGCATGCCACTGGGATTCGGCGACGGCCGCTGGAGAAACAGACTTCGTTGAAGCCGCGAAATGCGCGTCGATACCTGTCGACGCTGCGTTGGCCCGAGTCGCGTCGAAGGCTCTCGCGCAATCGACGAGGCAGCAGCAAATGAAGAGGGAGGCCGCCACCGCCGTTGTCGCGGGCCCGATAGAGTGTAGTAAAGTCCGAAATCGCATAGGCTTGCCGGAGAGAGCCATCGTCATCCCCACCGTTAGGATACCACATGCGTTGCCCAACTTTGATCTCTTGGTTAACCGGTTAACGTGCCCGATGCAGCCACCGCAAGTTGATCTAAACAATAGAGCATACAGGTGAACTCATACCGGTGCGGAACGTTCGCGCCCTGCTGCCGTACAAAAGTGCAGTCGGGCTTGCGCACCCTGCTGCCGCACAAATATGACACGAAGACAAAAGATGCACGCGACTCGGGCAGGAATTCGAACACGGGATGGTCAACTATGGGGGCATAATTGCAACCGTGAGGAATACAGTATGTCTAAAGTTCGAGTCGCGGTGATTGGCTGTGGGTCAATCACGCGCTGGCGGCACGCGCCCGAGTACGCCGCTAATCCCGATGTGGAGATCGTTGCGTTCGCCGATCGCGCTCCCAAACGCGCTGAGGAGTTGGCCGCAAAATACGGGGGAACCGCGTATGGGAAGTGGGAGGATACGGTGGCGCTTGCCAATATCGATGCCGTATCGGTCTGCACCAACAACGTCTCGCACGCTCCCATCACAATCGCCGCCCTCGAATCCGGAAAGCACGTGCTCTGCGAGAAGCCGATGGCCACCAGCGATGCAGCGGCCCACGCCATGATCAAGGCGGCCAGTTCATCCGGAGCTTTCTTGATGATCGGCCACAATCAGCGGCTGTCGCCGACCCACATCAAGGCGCGTCAACTGTTGGCGGGCGGTGTCATCGGCCGGGTAATATCCTTCCGAACCACGTTCGCGCACGGAGGGCCGGAGAATTGGAGTGTCGAGGGCCCGACCGGATGGTTTTTCGACAAGGAGCAGGCCTTTGTGGGGTCGATGGGAGACCTCGGGGTCCACAAGGCCGACCTCCTGCTCTGGCTGCTCGGAGAGGATATTGTGGAGGTTTCCGCGTTCGTCGAGCAGATCGCCAAACCGTTCGGCAACGTCGACGATAATGCCGTCTGTCTTGTCCGCACCCAGAGCGGCGCGATCGGCACCCTGACTGCGTCGTGGAGCCACTCGCCCGGGGAGGACCATTCCACCATACTCTACGGCACGGAAGGAACTCTGCGCATCGCCTCCGACCCAACTTACCCGGTGATCGTCAAGCTTCGGACCGGTGAGAGCCAGTTCTTCCAGGTCGGCGGCATGCAAACCAACGAGTCGGGCGGCCAAACGGAGTCCGGCGTCATTCGCACATTTATCAACGCGATCACCACGAACACCGCGCCCGAAATTTCCGGCGAGCAAGGCCGCCGGGCCCTGGCCGTCATTCTTGCGTGCCTCGAATCCGCGCAAAGCGGCCGGCACGTTCCCGTGCGGTACTAGCTTCGCGACCGTAGACAATATCGGGTCAAGTGTCGGTTCTCGCCAGTACGGGTACAGTCTCTGAGAGTCACAGAAACAAGAGTGGCGTAGGGGGATAAAGCGTATGCAACGAAGTGTCCGCATCCTGATGGCGGCCTCGGCTGTCATTACGGTCATCTCGGTCCTGGCATCGTCGGCCGGCCTGGCCGATGACAGCCGCCAGCAGAACAAGAACCTGTGGCGCAACCTGGCGATCGGCGGGGGCGCGGTGGCTGTAAACGGGCTCGTGCACCACAACGGTGCGGAAACGTTGATTGGCGCTGCCGGAGCCGCGTACGCAGCCAACCGGTACGAACAGGACCGCCGAAGTCAAGCGGCGGCCGAGCGCCGGGCACGCTGGCGCCACCACCATCACCACTATCGTCATCATAACGCCCAGTGATAACTGTCGCCTCTAGATCGCGTTTATCGGCGCTACACAGGGCAGTAGGCACGCTGATTCTTGTGTCCGTCTGCCTCCGGCTTTCGGCCGGCGCGGCCGCGGCGCAGCCCAATGCCGCTGGCGGCATCATGACACCAGCGGCAGTGCTGCAGAAACGGGCGAACGCCCGACTGCAACCGGCTGCTGCGCCGCGCGATCTGACGGCAGGCGCCGTATGGGCCGTGCTGCGGCCGGATGAACAAACGGCAGCCATGTCGATTCAGCAGCACACAGCGCTTCCCGACGGTGTCCGAGACGAGATCGTGGTTACCGTCAATCGAGCAACCCCGACGCCATTCGGAGTCCAGGTGACGTCAACACTTGCGACAGCACCGGCAGACGCCGATCGAATCGCCTTTCACTTTCGGGCTCGAAGCGACTCGCGAAACCCAATCCGCGCCGTGATCGAAACCCTGGGGTCCCCCTGGACCAGCGTCGCTGCCGGGACGATCCATTTGACTTCTGCATGGCAAGAATATGCGGTGACCGGTACCGCGGGTACCTACGACCAGCCGCTCGCCGCCCGACTGCAAGTCGGAGCAGCGACGGGAATCCTCGAGTTCACAGACCTTCACGTGGAGGACCTCGGCCCCGACCCGGCCCTGATTGAGGCGCGTTCGGCCGTTGCGCCTGAGGCGGTGCAGGCGCGGATTCGCCGGTACCGGATGGGCGATCTGACCGTGCATGTCGTCGACACATTCGGACACCCCGTTGAAAACGCAACGGTTCATGTGCGAATGTGGCGCCAGGATTTCCTGTTCGGGTGTAACTTCTTCCGGCTGGACCCTGTCGACAACTCGCCGGCACAGGTTGCGTATCGCGCCGAGTTCGATGCCCTGTTCAACTACGCGACACTGCCGTTCTACTGGGGCAGCTTCGAACAGCAGCGCGGAAATCCGGCTTTCTGGCGCCTGGATCCTATGGTGGACTGGTGCATCGCGCACGGAATCACCCCAAAGGCCCATCCGCTTGTGTGGCACGCGCTTTACCCGGAGTGGGCGCCGGCGGATCCCCAGGACGCCATACCCTTGCTGCGCCGGCGCGTGATCGAGATCGTAACGCGCGAGCGGACGCGGATACCATTCTACGATGTTGTCAACGAGGCATCGAACGGCGCGACCTTCACTCCGGCCAACGGCGAATCGCGCTGGCTGCAGCGGGACGGCGCGCCCGTAGTGGTCGAGACTGCTCTCGACTGGGCTCGCGGCGCGGCGGGAGCGGCGCCCGATCACTTTATTTACAATGATTACGAGACAGGAGATCCGAATCTGGACCTGCTGACACGGATGCAACACGATGGGAAGCTGCCGGACATCATTGGAATTCAGTCGCACATGCATGGCGGCGTCTGGCCTCTTGACCGGATCTGGATGGTTTGCCAGAGCTTCAGCAGGTTTGGCAGGCCGATCCATTTCACCGAGACAACCGTGCTGAGCGGACCGAAGCGCGATATCGACTTCAACGGCCCGGCCGCCACGGACTGGGATACGACGCCGGACGGGGAAGCGGCCCAGGCCGACTACGTGGCGAAGTTCTACTCGATCCTGTTTAGCCACCCATCGGTGAGGGCGATCACGTGGTGGGACTTCAGCGACGATTGCGCCTGGCTCGGGGCGCCCGCCGGCCTCGTTCGGAAGGATATGACTCCCAAGCCCGCTTACATCCGCCTCCGGCAGTTGATCCGCCACGACTGGTGGACCAACGCGGACGGACACACGGACGCCCACGGCAACTTTACGGTGCGGGCCTTCTACGGCGACTACGCCATTACGACCGGTGATCGGCGCGGCCGCTCAGTGTCGACGGCCGTCTCGTTCCCGACCGGACGGCCGCGTCAATCCGTCATTCTGCGGCTGTAGCGGCCGTTCGCAAACAGTGCCTTCACCTCGATTTCCACCGCTTCCCGGAGCCGCCCACCAGTGCGGGCTACGTTGCGCCCATCGAAATTCCCATCGACGAGTAGACCTTCGGGATCGAAAGATCCGCAGACTTTCTGTCCATAATATAAGTAGTATAAATAATATTTTAATATTGCGATATCATTCGATATATACGTTTACGTTCGGATTACACAATCACAATCCGGCCTAGCATTATTCATTTCTTCGAATATAAGTTTGTGCTAATGTTAGAGCAAACTGCATTCTAGCCGGGTTTTATTGTTTGGTATATCCAGATATATAGTAGACCATTGATCACACATGAGATCCGGATCGCATGTAAAAAAGCAACAATCCGCCGTTCAGCGGATGGCAGGTCAACCGCGGTACCCTGCATAATTAAGATGCAGTTGGTTGAGCCGATTCGGCATCTCGGAGAGAGGTCGTATGGCGATGCCCCGTACTTTCGACACTCGGCGTTGAGGCGCCAAAATCGGACGGCGCTTGACGGCGCGCCTATGCGCCCCGGCTGTTGTCGCCGGAAACATGAAGTTACGGGAAGCATTTGGAGAGATTTCGCACTTCCTTCGGGATCGGCCCGGAGAAAGTGACCCCTTCGCGGCAGAATTGCCACGGCTACTGGTGCCTGACCCTTCCCGTCCATCGCGTCCATATCTTCCGTTCCACGGAGTGCAATGATGAAAGCGCTTGTCGAAAGAATACCACGATTTGCGGTCACTCTTGCGACCGTACTTATTGGTTGCGTTCTCCTTGTCGCAGCGGCATTCCGATCGACTGGTCCGTACGGCAGTTCCTTGAGACCCATTGATGTCGCCGGGCGGAGAGGCGAAGGTCAGGGATACCCCACTCCCCTTCGGAATCCGCCCACTATGGTTGTCGATCCGGACACTCCGTTGAACCGGGCGCTGGCCAAAGCGGTAGACAGCGACGACGTCGCGGCGGTACGGTCGCTGATCGCCCGGGGCGCAAGCGCCGACACGAGGGTAGGCTGGTCGAATTCGCCAAGCACGTGGCCTCTTCCGATGAGGTTAACGTACCGGTTGCCCGATACCGCGGCCTCCGACCGCGCCATCTTTGACCTACTCATCGCGGATGTTAAGAACGTCAATGCCGCGGATACTGAGTTTGGTGACACGCTTCTCATGGCGGCAGCGCAGTTCGGTGACGATGCCGCCGTCCAGCGCCTCGTCGACGCCGGCGCCGATGTCAACGCTCGGAGCAAGACCTATTCGCTGGGATCTCCCATGGGGAACAGCAAAGGTAAGCGGATGATGGCCGGCAACGACTCGGCCCTACTTCAGGCGATTCCGGGGCGGCATAATCTCCATGATAACGAGAGCGTGCCCCAAACGGTGTCGATTCTGATCACTCACGGAGCCGATGTTAACGCTCAGGATGCTTCCGGAGCAACGCCGCTCATGGAGGCCGCGCAAGCCGGCGAAACCGGTGTTGTGCAATTCTTGTTGACTCGCGGCGCGAATCCGACCCTTCGAGACTTGCGAGGCCACGATGCATTGTTCTGTGCACGGATGGCCAACCGGAAGGACATTGTTGACATTCTCATGCCGCTGGTGAAGTCGTCGATGACCCTCGATGAGGCGGCCGCGATGGGCCAGGTCGATCAAATTGCCCGATGTCTCGATGCCGGTCAGGACCCCAACGCTCAGAACTCGCGGGGGTGGACGCCGCTGATGTCGGCTGTGTCGTCGGGCAATCCCAAGGCTGTTAAGCTGTTGATCGATCGCGGAGCACGCGTCAACGGCGCCGGACTTGAGGAGACGACGGCACTGGCGGTCGCGGCAAAGCTCGGACAGACCGAGATCGGCAAACTCCTTCTGGACAATGGGGCAGATGTCAATGCGGCCGCCATTGTCAAAGGGAGGTTTGGCCGGAACGACTCTGTCTATACTCCCCTTGAAACCGCCGCCATTAACTCCCAGGCGGGCATGGTGGAGCTAATGCTAAGTCGCCATGTCGATCTGGTCCGGTATAATCAGGGAGCGATGGCTCTCGAGGCGGCCGTGCACGTGGCAGGGAACACGTTGGACGCGCAGCATCCACCCCGCGGCATGCCGCTTCTGCTCCCACGCACACAGGATCAGGTTCTACACGATCAGGACAGGGTGATGGAGTTGCTCCTTGATGCCGGAGTGAAGCCGACCTTCAACCACAGCCACGTCCTGTACACCGCGGCGAACGCCGGCCAATGCGGTATCGTCGATCTGCTGTTGCACCACGGTGCGGATGTCAACGGGCGGGCAAACACCACGCCCGGAACGCTGGAATTGGGCCAGACTGCCCTGGCCGGCGCGGTCGAGTATTATTGGTTGGCTTACGGCACGGCACACGATCCCGCCATCCAGACTATCGGGGGCGATCCGAACGGGTGGAAGGTGCAGTGCAGTAATGCGAGTGCCACGGTAGAACTTCTCCTTGCCCGGCATGCCGATGTGAATTTGCCGGATTCGTCCGGAGCGACCCCGCTCATGGAATGCATCCGGGACCAACTGCCCATCCTCGCGAAGCGAATGGTAGAGGCCGACTCGAAAGTCGATGCGTTCGATCACGACGGGTTATCGCCGCTTATGTTGTGCGCCCTGGAAGGCGACTCGGAAACGGCGCGGATATTGGTGGCGCGTGGGGCAAATGTGAACGCGCGTGACAAATTCGGATACACGCCGCTGATGATCGCACTCTTCGTCCCGACTCCTACGGTGGACGCAACAACCGGACTGGACGGAGAGATGGATGAAACTCCGCGTACGCCAACCCCTGCCCGTGAGCACAATGACGCCCTGGCCCAGTGGTTCAATCAGGACGCGTCCGCGTCCGCCGGACGCCTCGCCGTCGTGCGCCTGCTGCTGGAGCGCCACGCAGACGCAACCGTGTGTGCAAAGGACGGGATGACTGCCGCCAGCCTCGCGAGGGTCAACCGCCTCGACGCGGCCTCCGCACTACTAGCGAAGATTCCACACGAACGTCAAGGCAATATCGATAGGCCAAAATGAACGAAAACGCGGATAACGGTCGGATCGCAAGTTGGTATACGATTTGGGAAAACGCTCCGTAAGTTACCAATGTTGCGTACTTCCGTTCCGCTCTGGCCGTCTTATCCGGCAGTTCCCCGCAACAGTCTCCTCATGCGAACCAATCGAAATCGGCGTCAATCTTCCACCGGAAAGTCCACAGAGTATTCCCTCAATTTGCTCAAATATAATAATTTCTATCATATACTATGCTATTAGCATAGACCACATAATATACGCATGATTGATATTTTCATCGAACTCTTCTGCGCGGAAGTCATTCATATATTCGAATATAAGTTTGTCATTATTTTAGAAGCAGTTCCAGGGTGTTCGTTCAGTAAATGTTTCTATATGTATTTTATTAGTAGACTTTTGGGGTGTGCTCGTGCGGCAAAAAAACGGCTACAATCCGCCGTTCAGCGGATGCCAACCCGAGTGCGGTTAACGCATAATGGAATTGCAGTTGGTTGAGCCGATTCGGCGTCTCTGATAGAGGTCGTTCGGCGATGCCCCGTACTTTCGACACTCGGCGTTGAGGCGCCCAACGATGAAAATCGAATCCACTATCAAATACGATGCCGATCGGGTCCGCGGATTTGCCAGGGAGATTAAGAACGTGGCAGGCTGCGAGAATCTCGACACCTGTATCCAGTGCGGCACGTGCTCCGGAACTTGTCCACTCAGCATTTATATGGACTATACGCCGCGTCAGGTCATGGCGTTAGTGCGGTCCGATTTTAAAAACGAGGTGTTGAGCAGCAAGACCGTCTGGCTGTGTGCTTCGTGCTACGCCTGCACTGCCGAGTGCCCGCGCCAGATCCGAATCACCGACGTAATGTACGCGCTCAAGCAGCGTGCGATCCAGGAAAACGCCTATCCGAAGGGCTTCCCCATCCCGATCCTGGCCAAAGAATTCATCGACATGATTCGCAGCAAGGGCCGGGTGACTGAGACGCAGCTTGTCATGCGTCTGTTTTTGAAGACCAACTGGCTCGCCGCAATGGGGTATTGGCGAGTTGGCCTGGGTCTGATGGGCACGGGGCGCTTTGCCCTGCGGTCGGAGCACACCGAGCGGCCGGACCAGATCGCGGCGATGCTCAAGGCGCGGCCCCGCACTGCGGCCCCGCGCGCAAAATGATAACCGCACGCGTCGCGCTTGGCCCGGTGTTTCGGTCTGAGCGGCAAGCGTGACGAGTGCAAGCGTAGTGCCAGGATGTTGCGCGTTTAGGATCGCGCACTGAAAAGAGAAGCAAGATAAGGAGACATCGTGAAATACTCCTATTTCCCGGGCTGTTCCCTCAAGGGACTGGGCCGCGCCTATGAAGAGTCCCTGCTGCCCGTAATGCGGATTCTTGGGGTCGAGATGCAGGAACTCCATGACTGGAACTGCTGCGGCGCCACGGCGTACATGTCGGGCGACGAGCAGGAGGCCGCCGTTCTTGCCGCCCGAAATCTCGCCATCGCGGAACGGAACGGCTCCGATGATCTCATCACGCCCTGCAACGCATGCTACCTGGTCCTGAACAAGACCAAGCACAATATTGAGGACTATCCGGCAATCAAGACCCGCGTTGAGGCGGGCTTGCGAGAGGCGAACCTCACGTACACCGGCAAGACGCAGATTCGGCACCCGCTGGACATTTTTGTCAACGAAATCGGGATGGACGCCATCAAGAAGAAGGTCGTCCGACCGCTAAAGGGCCTCAAGGTCGCGCCCTACTACGGCTGTCAGGTTGTGCGCCCCTATGCGACGTTCGACGACGCGTTTAATCCAACGACGATGGATCGGGTCCTGACTGCCCTCGGCGCCGAGGTCGTGGACTTCCCCCTCAAGACCAAGTGCTGCGGCGCCAGCCTGACAGGAACCATCCCGGAAGCGGGACTGCGGCTGACTTATATCCTGCTCAAGGAAGCGATCCGGCGCGGCGCCGACGTGGTCTCGACGATCTGTCCTCTGTGCCAATTCAACCTGGACGCATACCATGACCAGATTGCCCAGCGCTGGGAGCCCGCGCGCATCCCAACGGTCTACCTGACACAACTGATGGGCCACGCGTTCGGCCTTTCGGCACAGGAGCTCGGGTTGAGCCGCCTATTTGTTCCCGTCAAGTCGCTGCCGGCAGAACCGGCACGGGTGTGACCTCGGAGATGTTATTGCCATGAACACGACTATCAAAACGAGTACAAACGGTACGAGTACAAACGGTGCCAGTCCACGCGGCGAGGAAGTTCGAATCGGCTTCTATGTTTGCCACTGCGGCCACAACATCGCAGGTACCGTGGATTGTGTTGCCGTTGCCGAGTATGTCGCCGGCCTACCCAGTGTTGTTGTCTCCCGCGACTACAAGTACATGTGCTCGGATCCGGGCCAGGAGATGATCCAAAAGGACATCCACGAGCACGGGCTGAACCGGATCGTAGTGGCGTCGTGCTCTCCGCTGCTGCACGAGCACACCTTCCGAAACGCGGTGGAAGCCGGCGGCCTGAATCCGTTTTACTTCCAGATGGTCAACATCCGCGAGCACAACTCCTGGGTTCACACCAACCGTACGGAGGCGACCGACAAAGCCAAGGCACTGGCCCACGCCGCGATCAAGCGAATTCGATTCCACACTCCTCTGGAAAGGGCTAAGGCGCCAATCCATCCGGACGTGTTGATTGTCGGCGGCGGCATCTCCGGCATCCACGCCGCGATCACCCTGTCGAATGCCGGAAAGAAGGTCTATCTCGTCGAGCGGGAACCGAGCATTGGCGGGCACATGGCCCAGCTCGACAAAACATTCCCGACACTCGACTGCTCGGCCTGTATCCTGACGCCCAAGATGTCTGAGGTGCGAGCGAGCAAGAACGTGACGCTCTGGACCTATTCGGAGATCGCCAAGGTCGAGGGCTATGTCGGTAACTACACCGTGACCGTGCGCCGCAAGCCCCGGTACGTGATTGAAGACCTGTGCATTGGCTGTCAGGAATGCATCGCGGAATGCTTCTACAAGGAGCCAAAATTCACCGACGAGTTCAATGCGGGGATGGGCAAGCGAAAGCCCGTCTATATCCCGTTCCCACAGGCCGTCCCGCAGGTTGTCGTAATTGACCCGGAAACGTGTATCGAGTTTAAGACACACAAATGCAAGAAAACATGCGTCGAGGCCTGTGGGAACGGGATATAGACGTGCTTTCGCTTGCCCATCCCCGCATTGAACTCGTCGGTGAATTTTGGCTCCTTGTAGAAGCATTC
>JBKQWH010000212.1:0-6526 GCA_052139635.1 Capsulimonadaceae bacterium
CGCCGTTAACGAGGACTTTCATCCCACTCGTCCCACAAGCCTCGAAGGGACGGCGCGGTGTGTTCAGCCAGACGTCCACTCCGGCCGCCAGATGCTGGGTGAGCACCATGTCGTAGTCGGAAAGGAAGACCAGCCGATCGCACAGGTCGGGGTGTTCCGCCGCCCTCGCCATAACCTGGACGAGGTTCTTGCCGGCCGTGTCGATGGGATGCGCCTTGCCGGCGACAATCAACTGCACCGGGCGTCCCGGCCAGGAGAGAAGCCGAACAAGCCGTTCCATATCCGTCAGGAGAAGGGTGGGGCGCTTGTACGTGGCAAACCGGCGGGCAAACCCGAGGGTCAGCGCGTTCGGATCCAAAACTTGCGCCGCGCGCGCGGCCCTGTCCCGGCTGGCGCCCTGGGTCTCCAATTGCAGACGCAGCCGGCGTCGCACATAGTCGACCAAACCCTTCCTGTTCGCGTTCCGGAAGTCAAACAACCGGCTGTCGCTGACCTTGGCCTCCGTCAACGCCGGCGTTTGAGCCTCGAAGGCCAGAGAGACGGTCTCGACCGTGTCGGGCATGTCGGCGTCGCCGCGGACCGTCTTCCAGATATCCTCGGCCGCCGCGGAGTCCCAGGAAGGCATGTGCACACCGTTGGTGACACTGCCGATCGGCACCTGCGAGAACGGCCAGCGCGGATAGAGCCCGGAAAAAAGCTCCCCGCTAACCTCCCCGTGCAACTGGCTGACGCCATTGACAAAGGCGCTTCCTCGTGTTGCGCAGTAGGCCATGTTAAAGGAAGAACCGGGATCACCGTCCGTCTCCAACCCCATTGCGACAAGGGTTTCCACCGAAACTCCGGATTGTTCGGCAAACGGCTGGAGATGGCGGCGTACCATCCAGGAATCGAAGCGGTCAAACCCGGCCGGAACCGGAGTGTGAGTTGTAAACACATTGCCGGCCCGGGTCGCCCACAGCGCGGTCTCAAATGACACGTGATAGGTATGCATGAAGCTCAGCAGTCGCGCAAAGACCGCGAATGCAGCGTGCCCCTCGTTCATGTGGCAAACATCGGCCTGGAACTTGAGGGCCTCGAGCACACGCCAGCCGCCAACACCCAGGACCAGCTCCTGAAGAAGTCGACGCTGGTTGTCTCCCGCATAGAGGTTCGAGGTGATCGCGCGGTCCCACGGGCTGTTCCTCGAATCGTTGCTGTCCAGCAGGTAAAGCTTCACGCGCCCGACATGCGCTTCCCAGACACGGAGCCAGATTGTGCGTCCGGGGAGGTCCAGCTCGACGCGCAGCCAGTCCCCGTCCGGAGACATAACAGGGGTGACCGGCAGGCTGACCGGATCGTTGTAGGGATAGGCTTCGATTTGCCAGCCGTCGTGTGTCAGCATCTGCTCGAAGTATCCCTGGGCGTACAGCAGACCGAGGCCCACCAGGGGAACTCCGAGGTCGCTGGCCGTTTTGAGGTGATCGCCGGCCAGAATGCCGAGGCCGCCGGCATAAATGGGAAGGGATTCATTCAGGCCGTACTCCATGCTAAAGTACGCGATCCCGCGGACGGACCGGCCGCCGGCCTGGAACAAAAACCACCCTGGGAGATCGAGAACCGCATTGCGCGCGGCCACCGCGGCGGCGATGTCCTTTACCAGGCCTGAGTCCAGTGCGACTTCTCGCAGGCGGGCCTCAGTGACGTTCTGGAGGACAAGGTAGGGATTATGGGTGCGCTCCCACAGGTCAGGCGCAACCCGTGCCCAAAAGTGATCCGTAAAGCGAGTGGTACTCCAACGGAGGTCGAGCGCGAGGTCGGTAAGGCCCTTAAGGCTCTCCGGGAGAGCCCTGGGAAGCAGAAGAACGGGGGCTGGCATGGTGTAAAACTCCTACGGCTGTATATTTCAGGCAACCGCGTTGGTGACACGGTCGGCCGGTTCATCCAATTTCGACGGAACCCGGCATTATATCGATTCGGGCGTTCGCACCTGCTGCCGCCCAACAGCTTCGTCGCAATCTGTACAGGCCACCGTTTCGTGTGGCCATCGCGAGCATCCGGCATACGGGTGGCTTCTTGACACGGTGAGCCCGCCTGATGTATCCTCATGGCAAAGGTGATCTTCCGACTATGCGTCCCACATGGAACCGTCTCGCGCCGCTGCTTCCGATGGTGCTCTTTCCATTCTACTACATGAATGCGATTCGAGGCCACGACTTCGACGATCCCTATATCACGTACCGATATGCGCAGAACCTCGCTGCCCACCACGGGTTCGTCTACAACCCGGGCCTCAGGCTTCTCAGTACAACAACACCATTGTACACTCTATTGTGTTCGATCCTGAGCAAGATTACTGCCAATCTCCCTCTGGCAAGCGACCTGTTCGGGTCATTTTGTCTGCTTCTCGGGGCATGTATCTTTATAGATTTACTTCCGCAACGTATTCCGCTCGCCGGCAGGGTGGCCGCTGGTGTTCTGCTGGGCCTTATGCAGTCTCCTCTCAAGGCTCTCGGCTCGGAAATTCCGCTCTACACGCTCTTCATCCTGGGCACCTGTTGGTGCTATGAGCGGGACCGCCTCGTCGCCGCCGGATTCTTAAGTGGAATGGCGACCTTCACCCGGCCGGACGGTTTTGTCACCTTCCTGGCCCTGATGGCGGCTGTCCTCGCGCGACGGCGGCGGGCCGACGCACTTCGGAGCGCGGTCGCATTTGCTGTACCGATGGCTCCGTGGATCATCTTCGCAACGCTGTACTTCGGCTCTCCCATTCCGGTGACGCTGGCCGCCAAGCGGTATCAGGCGCATGTCGAAGGAGGTTACGGCTTTCTCCGCGGCCTTCTGACCACGCTCAATTTCGTCCGCAAGGACTTCGGGAACATCGAGTTTGTGTGCATCGCGCTGCTGGTGCTGATGGGAATTTACGTGCTCGTGCGCCGTCGAGAGATCCCCCTTCTGATCCTCTGGGCCGCCTTATACATCACCGGCTACTCCGTAATTGGAGTTCGATATTATAGCTGGTACTACGACCCCCTGTTCGGCGCGGGCATCTGGCTTGTTGCGGTAGGTCTGCACTCGGTGTGCGGCCGGATTGTCGGCGAGGACATCAGCGCGTCCGGCGTGGAGTCCGCGCCGGAGCGAAGCGACGGAGGCGGACATTACGCCCTCCGCAAGGAGTCCTCGCCGGAAGTTCCACGAAGCCGGAACGTCGATGTCGAACGCCGGGTCCGGCTCGCAACCGGGCTTGCTGTACTGATCGTCGCTCCCATGCTCTACACGTCGATCCGGTTGATGGAGAAGGTTGCCGTCTCTCCAAGCTGGGGTCAGGTACCGATGTACCGGCGCGCCGGCGAATGGTTGACCGAGCACTCGCGACCGGACGCCACCGTCGGGGCACTCCAGGTTGGGGTGATCGGCTACTATGCCCACCGGCCAATCATCGACTTTGCCGGTCTGATCGAGCCGGACATCGCCCATGCCCCGGGAAATCATTATACCGATTGGGCGGCCTTTGCCATCCACAAGTACTGGCCGGACTATATCGCCCTGGACAGTCCCTGGGGCGACCCGCTTGGCGCACAACTCTGGTTCCAGGCTCGATACCACCGGGCCGTCAGCATCTCAGAGCCGGGCTACCTGATCTGGATCTACCAGCGAGCCGGGCCCCGGCCATAAATCGACGTCAGATGAGCGTCAAGACGAGCTGCGGTGGGTTGACATCGAACACCGCACAGGCCATAATCACGCTATTGAAAAATGCCGCTGGGGGTGCCGGTTTTTCTGGCTGAGAGGTGGAACACCACGCCAACCCCTAGAACCTGATCCGGATCGTGCCGGCGGAGGGAAGCGGACGACAGCCAGTACAGTGTAAAGTAAGGCCGCCGTCCATCGGTGGCCGCCGGCGACAAGCCAGGCGGTCGCAAGGGAACGGCGGCCATTGTTATCTGAGTGCCGCAGCAGGGTACCAACGCCCCACTGCCTTTTCGACCGTTCCAATCACGAGGAGCAGCTCAAATGCCAGAAGTATCCAGACGGGTCGACGTGCCCGAGACGGCCCGGACCACAAGCGACTACCGGTTTCCCGCCTCGCGCAAGGTATATACGACAGGCCGGATCCATCCGGACATTCGTGTTCCGCACCGAGAGATAACGCTGACCCCGACCCGCGCGCATAACGGCGGCGCCGAACAAGTAAACGCTCCTGTGAGAGTCTATGATACGAGCGGTCCCTATTCCGACCCTGCCGCCATTATCGACATCCGGCAGGGCCTGACGACGCTCCGTGAGCCGTGGATTCGATCCCGCGGCCGGTATGACGAAGTCGAACCGAGCTATCGACCCGTTGCCGGCCATAGCGACGCGGCTCTCAGCCTTCCGCCGCGCCGCAAGGCGCTTCGCGGCCACGGAGATGTGACGCAACTCCAGCTCGCGCGCGCCGGCACGATCACGCCCGAGATGGAGTATGTCGCCATTCGAGAGAACCAGGGCCGCGACCGGTCCGCTTCCATCGGTCAGCATCCGGGGCATAGCTTCGGGGCCGCGATTCCTGAAGTCATTACTCCGGAATTTGTCCGTTCCGAGCTTGCTCGCGGCCGTGCCATTATTCCGGCGAACATCAACCACATGGAGTCGGAGCCGATGATCATCGGCCGCAATTTCCTCGTCAAGATCAACGCGAACATCGGGAATTCGTCGGTTTCGTCGAGCATCGAGGAGGAAGTCGAGAAGATGACCTGGGCGACCCTCTGGGGCGCCGACACGGTGATGGACCTCTCCACCGGCAAGAATATCCACGAGACGCGCGAGTGGATACTTCGGAACTCTCCGGTGCCCATCGGCACTGTGCCAATCTACCAGGCTCTCGAGAAGGTCGACGGCAAAGCCGAGGAGTTGACCTGGGAGATCTATCGCGACACGCTGATCGAGCAGGCGGAGCAGGGAGTCGATTACTTTACGGTCCACGCCGGCGTTCTCCTGAGGTACGTTCCGATGACCGCCCGGCGTATGACGGGGATTGTCAGCCGCGGCGGGTCGATCATCGCGAAGTGGTGCCTGGCCCACCACAAGGAGAGCTTCCTGTACACGCACTTCCACGAGATCTGCGAGATCATGGCCGCCTACGACGTCTCCTTCTCCCTTGGCGACGGGCTTCGACCGGGATCTATCTACGACGCGAACGATGAGGCACAGTTCGCCGAACTCAAGACGCAGGGCGAGTTAACCGACATCGCGTGGGAGCACGGATGCCAGGTCATGAACGAGGGCCCGGGCCACGTTCCGATGCACATGATCAAGGAGAACATGGAGAAACAGCTCGAGTGGTGCCACGAGGCCCCCTTCTACACCCTCGGCCCGCTGACCACCGACATCGCCCCCGGCTACGACCACATCACCAGCGCCATCGGCGCCGCCATGATCGGATGGTACGGAACGGCCATGCTGTGCTATGTGACTCCCAAGGAGCATTTGGGCCTCCCCAACAAGGACGACGTCAAGGCCGGAGTGATCGCCTACAAGATCGCCGCTCACGCCGCCGACCTCGCCAAGGGCCATCCCGGCGCGCAGGCATGGGACGACGCTTTATCGAAGGCCCGCTTCGAGTTCCGCTGGGAGGACCAGTTCAATCTGTCGATGGATCCGCAACGGGCCCGCGAGTATCACGACGAGACGCTGCCAATGCCCGGGGCGAAGCTCGCGCACTTTTGCAGCATGTGCGGGCCGCATTTCTGCTCGATGAAAATTACGCAGGATGTCCGCAAGTACGCCGCCGAACATGGCCTTGAGGAAGACGTGGCGCTCAGTACCGGAATGCAAGAGAAGGCCGAGGAGTTCAAGGCGCGGGGGGCGAAGCTGTATTGACGAACTGCTACTCCGGCACATCGACATAGGCGCCGCACTCGGGACAGACTTCCACATGCCCCCGGCGTTCGGACGGAAACGTGATGTCCGCCCTGCACTCCGGACACTCCATGGGGACGGCGTCGTCGGAGTTGGCCGGTTCGGCCGTTTCCGGCTGGGAGTCCGTCTTGAATGAAGCGAGCACTTCTTTGGCCCGGTCGGCATCCTTGGAGGCGACTTGCAGCTTGATGCCGCCGAACGCCGTGGGCACCAACATCTCGCCGATGTTCTCATCGGTGGCCAGCGTGGGAATCCCGGCGGCTTCCAAGGCGAGCCGCGGCGGCTCCGCTTCGGCCAGCGAGAAATAGGTGGCGACGGTGACAAAGTCTTCCATGGTGAACGGCCTTCCGGAAAGGGGGGGTCAGTGAGCGATCAAGGGGCAGTGGATCTATCGCCGATTCTACAGCTTGCCGCTCGTCCAGACAATCTGCTTGGCATGGCAGAAGGGGAATTGATTGTTAGCCTTCGGAGAATGTCGAACCCCCCGGTTGAACTTTGCTGTACAGCGGGTATTTTGGAGTGCGGAAATTTATTGCCGTTTTCGTGACTTTTCCGTTGTTACCACGCCGACCATGTTCTCGTAATCAGCATGGGAAGAAGGAAAAGACAGAAAGCGGCGATTAATCGCCGCAGTCCAAATTGGCAATCCAAG
>JBKQWH010000213.1:0-25487 GCA_052139635.1 Capsulimonadaceae bacterium
CGGCCTTCTTGGCCTCGATGGCGCCCTCGATAATGGCGCGAGTCTGCATCTCGACAATCTGCGGGAAGACGATCGAGAGACGGCAGCCACGCAGGCCCATCATCGGGTTTACCTCATGAAGGCTCTCGACCTTGGCGAGCAGCTTCTCCTTGGCTTCGAGCTCGGCCGCATTGGCGCCGGTCGCCTTGAGCGTGGCTACTTCGGCGATCAACGTCTCGAGGCTCGGCAGGAACTCGTGCAGCGGCGGGTCGATCAGGCGGATGGTGGCCGGCTTATCGCCGAGCGCCTTGAAGATACCGACAAAGTCCTCGCGCTGGAACGGAAGAAGCTTGTCGAGCTGCACCTGGCGCTCCGCATCGTTTTCGGCCAGGATCATCGCCTGGACGACCGGGCGGCGGCCTTCGGCGAAGAACATGTGCTCCGTGCGGCACAGGCCAATTCCCTCGGCGCCGAGCTTGACAGCCAATTCCACGTCGGCCGGGGTGTCGGCGTTCGTGCGGACTCCAAGGCGCTTGGCCGCGTCGGCCCACTGCAGGAGCTCGCCGAACTCGCCGGTCAACTCGGGATCGACAACCTCGACGGCCCCTTCGATGACTTCACCCAGGGTACCGTTCAACGAGATATGGTCGCCTTCCTTGTAGACCTTGCCGCTCGCCGTGAACTGATTCTTCGTGACGCTGATTGAGCTGCATCCTGCCACGGTCGGGATACCGAAGCCCCGCGCCACAAGGGCCGCGTGGCTGGTCATGCCTCCCCGCTCGGTCAGGACGCCGTCGGCCGCCAGCATGCCCTTCAGGTCGTCGGGAGAGGTGTCGGCGCGAACCAGGATGACCTTGAGGCCCTTGCCGCCCTTGCCGAGTTCGGCTGCCTTCTGCGCGTCGAACACAACCGTGCCGGTCGCGGCGCCAGGGCCGGCCGGGAGGCCCTTGGCGATAACGTTGTACTTGGAGCCGGGCTTGATGATGGGGTGCAGACACTGGTCCAGAAGCTCGGGATTGATGCGGGCGAGGGCGGTGTCCGTCGAGATCAGCCCTTCCTTGACCAGATCGACCGCGATCTTGACGGCCGCCGGTCCGGTTCGCTTGCCGGCGCGGCACTGCAGGATGTAGAGCACGTCGTGTTCGATGGTGAACTCGATGTCCTGCATCTCCTTATAGTGATGCTCCAGCGTCTTGCAGATGCCGTCGAACTGCTTGTAGATCGTCGGGTTCTGCTGCTTGAGCTCCGCAATCGGCATGGGGGTGCGCACGCCGGCGACCACGTCCTCGCCCTGGGCGTTCATGAGGAACTCGCCGAATATCTCCGCCTCGCCGGTGCTCGCATTGCGCGTGAAGGCGACACCCGTACCGCAGTCCTCGCCCATGTTGCCGAAGACCATGCTCTGGATGTTGACGGCGGTGCCGAGGTCATCCGAGATCTTCTCACGACGGCGATAGACGATGGCGCGGTCGTTATTCCAGGACCGGAAAACGGCCTCGACGGAATCCTGAAGCTGGACGAGCGGATCTTGCGGGAAGTCGTGGCCGGACTCCTGCTTGACCTGCTGTTTGTAAAGCTCGCAGAGCTTCTTGAGGTTGGCCGCATCGACTTCCAGGTCGCTGCTGACGCCGAGCTGCTTCTTCATCTCGTAGAAGATGTGCTCGAAGTCGTGCTTGGAGAGCTTGTTGGTGCTGGTGGAATAGGCGACATCGCTCAGCATCATCAGGAAGCGGCGGTAGCTGTCATAGACGAACCGCGGATTGTCGGTCAGCTTGATCAATCCTTCCACGGTTTCGTCGTTGAGCCCAAGGTTGAGGACCGTGTCCATCATGCCCGGCATCGAGAACTTTGCGCCGGAGCGCACCGATACCAGCAGCGGGTTGCGCGGGTCGCCAAGCTTCTTGCCGGTCTGCTCCTCGACCTTTGCCAGAGCCGCCTTGATATCGTCCTGCAGGCCGTCCGGAAACTTACCGCCGAGTTTGGTGTATTCGTTGCAGGTGCCGGTCGTGATCGTAAACCCGGGGGGAACGGGGAGGCCAATGTTGCTCATTTCGGCGAGGTTCGCTCCCTTGCCGCCAAGTTCGTTGCGCATCGAGGCGTTACCCTCGGCGAACAGCCACACGCGCTTTGTATTCGACATTCCTATTTTTCTCCTATTGATCCGTGCTTGTGATGATCTTGTTGACACGCCGGTACCGTCACGTACGGGCGCAGCGCCGCCGCCAATTGCGGGGACTTAGCATAATCGATCGACTACGAGGCATAAGCTTACGCAAAGCGAGAGAAGTCCGTCAGAGAGTATACCTTGTGGATGCGGGCGGCGACAAGCGGAACACGATGAATCGGCCGTTCGACGGATAGGAATGCCCCGGCGTGCACGCAAGCCGGTCCAAAAATGACTTCGCCCCGCCCTCAGCGAGGGCAGGGCGAGGACTGGTCAGCTCGACGTCTACATGTTGTAGTGCCCGACGAAGGTCGGGAAGAGGATCGCGCTCAGCATTGCGAACAGAGCGAGAACGGCCAGAATCGAGCCGAGGCTGTAGCCTCGGAAAGTCGTTTTCATGCCAAACCTCCACTTCAGCGGCGTGCGCCTTGAAACACAAAAGCCCATCCTCATATCAAGCGGTGGGTTTTTATACCCAAAATCGCGAGGTTGAGACAGGCTCCGTTGGTCACGTGCTGTAAGCATGGACGTCGTTGTGAAAGCATGCTAGCGGCCAGCAAGTTCATCATACCGCATAGTCCGTGCCATGTCAATAAGGGATCGGATGATTTTTGTACAAAATTCATAACGACGACGTGGCTTGTCCGGACCGCGGCCTCCTCCTTGACAAAGTCCCGGCCCGCCGGTAAAGTGAAGGCCATGGCAAACCCCGCAATCGACGTCGACACGGTCACGCAGGATGTGATCGAGAAGTATCACCAATATGTGAACCCAACACAGGTGGCCCTCCTGAAAATCGCCGGCTTCGACCACATCGAGCACACCGCCGAGGGCGTCATCATTACGGATCTCGACGGAAACCGGTACATCGACTGCCTGGGCGGCTACGGTGTGTTCTCGCTGGGACACCGCAATCCGCGCGTCGTAGCGGCCGTGAAGGACCAGCTCGACCGCATGCCGATGGCGTCCAAGACCTTTCTCAACAAGCCGCTTGCGGATCTGTCCGCCCGCCTCGCCTCAATCGCGCCCGGAAAGCTGCGGTACTCGTTTTTGTGCAATTCCGGCACCGAGGCCGTTGAGGGAGCGCTCAAGGTCGCACGCATGGCGACCGGCCGAATCGAGGTGATCTCCACCGTCGGGGGCTACCACGGCAAGACGATGGGCGGACTCTCCGCCACCGGCCGCGAGGTCTTTCGCAAGCCGTTCGAGCCGCTCGTGCCCGGATTCCGTCAGGTCCCCTGGAACGACGTGGATGCCCTGGCCAATACGATCGGCTCCGAGACGGCCGCCGTTATTGTCGAGCCCGTCCAGGGTGAAGGAGGCATTCAGGTTCCCGATCCGGGCTATCTTCCGGAAGTCCGGCGGCTCTGCACGCGGCACGGAGCACTGCTCATTGTCGATGAGGTTCAGACGGGCCTCGGACGCACCGGGCGCATGTTCGCGGTCGAGCACTGGCACGTCGAGCCGGACATTCTCACCCTCGCCAAGGCGCTCGGTGGGGGAGTCTTGCCGGTCGGCGCGTTTATGTCCACGCCGGAAATCTGGGACAGGGTGTTCCGTGAGAATCCGTTCATCCACACCAGCACCTTCGGCGGCAGCGAGGTCGCCTGCGCCGCCGCGCTGGCGGCCATCGAGGAAACCCTGGACCTGGATCTCCCGCGCCGTGCCGCGGAAAACGGGGCATACTTTCTGGAAGGGCTCCGTCGAGTTCGGTCCGTCTACCCGAAGATCGTCCGAGATATCCGCGGCCTGGGCCTGATGCTCGGCCTCGAGTTCGCCGACCCTGACGTTGCGAAGATCGTCATCGGCACCATGATCCATCGCGGGGTCATTGCGGCCTACACGCTGAACAACCCGCGGGTGATCCGGATCGAGCCGCCGCTGATCATCGACCGCGACACGATCGACACGGTCCTCGCAACCCTCGAAGCCGGTATCGGCGATGCCGTTGCGCTTCTCGGAGACCTTCTGGATTAACCCGGTTCGCACCGACGCAGGACGCTCCGGTCCAGGATGGCGTAAATCCTGCTGTCCGCAGTTGTGACCTTCGACACCACCGACTGAAAGGGAGACGCATGTCGCTCACGGATAGCATTCTCGGCCGGCGGCTGGCTTCGTCCGAAGAGGACGAACAAAGGATCGGCGTGGCCGCCGGGATTCCCAGTCTGGGTCTCGACGGTCTTTCATCGGCGGCGTACGGCCCCGAGGCAGCCCTGGCGGTGCTGATTCCGCTCGGAGCGCTCGGTTTGGCCTATATCGGACCAATCACCGCCATCATCATTGTCCTGCTCTTTATCCTGTATTTCTCGTACCGCCAGACCATCGCAGCTTACCCGACCGGCGGCGGCTCCTACACGGTCGCGCGTGAGAACCTGGGGCAGAAGTTCGGCCTTCTCGCCGCGGCGGCGCTGATGCTGGACTATACGCTCAACGTGGCGGTCGGCATCTCGGCGGGCGTCGGCGCAATCATCTCCGCGATCCCGGTGTTACATCGAGATACACTGGAACTCTGCCTTGTCATGCTCGGGATCATCACGCTCGCCAACCTGCGAGGCGTGCGTGAAGCCGGCATCCTCTTTTCGGTGCCGACCTATCTCTTTATCGCCTCGCTGCTGATTGCGATCGGCATCGGGCTGGCCCGTGTGCTCTCCGGCGGCCATCCGGTCATCGCTCCGCCTCCCCCCAGCCATGTGACTGAGGGTGTCGGACTGTGGCTGCTGCTGCGGGCCTTCGCGAGCGGATGTACGGCAATGACCGGCGTCGAAGCCGTCAGCAACGGGGTCACAATGTTCGCCAAGCCGACCGTCAAGAATGCGCAGCGGACACTGACAGCGATCGTCGTCACACTGGCCGTGCTGCTGGTCGGGATCGCGTATCTGGCGCGTGCGTACGGGATCGTGGCGATGGACGAGAACGATCCGCGCTACCAGAGCACGATCTCCCTCCTGCTGCAGGCGATTGTGGGCCGCGGCGTGTTCTACTACGTCACCATCGCGAGTGTTCTCACCGTGCTGGTCCTGTCCGCCAACACGAGCTATGCCGGATTTCCGCGCCTGTGCCGCCTGGTGGCGATGGACGACTGCCTCCCGCACTCGTTTACCCTCCTCGGCCGGCGCCTGGTTTACAGCGTTGGGATCGCCTTCCTGACCGGGGTGTCCGGGTTCCTGCTCATCGTGTTCGGCGGCATCACCGATAACCTCATACCGCTGTTTGCCGTTGGCGCCTTCCTGGCGTTTACGCTCTCGCAGGCCGGCATGGTGATGCACTGGCGCAAACAACCGCAAACCGCCCAAACACGTGGCGCACTGCTGGTCAACGGCCTGGGCGCCATTGCCACCGCTGCCGCTCTGGTCGTGATCCTTGTGGCCAAGTTCACCGCGGGCGCCTGGATCACCGTGGCGATTCTGCCGCTGCTGCTGGCTACCTTCGCCGCCGTCAAGCGTCACTACACCGCCATCGGGCTGGAAATCGCCGAGGCGCCCCCGCTCAACATCACGAATAACGATGCCCCCGTTGCGGTGATCCCGATCGTCTCCTGGAACCGGATGTCGGCTCGTGCCATGCGCTTTGGCATCCGGCTTTCGCCGGACGTCATTGCGGTCCACGTTAAGCTTCCCGATGCCACCGGTCGCGACGAAGAGGGCGAGCGGCGAGCGGCCGAGTTGCAGGCCCAGTGGGACCAGGCCGTGCTGGAACCCGTGCGTCAGGCAGGTGTACCCGACCCGCGCCTGACCATCCTCTCCTCACCGTATCGACGAGTGTCGGGTCCGCTGTGCGACTACTTGCACCAGCTCAAAACAGAATATCCGAACCGCCTGATCGCGGTCATTATCCCGGAACTTGTTGAGACGCACTGGATGGAATGGCTCCTGCACAACCACCGTGCAACCGTCATCAAGGCAAACCTGCTGCTGCTTGGCGACCCCTACATCATCGTGATCAACGTTCCGTGGTATTTCGGCCGCGCCTCCAATAAAACGATCACCCATGTGTAGAGCGGCGCCGGTGAGTAACTCATACCAGTCGCCCGTCGATGTACCCCAAATGATATTGACAACGTCGATTGTACCCGGATATAATTACCGCATGACAGACCCAACCGACGACAACGGCCAGGGCGAGGCGTTTCCGACCTTCATCGCCTTCAACGGCGACAAACGACTCGCATTAGGCGACCTGAGCGGAGTCGCCGGCCGTGTCAAGCAGGTGGTCGACGCCGACCCGGAGGCGTCGGTGCTCGTCTTCAACGCGACGTCGAGCATGCGTGTCGAACTGGACCTGCGAGGCACACTGGAGGACGTTCTCGCACGCGTTAAGCCGGCGCCACAACCCGCCGAATCCCCGGCTGGTCCCGGTCGCCCCCGTCTTGGCGTCGTGTCGAGGGAGGTCACCCTCCTGCCCCGCCATTGGGACTGGCTCAATCGACAGCCGGGAGGCGCCTCGGTGGCACTGCGCAAGCTGGTCGAGGAGGCGCGCCGGGCCAACAGCGACAGGGACCGCAAGCGGGAGGCCCTGGAGTCGACCTACCGGTTCCTACAGGCCACGTCGGGTGACCGTCCGGGCTTCGAGGAAGCCACCCGCGCCCTCTTCGCCGGAAATCTCGACCGCTTCGCCGCTATGATCGACGGCTGGCCGCATGATATCCGGGAGCACGCGACAAACCTCGCCGCGCTCGCGCTCATTTGAGAGCAACCGAGACTGTATGGAACCGATATCGGACACCCAGGAAGCGTGGACGAGCACGCTTTCGTGTTCATGGCCGACGCGAGTCCTCCGGACGATCGTCTGATCGCCCAATTCTCTCATCAAAGCAATCGGCGGAAGACCACTGCGGGAACGTTAACGGCCGCGATTGTATTAAACCCTTATGTCCGATTCGAAGGTCTCCGATCTGGCAACTGTAACCTATGGCAACTACGATTGAAAAAGAACCGGTGGCGCGCGTTGGGGCGATGCCGCTCGAGCCCGTGTCGACGGCGCCGGTGGCGCATCCGGCGGCATCGGCCGGACGCTGGTTTATCCTCCTCGGCCTGATTACCGCGGCGATTATGCAGGTGCTCGACACCACGATCGTCAACGTTGCTCTTCCGCAGATGGCGGGGAACCTCGGGTGCACCAACCAGGAGGTCGGCTGGGTGGTGACCGGGTATATCCTGAGCAACGTCATCGTCCTGCCGATGACCGCGTTCCTGACCGCCCGGTTCGGCCGAAAAAGGTACCTGTCGGCGTCGATCATCGTCTTTATCATCGCGTCGTTCTTCTGCGGCACCAGCCACACCCTCGGGGAGATGGTGTTCTGGCGCGTCCTGCAAGGGGCCGGCGGGGCAGCCCTGCTGGCCACCGCTCAGGCCACCCTCGTGCAGGTCTTTCCTCCCGAAGAACAGGGCATCGTCCAGCCGATCTTCATGATGGGCCTGATCGTTGCGCCGACCCTCGGGCCGACCCTGGGCGGTTGGATCACCGACAATTACACGTGGAACTGGTGCTTCCTGATCAACGTGCCGATCGGGATCCTTTCTGCCTTCCTTGTCATCACGTTCCTGCACGATACGGTCGAGCCGAAGAAGGCCACCGTCGACTGGCCCGGGATAGGGCTGCTCGCCGTCGGGCTGGGCGCCCTCCAGTACGTGCTCGAGGAGGGGCAGTCGAACGACTGGTTCAACGACCCGCTGATCCTGCGTCTGTCTGTCGTCTCGGTCGTGACGCTGTCGCTGCTGCTCTGGTGGCAGCTTTCACCCCGTAACAAGCAGCCGGTCGTCGATTTTCGCGTCCTGAAAAACCCCGTCCTGGCCGCGTCCCTCTTTCTCTACGTGGCCCTGGGCTTCGGGCTGTATGGGGGCTCGTTTCTGTACCCGCTCCTGGCGCAAACGATCCTGAATTTCACTCCCCTGCAGACCGGGTTGGCCCTGCTGCCCGGCGGAATCGCCACGGCGGTCAGCATTATGGTCTGTGGACAGATCATGAACCGGAAGGGCGTGTCCATCGATCCGCGCTGGCTGATCGGGTTCGGGACAGCCGTCACCATGCTGTCACTCTGGAACCTTGGGCGTCTGTCGACATTGACCGGCGAGAATGACACGATGATCGCGCTACTCTTGCGCGGCTTCGCAATGGGCTTCATCTTCGTGCCGATCAACCAGGTTGCCTTCGCCAGCCTGAAGCGGGCCGAAGTCCAGCAGGGGTCCGGCCTGATGAACTTGTCGCGCCAACTGGGTGGCTCCTTCGGGATCTCTATCCTCGCAACCTATCTGGCCACCCACGCTCAGATGCATCGGGCGGATCTGGTGGGGAACTTTTCGGTTGCGAATCCGGAGTTCGTGACCCGGCTGCACGGCGCCGCCGGCGTATTGATGGCCCACGGCTACTCGCCGACAAGCGCTATGCAGGGGGCCGCCGCCCTCATGGACGGCACGCTGACCCGCCAGTCCCTGATGATGAGCTACAACGATTCCTTCCTGATGATCCTGCTCTTCAATCTCGTCACCGCTCCTGCGATCCTCCTGCTTGGTCGCGCATCGACGCGATTTTCGGACGAGTCGGGGAATTCCGCGGCACATATGGATTGACCGATCGAGTTAGCCGAGAGTGTTGATTGCGAGAATGTGGCAATCGGAGGGTGAATTACGCTATAATACAGTAATCGAACCGTGAACCTGTCGCAAAACGCTCCGGCATGCCGAAAAGTGAAGTCGGGCGTACGCACCCTGCTGCGGCGCAACATGGCGGACAACTCTTTTGGCCTTGCAGCGGATAGCGGTCGGCGCGGGCGGCAGTCCGATCCGTGTCATGAGAAAGGTACATCCAGATTGGCAATCAGACGGTTACGTGAGACGTCGACAATTCAAAATCCTCGGCCCGCAACACTCCAGGACGTCGCTGACCGCGCGGGCGTCAGCCGCTCGACGGCGTCGGCCGTTCTGAACGGAGCCTGCCTGAGCACGAGGACCTCCGCGGCGACGCGCGAGCGGGTTTCGCTTGCGGCCTCCGAGCTTGGCTATCGGCCTAACGCCATGGCACGCTCACTGCGTCGGGGCGCCATGCACACGATCGGCTTTTACAACGGCCACGGCTTTGTCGACGCGCGCAATCCGTTCCTTGCCGCCGTGCTCGCCGGCCTGCATTTCCAATCGGACTACCACGAGTGTGACCTGTTGTTCCATCGTGTCTCACGGCGAGGCGACCAGCAGAATCAGATCCGCGAGATCATCAGCGGCAAGGTCGACGGCGTTATCCTCTACACCGAGCCGGAAGATCCGCTCGTCGAGATGCTGGTGGCCCAGAAGTTTCCCGCTGTGGCGATTGCCGACGCCGATCCGCGAGTGCCGTCGGTGACGGCGGACGATGTTATGGGATCCAAGATCGCGGCCCGGCGGCTGGCCGCGGCCGGCCACAAGCGCGTCCTCTTTCGCATGGCGCCGATACCCCGCGCTTCCGCGGTCGTGCGCTGCCGGAGCTTCGAGGCGGAGGCGGCCGCACTCGGCATGCATGTCGACGTGACCACGTGCGTCGACTTTGCCGGCACCCTGCACGAATCCGAGAAGGAACTGCTGACCGCGCCCGACGGGATCCGGCCAACCGGCGTCATGGGCTGGAACGACGGCGCCGCGCTCGAGACGTTTATGCACTTCTACTATCTCAAGCGCGCCGATCAGTGCTCAGTCATTGGTTTCGACGGCTTCGACCATCCCTGGCTGCCGGCGCGCCTCACCAGTATCGAGGTTCCATGGTACACGGTGGCGTCAACCGCCGTCGATGTTCTCCGCAACCTCATTGCCGGCGAGCCCGTCAAGCGGCATTCCACCGTTCCCGTCAAGCTGCGCGAGGGAAACACGGGCTAGCCCGCATTATTCGTGTCCTATCGTGGGACAGGCGTCCCTGCCTGTCGTCTGAGATGTTAGTGAATAATCCAGGCTGGGACGCAGCAGCAGCTCAATAGCGCTGCGCCAGCGAACAGTCGCGTCGACAGCGGGCGATGAGGTCCTGGAATTGCGGGCGGTTGCGCAGGAATATCCAGCCCCGCCCCTTGCCGGGAGGCGGAACCTTCGGCATGCTCTCCACGTAGACGATTGCCCAGTTCGCCCTGTCCCGCACGAACGGCATCGCTTGCAGGCCGGCCGTGGTGACGACACAGTCGAAGTCGTACTGCTGGAGCAGGTCCGCCACATCCGCGGGCTGCTGGGCGTCCGAGATCGCCTGGCAGTCCTGCAGAGTCATTCCCGGACGCGGATTGTCGATCCCGACCCGAAGCGGCGAATCCATTCTCGATAACCCCACATATACGTCCTCGCGGCCGTCGATGAACACCGGCTCGCTCGGCATGCGGTAAATCATGTAGCTGCCAACGTCGTAGTTGTTGTAGATTCGCAAGCCCGGCGGGAAGTGTTCCGCCTGCATAAAGTCAAACATCGACACCGGGAAGCTCGACAGCCGAACCGCGGCCTCGCCGATTCCGGCCGGCGAATATCCCCTGGGCCCGATCGAGCGGGCGAGATCCCGCGCGCTGGTCCACCCGATCAGCGCAATGTAGACGACGGCGAAGACAATCGGACGCGGCAGCAGCGGCGGGATGTTTATCCGCTCGGCAGCCGAAATCGCCTGTGGGCCGATGATCATTATCCCGCCAATCGCAAACGGCGCGACATTGCGAATGTGCAGGATGGCCTCGAGCAGGAGGCCGAGCACGCAAAGAGCACCGCCAGGATCGCGCGGCCGTCGGGAACACACGTAACCGGCAGCGAGCACGCTCGCGAGCAGGATGAACTGCCAGGTCACGTCGGCCGTAAACGTCGTCACGGGGTGCCATTCGGTGACAACCATTGTCGCGCGCGGATCGCGCAGGGTAACCAGGATGTTCCCGTACGTTCGCCATCCGTACGGCGAAACGGTCGCGGCCGCCGCGCACATGATGGCGACTCCGCCCATCCACCCGGCCCGTGACAGCATTTCCGGGCGACCTTTCGGGCGGACCATCGCCGTGACAAGGTCACCCACCGCGAATGTGAACAGCAGTACCGGCAGAATGAGTACTCCCTGGTGGAGGTTCGCCCAGAGGATGCACAGCGGCGGCAGCAGGAGCAGGATCACGGGGCCGGCCCGCTCCTCGCGCACCCGCATCACGATCGACAGGGAGATGGCGAGCAGCAAGTACGTAAACCCATAGGGGCGCTCTTGCAGCAGGATGCTCATGGCGCCGAGGGCAAGGCAGATCAGGACCAGAGCCGGCACCGGCCGGACACGCTTCACAAGATCAAACCATAGCACGAGGGCCGTCGAGACCGTCAGTACCACGAGCACCAGCCATGTTCCGAACAGGCCCGCAACGCGAAAGGCGGCCGCATAGGCGGCGAATGCCAGCCACTCCGGAACGACCCATCTCCGCCCGAACTCGGTCCAGGAATAACGGTCCGTGTGCGGCGGCTGACCCGTTCTCAGGATATCGAGGCCCGTCCGCAACTGCCAGAACAGGTCGTGGCCCATCTTGGGCATCAGACAGAGGATGATCGCGACCAGGACAACGAAAGCCGTGCCGCCGGCTGCCACCCCCGGATCGACATCGCCGACCCGGGGAGCTTCGACGGCCTGCGGCCGGGATTCGGGGACTTCCGTTGCCCGAGGCCGCCGATGAGTTTTCCGTGACATCGACGCCATTATACCGGATCAGCAAAGAGAAGATAGCGTCAATCTCGAATACAAACCTTTCAACAGAACCGGCTGGGATTACGAGTTTAGTCAGGTAGTTACTGCTGTCTTCGCGCAAGAGAACACTCAAGTCGGGATGTCGGGTTGCGGCTGGGGGCGGCAACATGACTCAACCGGGCCGGATGCGAGCGTCTTCTACGGTCTGGAGGCGAACACTCGCACGTTCAAGCCTGTGTCTACTAGACAGAGCACGGATTCCATGATATAATACCACGACGCGCTCGCCACGTTGGTCGAATCCAAATGGCGCGATACACCATGAGCTGGGATCAGGCAGCGACGCCCCCTGAGCCGCACCCCATATCGAGGCTGAATCACGGCTCCCCACGAAAGGAAGCATACTCAATGGCACGGCCGAGCAAGTTTACGAAAGTTCGAACTGACGCCATTTGCCAGGCCCTCAAGCAGGGCTGCACGCGCGCACAGGCGGCCGAAAGCGTGGGCATTCATCCGGAAACTCTCCGGCAATGGTACGTCAAGGGCCGGAAGGTCTGCGAAAAGATGGAGGCGGACGGCGCGGACGGCCTCAGTCAGGACGAGGTCGACGCCGGCGACTTCTACTACGCCGCCGCATTTGCGGAGGCCACCGCCGAGGTGGCCTGCGTCAAGCTCATCACAGACGAGGCCGAGACAAACTGGCGGGCCGCCGCCTATTTGCTCCGCTGCCGGCGCCCCGAGGACTGGAACCCGAACCGGCGCCGCAGGACGTAGCTATCGACCGAGGATACACACACGTTGAATCGGAGCGAGAGGCGTTCGAGAATACCGTGCGCGAACCAATCAACTCCAATTAACCCCGTGTCCGGTATCGACGGGGGATACCCGTGACGGCCCTCTACGGCAACTCGACGCCGGTCAGGCGGCGGTACGCCTCGCGGTATTTTGCGGAGGTGTTCTCGACCACGTCGACGGGCAGCTCCGGCCCGGGATAGGTCTTGTTCCAGTCGAGCGTCAACAGGTAGTCCCGCACATATTGCTTGTCGAATGCGGGCTGGGGGAGCCCCGGTTTGTACGTCGCGGCGTCCCAGAATCGGGACGAGTCCGGGGTTAAGACCTCGTCGATGAGGATCAGGGTGTCGCCGAGCAGGCCGAACTCGAACTTGGTGTCGGCGATGATAATCCCTCGCGCGGCGGCATACTCGCTGGCAGCCTGATAGATCTCAAGGCTGGCTTCTTTGACCCGTCGGAACAGATCGGATCCGATCAGGTCTATGGCCTGCTCGTCGGTGACGCTTTCGTCGTGGCCGGTCGTTGCCTTGGTCGTCGGTGTGAACAGCGGAGACGGCAGTTTGTCCGACTCGCGCAGGCCGACCGGAAGCGGATGGCCCTGGAGCAAGACCTCTCCCCCGTGCGCGAAGATCCGGCGATAATCGGCCCATGCCGAGCCGGCGAGGTAGCCGCGGACGACGCATTCTAGCGCAACGGCCTTGCACTTTGTGCCGAGGAGGCTGCGTCCCTCCAGGCTTTCGAGCAAGGCGTCGTCGACATTCGTCGCGCCGCTTTCGACAAGTTTATGCGCAATCGCGTCGATGTCGGTGCTAATCAGGTGGTTCGCGACTACGCCCTCTGTTTGGTGAAACCAGAATGCCGAAAGCTGTGTGAGAACGCGGCCTTTGTCCGGAATCCCATTCGGCAGGACGACGTCAAACGCCGAGATGCGGTCCGTGGTTACCAGCAGGAGGGCATCGCCAAGGTCGTATACGTCGCGCACCTTGCCGGTTATGAAGCGGGGGACGCCCGCGATGTCGGTGGATAGGATCGGTTGCTTCATAGAACCCTCGTCGGGACGGCAGTCCCATGGATGAATACGAACGATCGGACTTAGAAAATCACCTTGCCGATCACCTGTCTTGCGGAGATCGGGCCAAAGTCGCGGCTGTCCTCCGAATGCTCGAAGTTGTCGCCCATCACGAAAATGCGCTCGTCCGGCTGAGGCTTGGGCTGCCAGTGAAGTTTTTCGCCGAGTTCATAAACGGCAAACAGCCGGATAAACGACCGGGGCCCTTTCGGGGTCCAAATCTGGGTTGGCGGCAGGGCGGTTCCTGCGGCATTTTGCACGAAGACAATGCGCTTGATAAGATCGTCGCCGTCGTCGGCGTTGAACACGATCACGTCCCCGACCTGCAGCGAGTCGCGTGGCACCGACGTCCACGCCAGAACCGATTGGCCGCTGTGGAAAGTCGGCTCCATCGATCTGCCGTGGATGACCACACGCCTGACGTTGTAGAACGCGACCAGGACAAGCACCAGGAGTGTACCAAGAACGGCCCATTCGCGTTTACGCAGAGCGCGCAGGTCGTCAGCGGTGACCCTGCACGTTGTGGTGGGGGCATCCTGCATTCCGGCTCAACGATCGCCTCCCAGATTCAAAGCGTTGACAACATCCTCCAGGCGCGCCGGCAGCACCAACGGCGCGGGTGAACACTTGATGGCTCGGTCGGGGTCTTTCAGGCCGTGGCCGGTGAGGGTCACCGCGACGGTGACCGGGCCGTCGTTGAAGAAACCGGCGGCAGCGAGTTTCCGCAGCCCCGCGATCGGCGCGACGCTGGCCGGCTCCGCGAACACGCCTTCCAGCGTGGTTACCATGCAGTATGCCTCAAGAATTTCATCGTCCGTCACCTTGTCGATCAGGCCTCCGGACTCGTCCCGGGCCGCAATGGCGCCCTTCCACGACGCCGGGTTGCCGATTCGAATGGCGGTTGCGAGCGTTTGCGGATGCGCCACGGGCTCACCGTCGACCAGGGGCGCCGCGCCGGCGGCCTGAAAGCCGAGCATCTTGGGCAGCCGGGTCGCCTTGCCGGCGGCATGGTACTGTTTGTAGCCCTTCCAGTATGCCGTGATGTTTCCTGCGTTGCCCACGGGCAGCGCGTGATAATCGGGCGAGTCGCCGAGCGCATCGCAGATCTCGAACGCGGCCGTTTTCTGGCCCTCGATGCGGAATGGGTTGACCGAGTTCACCAGCACCAGCGGGTAGCTGGCGGTAATCTCGCGGACCACCCGAAGAGCATCATCGAACGATCCGTCAAGGGCAATCACCTTGGCGCCGTGAATCATGGCCTGTGAAAGCTTGCCGAGGGCGACGTTTGCGTTTGGCAGCAGCACCACGCAGTCGATTCCCGCACGCGCCGCGTACGCGGCCGCGGACGCACTCGTATTCCCGGTCGACGCGCACATAACGGCTTTCGCGCCGTCTTCCACGGCCTTGGTGATTGCCAGTGTCATGCCGCGGTCCTTGAACGAGCAAGTCGGATTCATTCCCTCATACTTGAGGTGAATGGTAAGCTTCGGCGAAATCGCCGCCGCGAGACGCGGGGCTGGGATAAGCGGCGTATCTCCCTCCAACAGCGTCACGATCGGCGTCGAAGCCGATACGGGGAGAAACTCCCTGTAATGATTTATGATGCCCTGTCGCATATTCCTATTTCCTAACTAGGCAAAGCCAGAACTACGAAAGAAAAAACGAAATGGCGTAACTTACGCCCTCCTCAAGCCCGCGCGAAACGCATCGCTGTCGGGGAGAAGCAGCCTTACTCCTCAACGCGCAGGCAGTTTTCAACCGACTCGACGATGGCGAGCCTGGCGAATATGTCGAGAGCCGAACGCAGATTTGCCTCCAGCGCGCAGTGGGTGATCCAGACAATCTCCGCGCAGCCTCCGGGGCGCGCGCGCTGCACGACACTTGCGATGCTAACGTCCAGGTCGCCCAGAATGCTGGCGAGACTGGCGAGAACTTTCGGACGGTCCTGGGCCAGCACGCGGACGTAGTACTTTGTCTCAAGTGTCGCAATATCCAGCATCGGTTTCTGCGCAAAGCACGTGCAGCCGATCCGTCCTGTGCCGCCATGCCGGATGTTGCGGGCGATTTCGATGATGTCGCCGACAACGGCCGACCCCGTTGGTCCGCTCCCCGCACCGCGCCCGTAGAACATGACGTCGCCCACCGAGTCGCCGCGGACATAGACGGCATTGTAGACGTCGTTCACCGACGCCAGCGGGTGCCCGGCCGGCAAAAGGGTGGGGTGAACGCGGACCTGAAGGGCGCCCGCGGCCTCCTGACCAATTCCGAGGAGCTTGATCACATATCCCAGGTCGCGCGCCACCTCAATGTCACGCTGAGTGATGCGCGTGATGCCCTCAACGTGGATTTTGGAGAGATCCACCCGGGACGTGAATGCGATGCTGGCCAGAATCGCCGTCTTATACTGCGCGTCCAGCCCGCCGACATCGCTTGACGGGTCCGCCTCGGCGTATCCCTTCGCCTGCGCCTCAGTGAGCACGTCGCCGAAATCGGCTCCCTCGGACGTCATCCTGGACAGGATGTAATTCGTAGTTCCGTTTACGATCCCCATCACAGTGGAAAACCGGTTCGCTGCGAGTGCCTGCTTCAGTGGCTGAATGATGGGAATGCCGCCGCCCACGCTCCCTTCGAAGTTGAAGTCCTGACTGCGGCGGTGTGCCTCGACGAGAAGTGCGTTTCCGGCTTTTGCCATCATCTCCTTGTTCGCGGTGACGATGTGCTTGCCGTTCGTAATCGCGCGATACACCAGTTCATAGGCCGGGTGAAGCCCGCCGATCAACTCGCAGACAATGTCGATTTCGGGATCGCAAACCACTTCGTCCGCGTTGTCGGTGAGGACTCCGGCCGGAAGCGACACCGAACGAGCCCGAGTCGTGTCGCGCACGGCGACCTTCGCAACCTCGATCGGCATCCCGACTTTGCGCGCAATCGATTCCGCGTTGTCCTGGAGGAGGTGAATGGTTCCGCTGCCGACATTTCCCAGGCCGAGCACGCCGACCAGTATCTTATCTTTACTCACAGTGGTTCCAGATAGAGGATCGGGTCGCCCTGGTGGACGAGGGTGCCATCCTCGACGACGATGTCAACGATACGGCCGGAACGCTCCGACGGGACTTCACTGAACACTTTCATCGCCTCAATCAAGCCGATGGGTTGTCCGACACGGACGGCGTCGCCCACGCTGACAAACGGCGGATCTCCCGGGGTCGCCGCTCGATAGAACACTCCGACCATTGGCGACTCCAACGCGACCAGGTTTGCGTGCGTTGTATGCGCCTTGGACGGGGAGGCGGGAGCGACTTGTGCCTGCCCGGGACCGGCCGTTACGAGGGTGGGAGCGGCTACCGCGACGACCTGCCCCTTAATGTGAATTCGGGTGCCGTCCTCGTCCACTTCCAACTCGGCGAGGTTATGCTCGACAACCAGATCAACGAGCCGGCGGACAGTGTCCCAGACCGGCGATCCCGCTGAGAGCGAAGCGTGCATGTCGCGCGACTCCGCCTCCGTCGAACCCTCAAAATCAGCCAACGCCCACTCCCTGATCCGCTTTCACTGCGGTCCCATGCGGCCATGATGTACGGCCGCTCTATGTGCCGTATTGTAGCATGTCACACGTCCGAAGTCAAGGCGAACCCGTCTGCACTCACGTGTCGTCGAGCCGCACTTGTTATATGGACCGGGTCGCGGTCCGGCGCCAGATTCCTCATCGTTGTCCGTGAGCTGAGTTTGTGCCGGCCGCGACTGATCTTATCGTGGGACAGGCGTCCGTGCCTGTCTTACTCCCTGTCCGTTCCGTCCATAGTCCACAGTCCATACATTTTGCCGGTATGAGGCGGAGTGTTGAAAGCGATTTCGCGTGCTCGTGGACGTTTCTTGTCACATGAGAGTACCATAGTCATAATTCGGGCGCCGCTTGCGGGGGAACGCCTTAACGATACCGAGAAGGAGAGTGCCATGTCACGCAATGTCAAGGTCGACGAGCAAAAGAAGATCAAGTTGTCTGATTACGATCCGGGGTACGCCGGCAAACTCGATCGACGGGAGAGCGATCGAGAGCTCGTTCAGGTCCACGAGGAGTTTGCCGCGCTGCAAGAGCGCCTCTACGCGGCGAGTCAAACAGCCGTGCTCATTGTGCTGCAGGGCATGGACACGAGCGGAAAGGACGGCACCATCGCGCACGTGATGCAGAACATCAACCCGCAGGGGTGCCGGGTCGCGTCGTTCAAGGTGCCCACTCCCGAGGAAGCCGGCCACGACTTCCTGTGGCGCATTCACAAGCAGACGCCGCCCAAGGGAATGATAACCATCTTCAACCGGTCGCACTACGAGGACGTGCTTATCACGCGTGTGCACGGCCTTATCGATCGCGAAGCGTGCGAGCGCCGCTACAAACGCATCCGGCAGTTCGAGGAGCATCTTGTCGATGAGGGCACGCTCGTCATGAAGTTCTTTCTGCACATCAGCAAGGACGAGCAGGAAGCGCGCCTGCTCGCTCGCGAACAGGATGACACCAAGGCGTGGAAACTGGCCTCTGCCGACTGGAGCGAGCGTCGCCGCTGGGACGACTACACCACGGCCTACGAGGACGCGATCGGCGCCACGGCGAGCCGGCATGCTCCCTGGTACATCATTCCGTCCAACCACAAATGGTATCGCAGTGTCACGATCGGCCGGATTATTGTCGAAACCCTTCGTCCTCACCGGGACGATTGGGATGCGTATCTCAAGAAGCTCGGCGAAGAGCGCAAGGCCGAGATTGCGCAAATGCGAGCCGCCGGGTCGAAGACGGGCAACGGCCGCGATTAGGTTCACCCGTACTGTTAACCGAGGACTTCTCCTCCCAGGCTGAGTTGACGGCGGCGGCGTTGACCCAGCCTGTATAAGTATAAGAGTCCTCTCCTACTCCGGTAGTGCTACCCCGGCCTCGCACGGTGGCAACAGTCCATACTCGATGCTGTCGACCACGGCGTGCCAGCTTGCGTCGATAATGTTGGTTGATACGCCGATGGTGCTCCAGGTGCGGGTGGCATCGGCGCTGTCGACAATGGCGCGGACCTTGGCGGCGGTGCCCTCCTTGACGCTCAGGACGCGGACTTTGAAGTCGGTCAGGCGAATGCCGGCCAGGTCGGGGTAGTGCTCTTTGAGAGCCAGGCGCAGCGCGTTGTCGAGGGCGTTCACAGGGCCGTCGCCCTCCGCCACGGTGAGCACCTCCTGGCCATGGACGCGCATCTTGATCGTCGCTTCGGTGATCGCCTCGGTGTCGCCGCCTCGCTTCTCGACAATCACGCGGTATCCCACCAGTTCGAACAACGGCGTGTAGTTACCGGTGGTCTTGCGCACGAGCAGCTCGAAGGTGCCCTCCGCGCCCTCGAACGAATAGCCCTCGTGCTCAAGTTGCGCCACCCGCTTGAGGATCGCCTTGGTCTCAGGGCTGTCCTTGCGCAGGTTGAGGAAGTCCTTCTGGACCTTCTCGAGGATGGTCGACGCGCCGCTCAATTCGCTGACGAGGATCCGGCGCTCGTTGCCGACCGCGGCCGGATCGATGTGCTCGTAGGTCTCCGCATTCTTGCGCATGGCGTCGACATGCAGCCCCGCCTTGTGTGCGAAGGCGGAACGGCCAACGTACGCGGCCGATGTCTTCGGCAGCAGATTCGCGATCTCGTCGACATAGGTCGAAAGGTCGCAGAGCTCATCCAGCTTCTCGCGGCACGACATATCGACATCAAGCTTGAGGCCCAGCGACGCGACGATGCTGGTGAGGTTCGCGTTGCCGGTCCGCTCGCCGAGCCCGTTGATCGTGCCCTGGACCTGGATGGCGCCCGCCAGCACGGCGGCCAGGCTGTTCGCGACCCCGCATTCGGCGTCGTTGTGCGTGTGGATCGCGAACCGGCCGGTCGGGAATCGGCTTACGACCTCGGTGACGATCCGGGAGACGTCGTGCGGAAGCGTCCCGCCATTCGTGTCGCAGAGCGTCACGACATCAATCCCGGCGTCGAGCGCCGCTTTGACACAGGCGCAGGTGTATTCGGGGTTGCGCTTGTAACCGTCGAAGAAGTGCTCGGCGTCGAAGATAGCCTCCTTGCCATGCGCTTTGAAGAAGCGCGTCGTATCGGCGATCATGGCCAGGTTCTCGTCGAGCGGCAGGCGCAGGGCCTCGGTCACATGGAAGTCCCAGCTCTTGCCGACAAAGCAGACCACGGGCGTTTGCGCGTCCAGAAGCGGCTGCAGCATGGGATCGTCGGCGGCAGCGCGATTCGGCCGGCGGGTCGATCCGAACGCGGTCAATTTGGCGTGCTGCATGGGGACACTCTTCATGCGTTCGAAGAACTCGATATCCTTCGGGTTGCTTCCCGGCCAGCCGCCCTCGATATAGTCGATGCAAAACGCGTCGAGCCGGCGCGCGATCTTGACCTTGTCCTCGACGCTGAATGAGATCCCCTCGCCCTGGGACCCGTCGCGCAAGGTGGTGTCGTAGATGTCGACCTTATGTCCTAAGTTACTCACAGAATACTCCTCATCGGGTGTTGCACCGGTTCGCCCGGGCTGTGCCGCAGCCTGTGGCAAATAGAACCGGCAATGAAAACGGGATGTTATGACGCGACGCCGACGTGCCGGCCCGGCCGGGGTGGCGCCGCGATGCGTCTCACCCGACCGGGCAGGTAATAATGATTCCCAGGTTGGCCGAAAGGCCGATGCCTGCACGAGAGGAGGTTATCGAAGACATTTCAAAGATAGTGTACCACAAAGAGGCCGCCTACAGCGCCGAATCACCTTCTTCGCCGGTGCGAATACGGATGGCGCGCTCGACCGGCATCAGGAAGACCTTGCCGTCGCCGATCTCCCCGGTCTGAGCCGCCTGCTCGACGGCTGCCACGGCTTCGTCGACGTCGTCGTCCTTGACCACGATCTCGAGCTTGATCTTGGGCAGCAGGTTGACCACGTACGTATTGCCCCGGTACTTCTCCGTGTGCCCCCGCTGATGCCCGTACCCGCGGACATCGGTGACCGTCATTCCGACGACCCCGACATCCTCGAGGGCCTCCTTAACGGCGTCGAGCCTGGTCGGGCGGATAATAGCTTCGATTTTTTGCATTATGCGGCTTGACCTCCGCAATCTAAAGGGCGTTGATGATCTTACCGAGCTCGATAAAGATCCGCTCGCAGTGAGGTGCTCGTGCACGGACGAGTGCAGGCCGGACCTTGCCAAGGATCCCTGGAGCGTGATGAACCTTGTGATATCGACCCTTTTGCGTCAACCGAGTGGCATTTTCCAGTGACGAGATATGGTCGGCCTTAGGGATCTCCTCGACATTTTGTCGAACCGGAAGTGCGCTTGCTTGAAACTTATCCCCGAAGTATTCGCGAACGGCTTCCGGGTCTGCGAAAAACCAGGCTTCCATCGCCTGCGCCATAAAGTGACAGTGCTCGTCCGCAGATCCGGCGGGTTTTACCCAGCGATCTCCCTCACGGTTGGCGAGATGCCGCCAGGGTTTTCCGAAATCGTCCGCGCTGACCGCAGTTTCGGAATCCACCAGCAGGATCGGGAGAGTGTTAGTCTTATGGACTGCCTCGCGATATCGATCGAACGTACTGTTTCGAGAGCCGCAGATTCTAACCGACATACGCTTGCCTTTTACGCCCGCCGCCTGCTCAATTTGCGACAAGAACGTACGAAATGCGTCTCGAAACACTCGATTGTCGGGTCCTGCATGCCCCCCCTCTACGTAAAAAACGATCTCACACCACGATGGGCCGGGATCGGAACGTGATGCTTTTCGGCTCACCAGCGAGTTCCTCCTAAGGCGCCCCGCATCCAAGCTTCCCCGAGCGAATACTCGGAGAGCCATCCCCGAAGCTCGTCCGGGTCGAGCCGCTTTATCTCGGTGCTGTCGTCAAATCGATCACAAACGAGGATCGATTCCGGTATGTCATGAAGGTCAGACACAAGCATGTCCGAATGGGTTGTGATGATCAACTGCATGCGTTGCGACGCATCGATCAGCATCTCTGCGATCGTGGGGAGGATGTCCGGATGCATCCCAAGCTCGGGTTCCTCAATGCAAACCAACGGCGGCGGGTTAGGATTGAGCAGAATTGCGAGAAGGCATAGGTAACGGAGGGTACCGTCGGACAGGCGGGATGCAGAAACGGGACGACTAAGGCCACGTTCGTGCAAGAATAGTTGGACTGTGTTATCAAACTCCTTCATGCTGAAACCGTCAAAGCGATCGGCGAATCTGTGTAATCGGTAAGCTATATCGTCTCTGATAGGTGAGGTAGCATCCATAAGCTTGCCTAGAACAAGTGCAAGATTGCTTGCGTTTTCCGCCAGAAAATCCTGATCTGCGGCTGCATCCTGAGGCTTACGGGCATGCGAGAGCCGACCAAATGCCACTTCTGAGTAGAACCTTACGGTCGAATACATGTCTGCAAGGCTCGTAATCTCGGGAAACTCTGTCGAGTCACGTCGTTGAGCTAATATCGATCGATCCGTCTTCAAGTCTTTGACTTGTTCAATCCTACGGATGGGGCGTTTAATCGTCGCGGTGCCGTTCTCAAACCGGTAGGGTCGAAACTTCGCGGGTTTGGAGTACTCGATAAGCTCTTTGACCACTCGAAACCTGTTCTCAACCGCCGAGAATGTTAACTCATGCTTGATTTCTGTAGTAGGGTCGATCTCTACATATACGCCGATTGTTGCCTCGTTCGTGGTCTCTCCTGGGCGTTTGTGCAGCCATTCTTGCACGCCGCCCCCGTCAATAACCGTTTGAACCATGCTGTTATGGCTCGAAAACAGCAGCCGCAGTGCATCGATAATGTTGGATTTCCCGGAACCATTGGGGCCTATGAGTACATTCAACTTCTTCAGGCCAATCGGTCCAGGTTCGCCGTACGACAGCACGTTTCGAAGAGTTATCGATCTAATGAATCTCGTCTCTGCCATAGGTTCAACTTCCCGGGATGTCGGAATGGCGGCTCGTGGCTAGCACTGACGGAGCGCTGCTAGCTCGATTGGTTAGCCGCTACCCTTTCCGATTTTTATTCAATGTTGTCAGGTCGCACCCGGCCGGGAGCGGCTTTTCGCCACAGTTGACACGTTGCCAGTCGCCTTCGGATACCAGGATTACGTGGCTAGCATATGGAAAGTCACGGGAAGCGCCCATGGAGACCGGCCCGAGGACGTCTTCGTCCTTGTACCAAGGGCTAACTTCGAGTAACCGCACTACCTTCTCCGCGGGGTCAGGCATGTGATAAACAGCAACGTCGTCGTCGTCCCCTTGCCGGGCCGCTAACAAGTCGACCGCCTCCGTGTATGTGCTCGGTATCTTGTTCAGGTCTACACTCATGGCAGAACTCATTATACCTGTCGGCGAGGAGTCGTGTCCGCGGCTCAGAGCGCATCAATGATTTTGCCGAGCTCGACAAAGATCCGTTCGCAGTGCGGAGCCCGGGCACGGACGAGAGCAGTCCGGATACTGCTGAGGATGTCGGGACCGTGGTCCATCTTGTGGTACCGCCCCTTTTTCGTGTGACGAGTCGCACTCTCCAGCGATGGGATATGGTCAGTTTTCGGTATATCCTCAACGTTCTGGCGAACTGGAAGTGCGCTCTTGCGAAACTTGTCCTTACCATAGAATTCTTCGAGGGCGTCCGGGTCGGCGAAGAACCAGGCCTCCATCGCCTGCGCCATAAAGTGGCAGTGTTCGTCTCCGCATCCGCCGGGTTTTGTCCACCGGTCTTCGGGGCGATTGGCGAGATGCCGCCAGGGCTTTCCGAAATCCGCAGCGGAAACGGGTGTTTCGGAATCGACACGCAGGATCGGGAGTGTACCGGCCTTCAGCAGCGCTTCGCAATACTTCTCGTATGCGGATTTGCGGGAGCCGCAAATCTTAATCGACATGCGTTTGCCCTTCCGCCTAGCCTCGTGCTGTATGTCCGCCAGGAATGTGCTAAACGCCTCTCGAAACTTGCGGCTGTCAGGTCCTTGGTTGCCTCCTTCTACGTAAAACACGATTTCGCGCCAAGGATGGCCAGAACTCGATCGCAATGCGTCTTTCCGGCTCACCAGCGAGTTCCTCCCAAGCCACCTCTCATCCACGTCTCTCCGAGCGAGTATTCGGAGAGCCAACTCTTAAGCTCGTCCGGATCAAGGCGCTTGATTTCCGTGCCTTCGCTGTACCGATCACAAACGAGAATCGACTCCTTGACGTCACGAAGGTCATTCACGAGCATTTCCGAATGCGTTGTGACGATTAACTGCATCCGCTGCGAGGCTTCGATCAGGAGTTTCGCAATCGTTGAGATGATATCGGGGTGCATCCCTAGCTCTGGCTCTTCGATACAGACGAGCGGCGGCGGGTTGGGATCGCAGAGAACCGCGAGCAGGCACAGGAAGCGCACGGTACCGTCCGAGAGGCGTGGAGCCGATACCTGATGGTTGGCGTGCGTGATCGAAAGCCAGACACTGCCGGCCTCGAGCTCGATGCTGAAATCGGACACGTCGTCGAGTAAATCCGACAGATGCTTTACGATCCGATTGCGAATGGCAACGTCCCTCCGCAAGCGGCTGAGGACGTGCGCAAGATTTGCCTGGGAACCCTCGTCCAGGGTGTCGGCGCGCAGATTCGATGGCTGGCGCTCTCTGGGCGCGGAGGAACCAAATCGCCAGTCCTTGTATACTCGAATGGACTCGTAGAACTCGCGAAGTTGCCAGAGAGTTGGATAGAAGGTCGGATCTCCGCGTTGTGCAAGAACCGATCGGTCCCAGGTCACCTGATTGGCCACGTAGGCTGGCCTGGATTCGCGAACACGGCTCGCGAACTCGTCGGGCTCCTCCTGCGGATAGCTAACGTGAAAGCGCGCATTGATAGAACTTGGCGCCGCGTACTCGTATTCGGTGACTGGCCCCGCCGATGAGATCAACTCGATCCGCTCGGCCTCGACCCGGAGACTTCGCTCAGGGGTTATCAGGGCGATTGTATGCTTAACACTCGTGCCAATGTTGTCGATGGTCGCCGCGATGGTCATCGGCTCGGAGGCGCCGTTATACTGGTACTCGGTGGGTCCGCCTCCCTTTGCCATTGCCGACGCTATATCGCCCGGCGTCGATCGCAACAGGGAAATCGCATTGATGAAGTTGGACTTGCCAGATCCATTCGCGCCAATGAGCACGTTCAGGGGTTGAAGTTCGACCTCGACCCCCTCCGGTCCGAAGGACAACAGGTTGTTCAAGGACAGCGACTTGAGAAAGACTTTGCCTTCCATCGGTAGGCTCCCATTAGTGAGCTTGTCTGCTTACCAAACACGCATCAGACCCTTGTAATGATCGAATTTCTCATCCGGCGTAATGACGGTCCAGTTGCCCTGGAGTGCCGTGGAAATGATCGTGCGGTCAAACGGATCACTGTGGCCCGGATGAAACGGAAGCACTTGAAGCACCTCGGTAATCGGAACGGTAACTGGTAGTATGTCAATGCATTCGGAGTATGCCGCCTGCTCAAATAGTGAAAGCGACATTTGCAGGGACAAATTCGCCGCGCCGGCGACAACCCAGTTGAAGGTGCAGGTGTCTAGCAGATATTTCACGGCGTATAATCCTGGAACAGCACACTTGTGTCGGTACTGAGAATTGCGTCGAGATCAACATCGCGAAATGCGTCCTCAAAGATACCCAGGCGGCGAGGCCGCCCGAGACGGCGACGGCCCCCCATCTCGCGATACTTTTCAGGCGATAGGACGACGGCAATAACGTTGTTGCTGCTGGTCACTTCGACCGGCTCGTTGCGCGCCATTGCCCAGACTAGTTCCACCGCCCTCAATAGGGGTCTCTACATGCTCTCCCTCCAT
>JBKQWH010000214.1:0-3072 GCA_052139635.1 Capsulimonadaceae bacterium
GTCTCAAAGTGGGTCAGAGTTCAGAGTTCGTGCAAGCGATTTTCAACGCCAGTTAGTCGGTGCTTTGCGGCATCCTGAAGGCTTGTTGAGATTACTGGCAGGGAGTCTGAACTCTTACCTGTCGTTAATCTGGTTCCTCCGTCCGGCATGGACGGCCGGCCGAAGGCCGCGTTCGGTGCCGGCGACGACGGATCCCATCGTAGGACAGGCCTCCGTACCTGACTTGCTCCTCGTCCATCGCGTCCATCTGTCCATAGTTCGTGGTCCATAAACCGTGTCGGTCAAAGACGAGACTTCGACTACGCCCGGGTTACGAACCGTCATGAGATGTGTGGGTTAGGGTTTGATGGACAGGACTCGACAGACTCGGCTATAATAGCCGCATCCTACAAGTGAATGAGGTAAGGGTATGCTCACCCTGCGAGTCGGCTTGATGGCGATTTTGGCTTCGATCCCCCTGAGTGCCATCGCGGCCCCGCCGCCAGCCAACCATCTGACACCTCCTGTCGCCGCGGCTCCGGATTTGTCGATCGACCCTGCCGACGCGTCGCACGAGGCGATTGCACAGGACTTTCCGGACAGCTATGCCCTGCAGGCGCCCGACGCGGTTGGGGAAGCTCAGGCAGACGGAATTGTTTTTCGCGTCATCAATTCCGTAGGCCGCACTGCCGACTGGTACTTCGATCACGGCGATTATCCGCGTGCGATTGCCGTCGACCGAATCGTCGTCAGCGCCTGGCCGAGCTCCGTGGATACCTACACATCCGCTGCGTGGCTGACCGACAGTCTTGGCTATCACGCGATGGCCGAGGGCATGTATCAGCAGTGCGTGGAGCTTAATCCCAGGAGTGCCTATGCCTATTACAACCTCGGAGTATTTTACTTCAATACAATGAAGGATTACACTTCCGCGACGACGGTCTTTCTTGCGGACACACGTCAGTGTCCGGATGCCGATGCGAACGACTGGAAGATGCTGGCCCACAGCTATGAAAAGCGCCACATGCTCCCGGAAGCGGTTGCGACGTGGCGCGCGACCGCGAGCCGATGGCCCGACGGGCCCGCCGTCCAAACTAACCTGAAGCGGGTACTTGCCGAACTAGCCGCGGCTTCGACCACGACCAGTGTCGCTCCGGCTCAATAGTCTCCATCCCGGCAGATCGTTCCAGGTCTGACGGACTTGCAGCAGTTGATTTTGTGTGTCGCCTTATGTCCGATCCCAGTATTCCCCCTGTGGACGATCCTGCGCCGGAGGCGGCGGTGCCGCCCCATAGCCCCGCGGCAGCGACAGCACCGGCCGCTGGGGAGCCCGTTGTTTCAGGCACTTTGCCGGAACCGGGGCTAACGTCCTCCCCTTCCGGTAACGCTCCACGCGAGGACTCCCTCCGCGGCCGCCGCACATCGCGGTGGGCCTTGACTCTGATATTGGCGTTTGTCGCAACCCACATCGTGTCCGCGGTGCGATCGCCCGGCCTGCCGACGACCGGCAAGCACCCGATTAGCGCGCGGGCGGACTTCAGTACGGAGGCGACTCTCGACCTGATCGGCACTGACCTCGAGGCGAAGCAGGCCTTCCTGGTGGCTATTGTCACCGGAAGTCCCGACTGGAGGACGCTGACCGATGCCCGTGACGATGCCGCCAGGCTCGACGACGACTCTGGAAACGCTCCGTCGGCGGCGGGTCGTCTGATTATCCTGCGCGCCCTCCTCGACGAGCCTCCCCTCGCGCGCACGCCACACGGTCACCTGCCACTGAACGCCTTCGGGCCGGACTTGCCGGCCGGGACGGTAGCACGCGACCGGCGCGACATTGCGGCCGAGGGCAAGTTTTTTGCCTCAGTCTTTGTAAAAACCAGGCTGACACGCAGCCAGGCCGCTCTGGCGGTTGCGTCGGCGCGTCCACTGTCCGGCAGGCTGCGCTGGTGGTATCATCCGCTCCTGGCGGCCATTCATCAGCGATCCGACGATTTGCAGGGCGCGAAGCGGAGCCGGCAGATGTGCGGCCGGTACGCTCTATGGCCAACACTTCTAGCGGACAGCCTCATGCTGGTGCGATTTGCCATGCTGATTGCCGGCCTGTTCCTGCTCGTGGGACTGGGACTGCGGGCCGTCGATGCCGCCGAAAGTTTCGGTTCCAGCAGTCGCTCGGCCGCATGGCCGCCGGAGAATGCGCCTCATACCCCGGCCACACCGGCGCCGGCTGCGGTCGGCTCGCCGCGTCTATCCACTGTCGATTTGTGGACGGTTTTCCTCCTGTACCTGGTCGGGTCCGAGCTGTTCGCAATGGCGCTGGGCGGATACGACGGCATTGGCCCGCACCACTGGCTGCACTTCGCCGGTGCGGTGCATCCATTTTTGAAGCGACTCGACAACTCGTCGGCGCAGATCCGCGTGACTGCGATAGTAATGATCGATTCCGTCGCGTACGTGTTTGGAGCGGCGCCCGCAATCCTCTGGCTCTGGCGCCTCGCCCGCCTCCGAGGCACGACCCTGGCCGAGGTCGGCCTGACCCTCCGAGGCGGCGGCATGGAAATCGTGCACGGACTCGGCGGGTATTGCATCGCCACGCCGCTCATTCTGGCGGCGCCGATGTTTCTTCCGCATTTCTTCAGCAAGTTCCCGTCCCCATCCAATCCGGTCATCCCCATGCTTGTCTCGGTGACCGGACCGATGGCGCTTGTGCTGCTCCTGGTTGCCTCGGTTGCGGCGCCCTTTATCGAGGAAATCGTCTTCCGCGGCGCGCTTTACCAGGCTCTGCGGCGTGAGATCGGACCATGGCCGGCCATCCTGCTGTCCGGCTTCATTTTCGGGTTCATCCATCCGGTCGGCGTCGCCGAGATGGTGCCGCTTGCCGTGCTTGGCTGCGTCTTTGCCTGGCTCGCCGAGACGCGTCGGTCACTCGTCCCGTCCATGGTCGCCCATTGTATCAACAACCTGACGACCTCCCTCCTTCTCCTGTGCGTCGTGCAGTCGTAACGAGCGACTTGGCCAGAACCGTCGGTAGTGACGCTTGTTCTTAATCATCTTCATCATCTACATCATAGCGCGGCATAGCCGCAACCAAACTGCGGA
>JBKQWH010000215.1:0-16284 GCA_052139635.1 Capsulimonadaceae bacterium
GCCGGCGTGACGCCCACTACAAGTGGATCGCCCTGTCCAACACCACGCTGGGCGTGCTGATGGTGAAATGCAAACTTGTCGTTCATCTGCTCCTGCCACTGGCTCACCAGCGACGGTGGGGTCAAAATCAGGATGCGCCGTGCGAGTCCGCGCAGGGTGTACTCCTTGAGGATCATCCCCGCCTCAATGGTCTTCCCAAGGCCGACTTCGTCACAAAGCAGTGCACGCCCGCGCATCCGGCGCAGGACCTGCAGAGCCGTATTGATCTGGAAGGGAAAATGCTCGATACCGTGCAGGAGTGGCAGGCACATCAGTTCCTCGAACCCGCCGATTAGCGAGAGGTGCTGTGCGCTCCGGTTGAGAAGACAGTCGGCGTAAGACTCGAAGCGGCCGTCGACGATTCTCTGTAAGAGCGCGTCGCCGCACGGATCGAACTCGACGTCGGTTGGCGGCGGCAGTGCCACTGTTGCGGGCTCCGCTGTCGGCGTTTCAACGGGCGCAGGAAGGGCTGGGGGTGCCGACAGTGGGGTGCGAAGGTAATCCGCCACATCCTGGACAATCCTGCGATCCGCAGACTCCAATCGCGGATAGAGCTGTACGATGTCGCGCTGTAGTGATGCCAGGCGCGCCCGATCCAGGGGTGCGCGCCGCAGGTTTCTCGCCGCCTTCTCCATCGAGCCGGCCAGGGTGGCCAAGTTCTCAGCATTCTCCTGGCAGGGGCGGAGAACCGCATCACGCTCCCCCTGAAGGTCACGCCGTCTGGATTTCAATTCGCGCAGTTCGGATCGGCCGTAGTCCGTCAGCAGTTCGGAATCGCGCGACAGATCCTTAATCTCGGCATCGAGATCCTTGAGCTCGCTTGTAATCCACTCCGGTACCTTCGCACCGTCTATCCATTTCTTGATTTCCTCCTCCGCGATTTCACCCGCACGGCCGGCGACATCGACAAGTGACGATGCGAGGGTGGCTGGATCAGTAATCGAGGTTGTGCGTTTTCGAGTTGCCATATTCGGGTCGACTGGGAAGTTTACTCAGTATACCCGACCCCAACGGAAACCTCCTCGCGCGCCCGGAGCGAGCCCGCGCCAAGCGTTAGGCGTTCGTGAATAACGGCAACGAGCAAGGAAAAGGACCCAATTGCTCGGCATCGTCCCCGTCCGGGACGGACGCTTGGCTGCTAGTAATTAGCGGCGTTCGTCGTCGCAGGCCGGACATGGTTCAGACTAAGCCAGGCTGCTAGGTCCCTTGAGTCTCGGAACTTGTTGCTCGTGAGTCAAGTCTTGTAGCGGCTACGACGGATCCTATCGTGGGACAGGCCTCTGTGCCTGTCTCCCTCCTTGTCCATCGCATCCATAGCGTCCATACATCTCGTTGGTCTTTGTTGAGAATGATAACGACAAGATTCGCAGGGGCGAGACAGAGGGCACGCATCGCAGCCTTCCGTTACACACAGCTCAACTGCCGGGCCCGACGCCTCGCCCGCCGATTACACTGAGTGATCACGAATTACTGCCGGAGCGTTCGGGCGGGCGTCAGCCCCCCGCCTCAGGGATTGGAGCCGGGGTACGAGCCCGGACACCGCCTCACGCTTCGACAACGTGCTGGGACTGGTGCTCCAAACGCTCCAACTCGGCAATGTGAATCGAACGGAACTCATTCACGAGACGGAGGACCCGCGCGATCCGCGGGCCCCGCAGCGAGTAGTTCCGGATGACCCCGTCAGGCGTGACCCTGACTACGCCGGCCCGGTTGAGGATGGCCAAATGCTGTGAGGCGTTCGGCTGAAGTATCCCCAAACAGTGCGCAACTTCGTTTACCGTTCGTGAGCTAAACGTCAGCAACTCTACAATACGCAGCCGCGTCGGGTGTGCGAGGGCGGAAAACAACTGAACGGCAAACTCGAGGGTATAGTCGTCCATTTCCGGACCGTCTTCGGTCCCATACTCATGCGTGTCCATCTGGCTCCGTCCTTACTGTATTTCGGCCTAATGGTGGTCTGCGGCGCAGCGTCTATAGAGGTCTTGCAACGGTCGTTCACGCCGGGTCGAGACAAGGTTTACTTTTACTGATTGTGGTACGGACGATTACATACTCTGTTCGGGTTTTCCGGACTGATGCAACTCCACTTATAGTATACCATTTTATATTGGCTGAGCAATATATACGTGCTTTCTTTCTGAATATTTTGCAAAGGCCGCCTCCGCCGGGTCGAATCGAGCCCGGCCCCAACGAAATGACGTACACGTAGCTACTGCATGTATCGCATCCACCGTCCACAACGTCCCCCGTCCATTGCCTACTCGCTCATCCGATAAGAACGATAGATGGTCTTCCACATGACATAGCCGTAGACCATGTTCTCATCGAGGGCCGGATTGCCGCTGCCGGCCCCACGATCGCCCCCAAAACGCGTTGCCCAGAACGCGCCCGTCCCATGCCGCCCGTCGTCAACGCGAGTTCGCAGCACGGACTGGATAAAATGCTCTGTCACATCCTTATTCACGCTGTCGATACAGGCGACAATCCCCACACGGTCGTTGATGCGCTCAATGGCCTCGACCACTCCGCTCACGCGGCGAAGGACACCGACCGGGCCGAAGATCTCCGTCCGATACAGCACATTCGACTCGCCCACCTCCTCAAGCAGCGTGAACGGCACATAAAATCCCTCCGCTCCGGACGGCCCCTGATAGCGTATCGACGCGCCCTGGGTGACGCTCTCGGCGAGCAGCGCGAGCACGCGAGCCCTTTGCTCGCCCGAGACGAGCGGAGGAAGAGAATACTGTCCGGGCACGCGGTCCGCTTTATCAAGGGCTTCGGATGCGCCGTCCCCTGACACGATCCCGGCGGCTTCCTTCAAGACTCGCTCGACAAAGGACTCATAGACCGCGTCGTCGATGCAGGCTTCCTGGATCGACGTGCAGCGCTGGCCGCCGGTAATTGTCTTTCCGTAAACAAAGTTTCGAGCCGCCCGGTCCAGGTCGGCTTCCCGATGCACGTAAAAAACGTTGACACCGCCGACCTCCTTCATCACCCGTTTGCCGAGGCCGCTCGCGATCGCGTCGACCGCATCGCCGACCACCTTGCTGCCGGTGAACGAGACGCAGCGCACGTCCGGGTGGCGGATCAGCGCGTCGCCGGCCGCTTGATCGCCAAAGACCATGTTGAACGTGCCTTCGGGGACGGCCGCGCCATGCCGGCCCTCCACGTAAGCGAACGCCTCTTCCAGTGCGGCCGCGATCGCGATCGAGGACTCCGGAACCAGGTGCGACGGCTTCCACACAACCGTGTTTCCTGTGACCAGCGCGCTCACCACCTGTGCGATCGGGATGGCAAGCGGAAAGTTGAACGGCGTAACGATGGCAGCCACTCCGCGCGGCTCGAGTCTGCTTTCCATAACGACACCCGCTGCGTTTCGCTGGTAGGTCTCCCCCTTGAGCGATAAGCCCTGCGGGGCGACACACTCGACCACGCCGATCGCCTCGTCGAGATCGAGGCGGCTGTCGAACAGCGTCTTTCCCATCTCGCGGGTCATGGTCGCGACCAGACGGTCGTAGTCTCGCTCAAGGATCTGTGCCAGTTTGAGAAACAGCTTCGTCCGCACATTCCCGCTTACCCCTCGCCACACCTCAAACGCTCGGTTTGCCGCCTGCACGGCTCGGTCCACCTCACCCGTCGTGCACTCCGGCACGCGTCCCAGTACGGTCTCCGGATGTGCGGGATTGAGATTGTCGTACCATTCCACCGCACCCGAGTCTCGCCACTCACCGTCGATATACGGCCGATACCGGCCCTCGTCCGTCACAAATGGGAATGTCATACCGCAACCTCCTGCAATCCGTATACCACAATACCCCTCGTGTCCTATCTCGATTCTATAACTCTTTCCCCTCCCGTTTCGGGCCGGGTACCCGCGAAGCAGGCGGTTGCGCGGCGGAGTGGATTCCCTCGCGCTTAAACGATCTAGCATGAGAATTCACATCGATGAATGCCGGAAAAACATCTCTAAACGCGCCATCCACGCGCTATAATATCACGTAGACCGCAACCGAGGGTGCGTTAGCCGACAGAAGTATCAATGCACTCTCGACATCACCATGGGAGGTGATATCTTGGACGACTGGACCTTTCTCAAGAGATTGTTGATGCCGGCCGGCTTGTTGGCCGTGTTACTGATTGCAGCGAGCGCCGCGACCGCCGCCGAGCGGACACTCCCCGGGCACGTGCCCGCCGATGTAACCACTGCCTTACCCACAAAGCACCTGGATGCGCCGTATATGCGGCTCGCCATCGCGCTCCCGCCGAGCAACCCAGCGGACCTCGCTCGCTTCCTGCGGAACATCTACACACCGTACAATCACTGCTTCCATCACTATCTCACGGCAAAGGAGTTCACCACCCGCTTCGGGCCCTCCGAATCGGATTACCAGGCCGTTGAGCGCTACGCAGAGTCGAACGGCCTTTCCGTGGTCGACACGCTGCCCACGCGCATGGTGCTCGACGTCGCTGGCCCCGTTGCCTCGGTCGAAAAGGCCTTCCATATCAACGAACTCGTCTACATGCGGCTGGACGGAACCACGTTTTACGCGCCCGACAAGGACCCATCGGTGCCCGACAGCCTCCCGGCCATCACCGCCATTACCGGTCTCGACGACGCTAACCCGCCCCGCCCGGCCGGTGAGAACGGGTCCGGCCCCGACGGCGGTTACACCGGCAGCGACCTGCGAACCGCTTATAACATTCCGCCCGGCTTGACCGGCGCCGGACAAACCATCGGCGTGCTGGAGCAAGGCGGATACCCGGCCAGCGACGTGGCCGAGTATGAAAGCTACTATGGGATCAATGTGCCGGTCCAAGCTGTCCTGCTCGACGGAGTGAGCGGAGTGGATCCCACCCAGGGCGAAGCAGCGCTCGACATTGAGGACATCGTCGGCCTCGATCCCGGACTATCCGCCCTGCTCGTCTACTGCGGAGGCAGCGCTCTCGACATTTACAGCCGGGCCGCCAGCGACGACATCGTCTCGGTCTTCAGCATCTCCCTTTGCTATTCGCCCGGCTATGCGTACGAGCAGGCGGAAAACACGATATTCCAACAGATGGCCGCGGAAGGGATCAGCGTGTTCGCAGCAAGCGGCGACTGGGATGCCTGGGGAACCGGCGGCGCAGCCAACCTCGACGACCCGGAAGATCAACCATTCCTGACCTGCGTGGGCGGCACGACTCTGGTCACGGTCGGACCCGGTGGCCCATGGGATTCGGAGGTTGCCTGGGACTGGGGCAACGGAGTGAGCAGCGGCGGCGGCTACAACACGGACTGGCCCATTCCGTGGTACCAGGTAGGAACGCCGAATCTGGCGTCGACACAATACCGGAACGGACCGGATGTCGCCGCGGATGCCGACCCTGACACGGGCGGCTACTCCACATACTTCGAGGGGGAATGGGGCGTCCTCGGCGGCACAAGCGGGGCCGCGCCTTTCTGGGCCGCCTTGACCGGTCTCCTCAACCAGCAAAGAGCGATGAACGGTTTGGGGCCGGCCGGGTTTCTGAATCCACTCCTCTACCCAATCGGAAATGGTCCGAACTATGACTCCGATTTCCACGACATTATATCGGGAAGCAACGTCACCTACACCGCCGGTCCGGGCTACGACAATGTCACAGGATGGGGATCTCCTATCGCGGACAACTTGATCAACGACCTCGCCGTCGACAACACGGCCTCGACCGGAAACCAGGTGAACCTCGGGCCGGTGGCGAACGTGTACGGCCTCTATACCGACGGCACCAGTTACAGCACCGGGGGCATCGGCGGCGGCTGGGCGTACTCGGCGGAACAGGTCGGCCCCGTTGTCAATTGGAACGGGACGAACTTCAACATGGGGCCGCCCAATGTCCCCGATGTTGTTACCAGCACAACCGTGCCACTGCCGCCTGGACAGTACCAGTCCCTCTTGATGGTGGGAGGGGCCGATTTCGGCAACCAGGCCGCGCAAACCTTCACGGTTACCTACTCCGACAACTCCACCCAAACCTACACCCAGAGCCTGAGTGATTGGGCGATCAATAACAACAATGCCGGAGAATCGCTTGTATCGACCATGGGATACCGCAACTATGGCGACGGCTCTGAGCAGGCGATTACAATATACATTTACGGCTACTCGTTCGCGCTCAATTCTGGCAAGTCTGTCACCAGCATAACGCTTCCGGAGAATGCCGACGTCTTCGCGCTGGGCATGAGCTTGACGGGCGGGAGCATGCCGGGCACGCCGGTCGGTCTAACGGCAAATGCCGGAAGCGGCCAGGTCACTCTCGTCTGGGGGGCCGGCTCCGGCGCGACGTCCTATAGTGTCTATCAGGGTTCGACCAGCGGCGGCGAGGGCGCCACGCCCATCGCGTCCGGGCTCACGTCAACAACCTACACAAACACCGGCCTGACCAACGGCTACACGTACTTCTACACGGTGTCCGCGGCGAACGCGGCCGGAACATCGACCCAATCCAACGAGGCATCGTCGACTCCAACCGCGGTGACCATACCCTCAGCGCCCTCCAACCTGTCGGCCGCGGGAGGCGCCTCTCAAGTGTCCCTATCCTGGACACCGAGCACGGGCGCCACGTCTTACAACATCTACCGCGGCACCGCGAGTGGTAGCGAGGATAATTCTCCGCTCGCCACACAGACCGGCGGCCCCGATTATACGGATACGGCGGCCGTTAACGGAACCACGTATTACTACTTTGTATCCGCCGTCAATGCCGCCGGGCAATCGCCGGTGTCGAATGAAGCGAGCGCAACGCCCAACCCTCTCCCGCTTCCTGGCGCGCCCGGAGGCCTGACCGCGACCAGCGGAAATTGCCAGGTCACGCTGTCCTGGACGGCCTCGAACGCCGCCGCCAGCTACGACGTGTTCCAATCGACCGTGTCCGGCGGTGAAGGCGCAACTCCGGCCGTGACGAACGTTATCGCAGCGACAGATACGATAACCGGTCTGACAGATGGTGTGACTTACTACTTCACCGCCGCCGCGGTCAACAGCACCGGGACATCCGCTCAGTCAAAACAAGTGTCAGCAACACCAAGCGCCCCGCAGGGATCGACTCATGTCCTCTGGTCAAAGACTGACGGCACTCTGTCGCTCTGGAACTACACTCCGGAGACCGGCGCATATACGCAGAACACCTACGGGCCATACCCGGATTGGTCCGCGAAAGCCATCGCCGACGGCCCTGACGGGCTAACTCGCATGCTGTGGGTCAGTACGAGCGGGGCGGCCTCGATCTGGACCATAACCGATGCGACCGGGGCATTCGCACAGCATATTGTCGGGCCGTTTCCCGATTGGGCCGCAACCGGGTTGTCGGTCAGTCCGGATGACACGACGCATATCCTGTGGGTATCGACCGCTGGCGCCGCCTCGGTCTGGAACTACGAGACGGCGACAGGCGCGTTCACGCAAAGCAGCTTCGGACCATACGCGGACTGGACCCCGGACTCCATTGCTGACGGACCCGACGGTGATACACGCCTGCTCTGGACCAGCACCGGCGGCGCGGCCTCCGTTTGGAGCGTCGATGCTATCACCGGCCAGTTCACGCAGTCCACATTTGGTCCCTACAATGGGTGGACGGCAACGGCTGTCTCTGTGAACGCCGCCAATATCAACCATATGTTGTGGACCAGTAACGGAGGCGCGGCATCACTCTGGAACGTCGACACGGACGACGGGAGCTTCTCTCAAAATACCTTCGGACCCTATCCGGGGTGGACCGCCAGCTCAATCGCCGACGGTCCTGACGGTAACTTGCAGGTAATTTGGGACGACGGAGGCGCAGCATCGTTCTGGGACCTCGACAACTCGACCGGTGCGTTCACACAAAACTCCTACGGCCCGTTTGCAGCCTGGACGGCGTCGGCGGTCACAGCCTATCCGTAGAGTGCAGGAGCGATCCGCTTTTGTCCGGAGGACGTTCTCCATGGCAGCCCACGAATTCCTTCGTGGGTGGATTTCGTCGCCGCCCGCGCTACGCGGGCGGACGTCCGATTTCGTCACCGTCCGCCACGGCGGCGTCTGCCCGTTGACAACAATGTTCAGCCCGTGCTATGATTTGCCGATGGCGTTCCCTTCCCGAGGACATTAGCCCGGATTATTCATATCCTATCGTGGGACCGGCGTCCCTGACTGTCATCTGAGGTTTCGTGAATAATCCAGGTTAGCTCCTCCGGCAAGGAGACCACTCCGCCGTGGCGCCCCGTCGACGTTCCAGTTGTCAGGAGGCAGGGTCGTGTCCACCCATCCCGTTAGCAGCTTGCTGAAATATCGGGGCACTTCGAACCTGAACGGACTCGGCGTAGCCCCGTTTGCACGGAAGCCCGCAGTTCACGTTTGGAAGGATGTCACGCCTTGAAGACCCGCCTGCCGGCGTTCTTTCGCCATGTCGTCTACAATCTTCGCGGCGGCTTCCTGGTTCGGCCACTGATTATTGCGCTGGCGCTGGGCTGTGCCGGCGCGGTCCTGTCCATGATGGAGGTGACTCTTCCCGTGATCAGTGCGTGGGTGCCCTCGGGGCTCTTTCCGTCCCGCTCCGATCCGCAGGTTGCCCAGGTCATCCTTGAGACAATCGCATCATCCATGATGACGGTTGTCTCTATCGTCTTCGCGATCCTGTTGATGACGCTGACACTGGCGTCGATGCAGTACTCCCCACGAATCCTCGTCTCGTTTGCACAGGATAAGGTCACGCAGCAGACGCTCGGGATCTTTCTTGGCACATTCACTTACTGTCTGGCCGCCCTTCCCGCCACGCGTCTCGTCCCACATCCTGTCGAGCCGGTCGTAACGGTGCTCGGGGCGATGCTTCTCGCGCTCGCGTGCGTCGCCTGGCTGCTCTATTTCATCCACCACATCTCGCAGGCAATCGGTGTCAACTACATCGTCGACCGGATCGCCCGCGAAACGGAGGCGATCATCGACCAGACGATGCCGTATCAGATCCGCGAAAAAGTCATGCCGGACGAGCCGCTTCCCCCGATGGACACCCGCAAGGCCCTCATTCCTTGCGGTAGCTCGGGGTACGTGCGGTACATCGACACGAAGCGGCTCGTGTCCCTTGCTAAGTCGTACGGGATTACGATCTATGTCATGCGGCGCGTTGGACATTTCGTTCCGCGGGGCGTTCCGCTGATGGCTGTGTCGAACGCCTCGAAACTCTCCCCGGACCGGATTGCCGAGCTTCTCGCTGTATTCGACCTCGGCCCGACACGAACACTCGAGCAGGACATTGAGTTTGGCGTCCTGCAAATCGTCGACATCGCTCTCAAGGCAATTTCGCCGGCCGTCAATGACCCCACAACCGCCATCAGTTGCGTGGACCAGTTGAGCCGAGTCCTCATCCGGTTCTGCTCTCGCGAGCGACCGGAAACGCGCTACTACGACCCGCCGGGCATCGTACGGGTGAGCATTCCGTGGCTCGGATTCGACAGAATCACGGAATCGGCATTTGAGCAGATCCGACATTACGCTCAGACGGATGTCGCCGTCAGTTTGAGGCTTCTGCGAGCATTGATCGACATCGCAACCACCGTCAGCGGCGCCACCGAGCGCAACTCGCTGGTTGAACGCGGCCGGCAAATCGTGTCCGGCTGCGCCAAGCACTTGCCGGACGAAGAACTGGTCGACTTGCGCGCCCGCCTCACAATACTCGAGGAACTGGCGTCGCATACCCTTCGTTCGGTCGTGGGAATTCACCCTGCTCCGCCTCATTAACTCCATGGATCGATCCCGACTAATAGCGCGGAGTGCATCGGCAGCGTTTACAGGTGCATGGTCACCACGCCGAGGGCCGCGATCTCGGCGATCTCGGCAAGTGCGTAGGCGAATTGAAGAGGAACACCGTTGAACCTCTCGTCGATCGAGCGCGCCGCTGTGCCGGCAATGATCGACGCGCCTGTGAGCGCCGCCAGACCCCGCACCGGGATAAACGCGCAGCCGAGGACGCTCGCTACCATGGCGCCGAAGAAGTCCTCCATTGACGATCGAGCCGTCAGGTGAGGCGGGATATCGACCCTGGATGCCTCGTCCATACGCTCGTGCGGATTGGGATAGGGATCGGCCGGCGCCGCGGCTCTTTCCGCGATTTCGAGGGACCCGAACAGAATCGCGACGAATGCGAAGGTCCACTGCCCGACACATCCAGCCACAATGAGACCGGCCCAGGCCAGATCCGGCCGGAGCGCCGCCAGCAATGCCCCTTTCAAAAGCACGCCGATCGCAACGGCCGCAATTCCCACCGAGCCGCGTCGGGAATCGCGCAGGAGCGCAAGCGAGCGCGTTCGGTCCCCGTCTTCCTGATAGCTCGACAGCGCGTCGGCCGTCCGGCCAACGGCCCCAAACCCGCGCCCGCCAGTCACCCAGAGCTGTGCCGCCAGCGCGAACGCAGCGGCAACGAGCCACTCACCAGCCCAGAGCCGCTCGGCCAGCACCCAGACCGAGCCGGTGACCATACCGAGGATAATCCCAACAATCGGCAGCACCACCAGTGCCCGGCGCGCGTCGTCGCGCTCAGGCGGGGGCCCCAGCGCCGGCATCGAAGTCGCCAGCCGCATCGCAAACGCAAACGAAGTCCACATCGCTATCCTGACCTGATCTCGCGTGAAGAATGACAAACAGCCATCGGAATACGTGTCCTTGAGTTTCTACCCGTCAAGTGTTGCCTCGACCACGACTAATCCTATCGCAGGACAGGCGTCCCAGCCTGTCTTCCTTCTTGTCCATCGCGTCCAGAGTACATAGTCCGTACATCTCGTCGAGCCCCCTGAGGCGACGCGTCTGTTTAACCGCTTCGATACTTTAGCCCTGAAGGGGCTTTTTTCGCTTAGCCAGACACTCCACGGTCTGGTGACGTGCAGCGTTTGCTTTAACGCGTCGCCTAGATGAACGCCGGGATCGGAGTCAGGGCAATCTCGCCGTGGAAAAGCTGGTTGGCGAAGGACTCGGCGCTGGCGGTCAGGTCGGTAACCAGGTAGCGGCGGGTCCCCCCGCGCGTGAGAGGGGCCTCGATCTCCGGGTGGCGCCTCAGGTAATCGGTGAGCTTGCCGGGCACGACCTCGTTCTGGTCGACGATGCGCACGTCCGGCCCGAGGCCGTCCGCGATCAGCCCGCGCATCACCGGATAGTGGGTGCACCCCAGGATTACCGTGTCCACCGTCCCGTCGAACGGCTCCAGGTAATCGGCCAGAATCGGCTTTGCGTACTTGATGCCGTCCATCTCGATCAGCGGCACCAGGAGCGGCGCCGGCCGCTGGATGATCCGGGCGTGCGGATTGAGTTTGTGGATCTCGCGCAGGAAGGCCCCCGACCCGACCGTCGCCTGAGTCGCCAGCACGCCGATCCGGCCGCTCGGCGTCACCGCGACCGACTCCTCCGCGGCCGGAATCAGCACGCCCAGGACACGCCGCGACGGATAGGCCGACGGAAGATACTCCTGCTGGATTCGACGAAGCGCGTCGGCCGACGCCGTGTTGCAGGCCACGACGATCAAGTTGCAGTCCTGATGGAACAGGAAATCGACCGCCTGCCGGGCGAAGTGGAAGATCACCTCGCGCGAGCGCGTGCCATAGGGGACCCGGGCGGTGTCACCGAGATAGATGTAATCGTAGTCGGGCAGCGCGCGGATGATGCTGTGCGTGATCAGCAAGCCGCCCAGCCCGGAGTCGAAAATCCCGATTTTCATGGCACGAATACCGACAGTGCGCGCGGGAGGACGCGGATGGCAACCGGCGTGTGCTCGAACAAATCCCCGTCCAACTGGCCGCTAATCGCCGGGTACGAGTCCAGTTGTACCCGACGGGCGCGGTAATATCGCACGCGCGGATCGCGCAGATGCCGCCCGGCCAGCACCGCGGCCGCTTGTGTGATGAATCCGACCCGGTCCGACGGCGCCCGCTCGAAAACGCAGACGTCGAGCCAGCCATCGTCCACCGATGCGAACGGAGCCAGCTTGATTTGCCGGTACGCGTATGACGATGCGTTGGCGACGACAACCAGGTAGGCCTGGGTGGTGGCCGGCTCGTCGTCGATCACCAGCCGAACCGTCGTGCTGTGGTACTTGGCGAGCGCGCCGATCGTCGCGAAGGCATAGGCGGCCGGTCCCATCAACTCCTTGATAGGCCTCCCGACCTCCCGCACAACCGCGCCGTCGAAGCCAAAGCCCGCCATCAGTGTGAAGCATCGAGAGTTGGCCACGCCGGCGTCGATCGTGCGCGTTCGGCGCCGCTCGATCACGTCGCCGGCGGCGAGCAGATGCCCTGTCGGGATGCCAAGCTCGTGCGCAAGCACATTTTGCGTGCCGAGCGGGACAATGCCGAGCGGGATTGGAGCTGCGTCGCCCCCGCCGCCGGCGATCAGGCCATTGATGGCCTCATTGACAGTGCCGTCGCCCCCCACAACAATTACGGCCTCCACGCTGCCCGACTCCGCCGCGTCGCGTGCTGCCGCAAGCGCGTCTCCGGCCTGTGTGGTCACCACAATCTCGTGCGACGCCCACTCGAAGACGTCCTCGACATCGGTCAGGAAATCTGCCGGACGGCCCTGGCCGGCCGCGGGATTCACGATAATCAGGAATTTCATTTCGATCCCGGCGCTCTCGAATCCGGCGCAATATCTGCGGTGCCCGGCTGCGCCGTCACCGGATCGGAGGAGGAAGGGTCATGCCTGGTTCCGGCGGTTAGGAATCTCCACAGGCCAATGAGGATCGAGGCAATCCCGAAAATCAGGACCAGCCCGGACGGACTGAGGACTGTTGTCGCGTAGTAAGAACCGATCAGCCCGCCAAACAGCGCCCCGAGCGACATCCAGGAAGCCGAGCCGGCGTCGAAGTTACCGGAGCGAGCGTAGATCAGGACGCCGGGCAGGCTCACAATCAGCAAACCCGCGAGTGCAGTCCCCTGTGCTGAGAGCGGGCTGAGCCCGAGGAGCAGGAAGCCCGCGGGAACGACGAGGATTCCGCCGAGGTCCATCACCTGACTCAACGCTCCGACCGCCAGCCCAACCGCCACCGGCCAAACTATGGCTCCGATGCCGGTTCGAGCCCACACCAGCGGGACGGCCCGCGAGATTCGCACAAGTCCATGGGCTTCGGCGATAATGGCCAGGCCCATGGCAATGGCGGCAAGGGTCCAGACAGTGCGCATGGCCGGACCGCGAAGGACTCCAAGCTGCCGCTGCGCCCAGGTGACGCCGATGATCTGTGTCAGCGCCAGTACAGCACCCAGCACCCAGTGCACCCCGTGGTGACGGTTGTAGGTGAAGATGGCTGAGAGAGCGCCGCAGAAGGTCGTGGCCAGTGCCGTTGCGCCGGCACGACTCGGTCGCAGGCCGAGCAGGTACCGCACGAGAGGTGTGGAGACCGTGCTTCCGGCCGCGACGGTGAGCCCGGTGAGCGTGCCGCACACAATGCCCGCGGCGCCGAGCAGGAGGTTCTTGAGGTATGATAGATCAGGGCGCCTCATCCGGGCCATTATACCTGATATGCACCTGTGCAGTGTCGTCTCTTGTGAACAGCCAGTTCCCTATCTGGAAGCGCTCGTCTGGCAGCAGGACATTCACGCCGCCGTGACGGCCGGGCGCACTTCCGAAACGCTGATCGTCCTCGAACATCCGCCCACAATCACCCTTGGCCGCGGCTCCGCGCCCACGGACTTGCTGCGGACCGAGGACGACCTGCGTGCCGCCGGCATCCTGGTTGTGGAGGTCGACCGCGGCGGCGAGATCACCTACCACGCCCCGGGCCAGCTCGTCGGCTACCCAATCCTCGACCTCGCGCGCCACGGACAGGACCTCCACGCCTACCTGCGCGGCGTCGAGGAAGCCCTGATCCGCGCGCTGGCCCGGTTCGAAATCGAATCGGAACGCGTGGCCGGCCGGACGGGAGTGTGGACCGGGGGAAACAAGATCGCCGCCATTGGGATCAAGGCCCGCCGATGGGTGACCATGCACGGCTTCGCCCTCAACATCGACAACGACCTCACGCCCTTCACCCGCGATATCGTCCCATGCGGCATCCGCGACCGCGGAGTCACCTCCGTCACGCTCGAACTTGCCGCCCGCGGCCTGCCCCCGATTCGACGCCCCGAGGTCGAGGCGGCCGTCGTGGCCGAGTTCTGCACCGTGTTCGACTTAGACCCCATCCGCACCAGCATCACGGCTTTGAGAAGCGTGTCGACGCCAGCGGCGTCGTAACCGAAACCCACTAACAGACCGCCTGTTTCCGTACTTTCCGTCTTTTCCGTTGTTAAAAGCCTTAATTCCGGATGTCCGATTTCGGTGCAGGTTCCCGTCGTGCAATCTCGCGCAATATCCCGGCGACCACGGGGAGGGGCACCCAGATCGAGAGGGCACGGTAGGCGAGGGTGTCCGCGACCGCGGTGCCCGGTTGGACATGGCCCAGCGTGTGCAGCGTGGCGGCCATGGCGACATCGTAGACGCCCACGCCTCCCGGAATCATGGTGATGAGCGCGGCAAGATTGCCGGCAATATAGGCGGCGATGGCGGTGTTCACGGACACGCCTCCGCCGAATGCGGCGGAAGCGCATACGAGCGTCGCAGACTCACAAAGGTGCATCAAGCCTCCCCAGAGGGCCGCGTAGATTAGCACTCGACGCCGGCTGTTCAACTGAGCCCACCGGTCGAAGAACCGCTCGACCGCCGCTTCGGCGCGAGCGGCGGCCATCGACGGGTCCCAACGCAGCAGGCGGCCGACACCACCCGCCAGTCCACTCGCCAGGGAAACGCAGGCTCGCGGAACGCGCAGAGCCGCACCCACAATCCCCACCACCGCGGCCGCCACGATCAGCGCGGCTCCGGTCTCGACCCGCGAGTGCGCGAGGCCGCCGCTACACGCTACTACGCCGCCGAGCGCGATAAAGGAAATGTAGTCCCCCAGGTAGAAGGTCCCGGCCGCCGCCTGCGCCGTATCGGCGGGCACCCCGCGCCGCCCCAGCAACAGGATCAGCGTCGCCAATCCCGCGACCGCGAAACCGCGCGTGGTAAAGAGAAAGGCGATCGCCGTGAACAACATGACCCCGATCGGCAGACGCTTGCCGAGGGTGTCCAGGGCGCCGGCCAGAATGGCGGCCAGACAGACATAGACCCCCACCTGCCAGAGCGCTGCCACAATCAGCCACCCCCAGCGGCAGTCCCTCAGCCGCGGCATCAGAATCCGGCCGGCGTGCGCCCCATGCAACAGGGCGCTTGCCGCCACCAGGACAACAATAAGAACGGCCGCAACACGAAGCACTGTGGCACGAAGGGGTTGAGGTATCATGTCGTACGCTTCATATTCTACCAGGAGCAACCGGGTTCCCGCTGCGAGGCGCAGCCAAACCCACAAATCCTAATCCCGACGTTTCCGTGCTTTCCGTGGTTAAATCCTATTCCTACTTCTCCGAATTCCCTGAACATTTGCAATTCCCGTACACGTTCTCCAGGGGAACGGTCGTGAAGCGCTGTCCGTAAGGACATAATAAAGAGATTATGCACCGTATCATCATGCTCGCGCTCATCCTTGCCGCGGCGGTCACGTCGATCGCCCCCGTGTCCGCCGCCCCATCCACCCATTCGCGGCCGGCCGACACACCCGCAGACTCGACCCAGCCCGATTCGGGAGGCGATACGTCGACTTCGGCGCAGCCCGGCGACGACGGCAGTACATCGTCCACCGGCACCGACGCCGTCTCCTCGACACCGGACACCGAGGATGCCGAGCCCCGGGCCAAATCCGACGGAACTGTGGCGTCGCACACGCGCAAGATTCCGGGGAGGTTGCTGAGGCTCACCATCGAGACATCGCTGGTCCGCCCGCGAGTCCACCGGCGACCGGACCGAGAGGTGCTGGTATACCTCCCCGAGTCCTACGACCAGCCCGCACACGCCGGCGAGCAATACGATGTCATTTACCTGCTGCACGGATCGCCCGGATTTCCGTCTGATTTTGTCAAACGCGGCGATTGGCCCGCGATCGAGGAAAGGGTCGGACTGTTGATCGGACGCCGCGCAGCCATCATGGTGATGCCGGACGGCAACTATTCCGGCGAGAAACACGGCGACTCCGAGTGGGCCAACTCCGCCGACGGACGCGACCGGTTTGAGGACTTCGTGGTCGACGAGGTCGTCCCGTGGGCGGACAGCCACTTTCGGACAAACCCGACCCCGGCCGGCCGCCTGATCGGCGGCGTGTCGGAAGGGGGCTTCGGGGCAGTCAACATCGCTCTGCACCATCCGG
>JBKQWH010000216.1:0-3163 GCA_052139635.1 Capsulimonadaceae bacterium
GACTCGGCCAGGTGGCCGGCTCGCGTTGGTCGTCCCCGCCACATGGCGTTCGCGGGACTATGCCGATGTAGTCCGCTATGTGCTGCTGCGCTTCTTCTCTCTGGAGTTCATCGTAGCGGACACCCAACCCGGATGGTTTTCCGACGCGCTAGTCCGCACGCATCTTGTCGTCGCGCGACGGCTAGCGTGGGAGGAAGTAGCACCACCATTAGCGAGCCGGAAGTCTTGGCGTCCTGCGTACTGGCTGCAGATTGCGCCGGCGGCCGCCAGTGCGGCGTCTCTCGTTGGCGGTGCCTTCCCCGGACCGAGACCCGAAGCCGATTTCGCAGCCTGGGCCGAGACGACGCGATGCAAGGTGAATGGAATCGAGAGCCGTCCATTCGCATTGCAGGACGAATGGCGAACGCTACAACAGCGCCTCAAACGCAAATCTTGGTTCCAAAAAGCGGAAAACCAGCACGACGTGCTCCCGCTTTTTTCACGCGGCGTCTCCACGACTGCGGCTGTGCCCGAAGGATTGCGGGAGATGCTGCCTCCGGACGTTGTTCCGTCCTCTCTCCAAACACTCGACGAGGCGGGCATCCGCGTGAGTCAGGGGCTGCGCACTGGATGTAACCGTTTTTTCTATGTCGCTCTCACTGGGCCGGACAGTGGAGAGATAGTCCCGGTCGAGGCCTCGGAGAGTTTCCAGAAAATACGCTTCCGTGTTCCCGCGGATGCCTTACGGCCTGTTCTGCACCGGCAAGCAGACATGTCGGCTTTCACCCGCGGTCACCTACCGCGCACGCGAGTTCTTGACCTGTCTAACTGGATATTGCCGGAGGACGAGCCACTCGTAGCCAAGGCCACGGAGGCCTACCGTAAACGTGGTGTAGCCCTACCCCGGATCATGCCCGGCGAACTCGCGGCCTTCGTGCGGCTGGCGGCGCGTCATGCGCCGGATCCTAAAGAACAGGGACGCCTGATCCCTGACCTGTCGGCCGTGCGCACAAATATCCGGCAGGCGGCAAACGGACGCGATATACCTCGATTCTGGTACATGCTGCCGACCTTCACCGCTCGCCATCTGCCCGCGATCTTCACGCCGCGGATCAACCAAGGAATCCCGACCGTCGCGCTGAACATGGATCCCGCGGTGCTTATCGACGCGAATTTTTCAACGGCCTGGTCGGAGGAAAAGAGCTGGACGAGTTACGCCCTATACGCCGTCTTCAACAGCAATTGGTGCCGAGCTGGCATGGAGGCGTTGGGCACGCCGCTCGGGGGCGGCGCCTTAAAGCTCGAAGCGACACACATCCGGCAGCTTCCCGTCCCGCCGTTCGAGGGCAGCGATCACCAGAAACTTGATGCGTTCGGACGGTACTTGGCGGCCTCCGCCCCTACGACTCAACACGAACTCGACATGTTCATGTTGGCCACGGCATTTCCCACCTTCGACGATACGAACCTGAATAGAACGGCACAGCATATCGAGATGCGGTTGCGGGCGGCTTGCGATGCCCGGCAAAGGATCGATTCATGACAGCCGATGTTGTCCGCATCCGCGAGACCATCGCCCGCTGCCGGATGCTGCGGGACGCGGGCCATGTCGAAGCGGTGCTGCGTAGCGAATTCCAAGGCCGGCTGCGCCTCATGTTCCCCGACACAGCGCATTCGAACTGGATCAACAACTACACGGAAGGTACCGAAGCGCACACGAAGGTAGGCACGGCGTCGGGCAACGCCGCCTCCCGCTTCATTGATAATCTCGTCGGTTCAACCACAATCGAATATGAAGCCGATCTGCGGAATACAGTGAAGCGCGATACGGGCTACGCGCAGGTGCAGGAACAAGTCGCTGGAGTGGTCCGTGGCGGTGTTCCGATTTCAACAGCCAGAGGCGTGCTTTCAGACACAGTCGATTGGTATGCCTATGATGCCGTGTTGGCTCCTGGTGTCGATGCGTCGACCTGCACAGCCGCCGACATTTCCCTAACGATTATCGACGAGCTCCGGCTTACCGATGACAGTTCCGTGTCGGCCGAGCGCCTCGGTGCCTTCATCCGAAAGCATTTGGCGCGCGAGCAGTCCCGGCCCTTGCGCGCGGAATTCCTCGCTTCCGACCTTGGCATGGAATCGATGGCGTACAAGAGGCTGTGTCGCAAATTCTGCACGCGGGCGAAGCGGCGTGGAAGGACGAGCGAGATTTACGCCGCGAGGGCATAGAACTGTTGGGCTGGGCGCAATTTGCCCCTCGCGCGCATCTGCCCTTTGCGGATCATGTGCATGACTTCGACTCCGGCTAGAGTCGCTGCGGCTGATCGAAAGGACTTGAAACCCAGCATTGGCCGCGTCACTCGTTTAACGGCTCGGTGATCCTGCTCGACGAGATTGTTTAAGTACTTGTTCTGACGGATTTCGATGTCCGCCTCATGCTCCGCGTTGTAGCTCTCGATGGCCGCCGTGTTGGCGCCGCTCTTGTCGATCGTGATCTTCTCGGGAACGCCATGTTGACCAATCGCTTTGCGCAGGAACCGCAACGCGGCTTTGCGATCTCGCTTGGCCGTCAATAGGAAGTCCACCGTGGCGCCGGCCTTATCGACAGCCCGATACAAATATTTCCAGGATCCCTTGACCTTCACATAGGTCTCGTCCAATCGCCAGCTGGAACCGACTGGGAGCTTGTGAGCGCGAAATTGCTGTTCAAGTAACGGGGCGTACTTGATTACCCAGCGATTGAGGGTGGAGTGGTCGACCTCCACGCCGCGCTCCTCCATCATTTCCTCGAGCTGCCGATAGCTCATTGGATAGGCGACGTACCAGCGCACGCCCCAGAGGATCACTTCCTTTTCAAAATGGCTGCCCTTAAACTCGATCATCGTGCCGCCCTACCGGATCCATTCCCAGTGATCATAGCCCAGGCATCCGTCCCGTAAAGTTTGCGACAGATCCCTATTACGCCTATTCGGTGATCAAGGCCCAGATTCCCCAAGTCTCGCGCCGCGCCGCGGATGACCGCTTTCTGCACCTCATTGCCTTCGTCGTGTATCAGACCTTCAAACTGAACGACACCTTGATCGATACGCTGTTGAGCGCCGTACAGGCTGCCGTCAATGCCGTCGAGAAAGAGCAAAAGGAGGTGTATTTTCAGGAGCGAGAGCAGCGCAACCAATCCTTCTCCGCG
>JBKQWH010000217.1:0-7001 GCA_052139635.1 Capsulimonadaceae bacterium
ACGTGTCGCAAGCTTGACTCACGGACAACAAGTTCCGAGACTCAAGTAATCTAGATGGCCTTTCTTGACAGCAAACCGTCTTTCCGGTATACTCTCGACACCGGCGCGTTGAGGTGACTCCTCGATATCCCGGCAAAATGTGGGACGTTACGGCCAAAGCGGTATCCGGGTGGACCGGCTGCTGCATGTGATCGGTCCGTTGTGACCACGGGGGGCGGGGCGAATCGTGTTAAGCATCACAAAGCGCGCCGATTACGCACTGCTGGCGCTCTCACATCTGGCTCTCGACTCGTACCCGTCGACACGGGAAAGGCGAAGCCGTGAGTCGGGCACAGAGCCCTTTTACCGTCTGATAAACACCAAGGAGATCGCGGAGCGCTACGAGATTCCCCTTGAGCTGCTGGCCAAAATCCTCCAAATTCTCGCAAAAAATGGCCTGATCGCCTCCCATCCGGGACCGGCCGGCGGTTATCGCCTGCTTCGCGATCCCGCCCAAATCAGTGTCGGCGAGGTGGTCGCGATCATCGACGGCCCCTTGTCCCTCATGCAATGCTCCGTTGGTCAGGAGACAAGCTGCCGTCAATACAATCGCTGTACGATCCGCAGCCCGCTGGCCACGATCGAGGTTCGAGTCAAGAACTTGCTCGATCAGATCAGCATCGCCGAAATCAGCAGCACGCTCAACGATCCGGTCAAGTTTGAAGACTTCGCACACCGCCCATTCGCGGCCGCCCTGCCCGTGGGATGAGTCGATGGAGGCGGGGAGTACTGACGGTGGCCGCCGTACCTATCTATCTCGATAATAACGCAACAACGCGGCCCGACCCGAAAGTCGTCGAGGCGATGCTGCCCTACCTAAGCGATCGCTACGGCAACGCCGCATCCCATGCGCATGCATATGGATGGGACGCGATCGAAGCAGTCGACAGCGCTCGCGCAGCCGTCGCGGAATTGATCGGGGCCGACCCGCGAGAGATCGTCTTTACCTCCGGCGCCACCGAATCCGACAACCTCGCACTGCGCGGAGTCTGGGAGGCCAACCGCGCCCCCCGCGACGCGATCGTAACCACTTCGATCGAACACAAGGCAATCCTCGACACAGCCCGGCAGCTCGAAACGCATGGCGCTCGAATACGTTATATCGGTGTGGACGGCGGAGGCCGTGTCGACCTTGACGAACTTGCAGCGGCGATCGATGAGCGCACCGTGCTTGTCTCGGTCATGCTGGCCAACAACGAGATCGGCACGCTGCAGGAAATCGCCGCGATCGGGGCTCTCTGCCATGCACGCAAAGTGCTTCTGCACACCGATGCAACTCAGGCTGTCGGCAAGATTGAGGTTGACGTCCGGGCTCTTCAGGTGGACCTGATGTCGATGAGCGCGCACAAAATGCATGGCCCGAAAGGCGTTGGCGCGCTTTATGTCCGGCGGCGAGGCCCGCGCGTCGATCTTGTTGCGCAGTTGACCGGTGGCGGGCACGAATCCGGGCGGCGCTCAGGAACTCTCAATACCCCCGGCATTGTTGGATTTGGTAAGGCAGCGCAAATTTGCCGGGAGTTGCTCTCCACAGGCGATGATCCGTCAAGAGAGCGGCGGGATCATCTCGAAGATATACTGCTCCGTGTGCCGGGAGCTCGCGTGAATGGCGACCGGCGCCACCGCTTGCCGAACACCCTGAACGTCCGGTTCGACGGAGTGGAAGCGGAGGCACTGATCGCAACGGTGCCCGGAGTCGCAATGGCGACGGGGAGCGCCTGCGCATCCGCATCGGTCGCGCCCTCGCACGTTCTGAAGGCGATTGGATTGAGCGACGCTGAAGTGTCGTGGTCACTGCGGCTGTCGACGTCGCGGTTCACAACAGCAGCAGAGATCGAATGTGCCGCGGATCGAATAGCATCTGCCGTGGCCGAACAGCGAAGGCTGGCAGCATAATCGAGGATGACGTATGGCGGACACCGGCGATTGGAAGTGGGATCGATCCGAACAACACGCAGTTGATCTCGCAGGCGGCGACAAAATGGGGCGAGTAGCCGTGGACGCGGCTGTGTGGCCCCCGAAGCCGCGCGCGTCGGCGGCGCCCGATCCCGGCCACGCTCCGGCAGACGGTGATGTCAAAGTGTGCGGCAACTGCGGGCGCAAGCTGCTAACGTTGACAAGCGCGCTATGCAACTGGTGCGGAGCCAGGATCGACGATCCCGATTACCAGGAGCGGGCCGCGGCGACACGTCATGAACTCGATCAGGCCGAGCGCGCCTCGGTAGAGGCAGTCGCCCATGAGGAAGCCATGTACGGCGTCCTCGGCCGTCTCAAGCGACGCGCGAAGACATTGCCGCCGGGAGCAGGCCTGGGCGGGGAGTAAAAGAACTATGGCCGAAACAATGACGGATGCCGGCATCGGCGGAATCGACACGATCGACGCTGCCGTGGAATTCACCGAAGGCGCGCGCACGCAGATGCGGCGCGTGCTGGCGCGCAAAGGCGGCGCGTTTATGCGCATCGGCGTGAAAGGGGGCGGCTGCTCCGGCCTATCGTATATCTTCAAGCCGGACAGCGAAGTCGACGATATCGATCGAAGCTGGCTGCTTCCGGACGGCCTGCGCGTGGTTACCGACGAGCGCAGCCTCAAGTACATCCGCGGCATGACCGTGGATTACGATATTCGCAACCTCATGGAAGGTGGATTCAAGTTCCAGAATCCGAACGCCACCAAATCCTGCGGCTGCGGCACGTCGTTCACACCCCGCTGACGCCCGGTTCCGTATGCACGCGAAACCCTCTTCAGACCCGAAGGGGGTTTTGTAGTATGAGCCCGACCGTTCAGGGTCAGGCGATCGCTCGGCTGTCGCCCCGGCATGCCCGCATCCTGATGCATCCCCGTCAATCATTTGACGTCGTTGTCTTCCGCCGGGCGGGATGGTATAGTATAGGCAGTATTCATCATAAGGATTCCACCCGTCATGAACTCTCCCGATACTGCTCCGCAGGAGCCCCTGAACAATGTCGATCTTGAATCCGCTATCCTGGGGCTAAAGATGGCCCTGACCGACGAAGAAGCGGACGAACTGCGCCAGACGTTTCTGGACACGTTTTGCAAGGCCATCCTCGCGGTCCCAACCGTAAAGCCGGTACACACTCTGCCGAACGGCCAGATTGCGCCGAATGCCGATGTCACCTTCGTGGTGGCGGAGACCCCTGAAAAAGAGACCGGAATCCCGGCGTTCACCGCGCTCGCCGGCCTGAAGGCGGCCATGCCGCAGGTCACAAACGCCGTCTTCCTGCCCGGAGCCCAACTCGCCTCCATGCTGGCCAAGAGCCCGCACCGGATCTTCGTTTCGGGCCCCGACATGCACGCCGAGGTGGAGCGTGCGGAGATGCAGGCCATCGCGAAGCTCTCGCAGCAGGCCGCCGAAGCTCAGCAGGCGGCGGTTCAGTTCAACGCCGCACTCGAGGCCGCCCTGACGGCGGTGCAGGCGGAGGCCAGCGAGCCGAACCAGGAAGCCGTTGCGGACGCGTTTACCGGCGGATATGTCCACGTGCCGGTCGCCGGTCCGTCCGACCACAACGCGAAGTTCGTCATGATGCGGGCGCCCCACCCCCAGCAGCCCGATAAATTCCAGGAGATCCCTCTTCTGACACAGGACGACCGGCTCCTCGTCTTCACCGGAAAAGAGGCCATGAACCGGTGGCATTCCGGGGCGCGCAACGCGGTCTCCCTGCCCGGCCCGATTGTCGTCGACCTGGTGGGCAAGACAGGCGTTCCCGGCATCGCAATGAACGTCGGCAGCGGCAACAAAGCCATGCTAAGAGTCGAGAACAAGCGTCTGAGAGTCGAATAGAGCCGGTCGTGAGGTATTGCTGCCCGTCACCGGTTTCACTGGACCCAAAATAACCGGCCATGCGAAGAGCTTGAGCACCGGCGCGATCAGTGGTCCGCGCATCCGGCTGGATACGCGAATTGTCGAACGAATTGCGAGGCGATTATGAAGCTCGTTAGAATCGTCGTCGGATTTGTCGTCGGGTTGATCGGCACGTATGCAAGCGTACTTGTTGTGCTCTGTACGTGTTGCAACGGGCGGGACGGGCTTTCCTGGGAGCTCTGCTTTGGGCCGTTTCTTGCCGTTGCCGGCGGAGTTATCGGGGCGATTTGTAACTCGTGCATTAACTGGTCTCAATATGCTGCAGTGCGCTTGTTCAAGATCACTGCGGCAGGCGCAGTTGTATGTGCCGTCGTGCTCCAGGTTCCTGAACCAAGTGTTTTTGACTCGACATGGTTTGAGGTGAGTCCGATTCTGGATCGTGCGTTCTGTGGCCTGGCCGTCGGCGCCGCTATTGGCTCGGCCCTCGCACTATTTGCCTTCGCCTTATGGCCGCGCCTGAGCGAGCGCCCGCTCGATACTCGCGTCGCACGTGTGCCTCGACCGCTATGCCGACCCGACGAGGTATGGCCCCCGGCCCCTGATCCCAACGCCGCTTGTAAACCGGACCATCGCGGAGAGTACGGCTCCTGACTGCGTGTGCGCATGCAGCGGCCTGAATGTGCGGTCCACCTCCCACCGTGAGGCGCACCTTGAGGCCGCTATCCGGACTTGGTGTCGCCTGGGGTCAACGGCAAGTGGTAGCGGGCTGCGAACTCGACGATCACGGTGCGAATCGTATCGTCGACGCTGGCCAGGGCGAACGATGCGATCGGTGCGGGCACGCCGCCGTAGGCCGCCTCGGCGATTGCACCGGCGATGCAGGCGATCGTGTCACTGTCGCCGCCGAGAGAGATCGCTTTGCGGACAGCGTCCTCGTAGCCGGTCGACTCAAGGAACGCGATAATCGCTGGCGGAACGGAGCCCTGGCAGGAGACATCGAACCGATAGGAAGGGCGGATCGCGTCGAGGGTCGTCTCGAGGTCGTAATGGGTCAGGCGGTCGAGCCAGCGCCGTATCGACGGCTTCGACTCTCCCTGGCGCGCGAGAAACACCGCGGCGGCAACGGCCTGCGCACCACGAATACCCTCCGGGTGATCGTGCGTGACGCCGGCGCAAACGGTCGCCTCTTGAAGTGCATCGTCCAGCGAGTCGCATGCCCACGCCACCGGCGAGACGCGCATCGCGGACCCGTTTCCCCAGCTCCCGTAGGGTTCCCGCAGTTCGGATCGAGCCCATTCCTGGAAGCCGCCTCCGTAGCCGGCCAGGGGGTAGTTCCGGTACCACTCGTGGAACGCATCGACATAAGCGTCCGGGTTCCCGCCGGAGCCTCCCAAAAGGACCGACGCGACTGCAACTGTCAGCACGGTATCGTCCGTATAGGTACAGCGTGGGTCGAACAGCGGAAAGTCGGCCGTCTTAATGTTGTTGAATTCGTAGATCGAGCCGAGTATGTCTCCTGCGATCGCTCCGAGCATATGACACCTCTTCCATAGCGCGGCATAGCCGCAACCAAACTGCGTAATAGCGCCCGCCGTGGTTTACCAGACCCTAAAAGGTCTGGCTATTCGACAAAACGGAAGAGTCCGAAGCAAGCCGGCTCTTATTTCACCAAAGAAATCGTCGCGACTTGCGTCGATCAGAAGGATTACTCTCTCAGGGGACCCATTCCGAACTCATCCGTGGTTCTACCGACTTAACCTGGATCAACTCGGACTGTTACTGAATGCGTCCCATCGTCATTGTACCACCTGGGACGCCCGGTGCTCCAATAAGTCCGTAGCCCTCACCCCCGGCCCCTCTCCCGAGCACAAGAGAGGGACGTCGCTAGCCCGGATTATTCACGAAAACCTAAGATGACAGGCAGGGACGCCTGTCCCACGATAGGACATGAATAATGCAGGCTAGTGAGCGGCGGTTATGTCCGAGAGCGTGATTGCAACAGAATAGGCCTTTGCCTCACCATCGCGAAATAACGGCACGGCGTCCACGCTTACCCAAACGAGTTCGTCGTTTGGCTTGTGAATACCCATAACGACACCATATTGCGGTTTGCCGTCACGTCTGGCGATCGCGGATGGGTAGGTCTCCGGCGGAAACGGAGTACCATCCTCGTGGATCGTCCGCCAACGAGGATCCCTCGCTGTCAGGCCTGCCATCTGGCCCCGGGTAAGTCCGAGAATCTCCTCTGCCCGGACATTACAGGCTACGATTTCCAACCCGCCGCTTGTCACGATGAATCCTTCGTGCAGGGCTTCGATCGCGGCGCGAAATCTATGCTCGCTGTCCCTCAGAGCGTTTTCGGCACGCTTTCGATCTGTAATATCCTGGTTAATGCCGATCATGCGAATGGGATTACCGGAGTCATCTGAAATCACCACGGCACTGGCTTTGATATCCCGGATGGGTCCATTCGGCAGCACAATCCGAAACTCGGTATCGAACTTCTTCTCTCCGCGCAAAGCGAGGTCCAGTTCGACGAGGCATCGCTCCTTATCGTCGACATGAAGCCGCGCTTCCCAGGCTTGATACGCACCCGGGAATGTCGCCGCGGTAAAGCCATAGAGGCTGAGCATCCGTTCATCCCAGGTGAGTTGCTGCGTGCAGGTGTCGTAATCCCAAACGCCGATTTCACCGGACGCGGTTGCAATGCGAAGGCGGTCTTTACTCTCCTTGAGAGCGGCTTCCATCCGCCGCTGTTTCTCGATGAGAACATTCTGTTCGGCAATGCGGATTCGCAATTCGAGCTGAGCGATCACCTGGTTGGCGAGGACCCTCAAGGCGCGCTGCTGTTCCGGCGTGATCTCCCGCGGGACCAGGTCGACAACACAGAGCGTGCCGAGGGCGTGTCCCTCGGAGGTTACGAGCGGGGCGCCGGCGTAAAAACGGACATTCGGCTCGCCGGTTACAAACGGGTTCATGCGGAATCGCGGGTCCGTAATCGCATTGGGGACAATCATGAGGTTATCCGGAGTGAGGATCGCATGAGAGCAAAACGCGACATCCCGCGGCGTCTCACAAACATGCAGCCCGACTCTGGACTTGAACCATTGTCGATCTCCATCGATAAATGTAATAAGCCCGATC
>JBKQWH010000218.1:0-29164 GCA_052139635.1 Capsulimonadaceae bacterium
CAAGTATCCCGGGTCTCTGCTGGGGCTTCTGTCGTATAACGTCGCGAACTCGGTGTATCCGGTAACATGGAGCCTGATGGGTATCTTCTATGTCACCTTACTCCTGGTGCGCCGCCATCAACTGAAAGCGACACCGTGACGACGACCGACTTCGATGCCGGCGTGTTGCTTTTATCGGCGACGCTCTCCAGTGGGACGAGAACGTTCGCTTCGGGGAAGTAGGTGGCACAGCAGCGGCGCGGGATGTCGTACTCGGCGACACGGAAGCGGCGCGCGACTCGCTCGCGACCGTCGTGGCGGCCGGTCAAGTCGACGATGTCGCCTGCCCTCAGCCCGGCGACGGAGATATCGGCCGCGTTCATAAAAACGACGCGGCGGCCTCCGCTAATCCCGCGATACCGGTCGTCAAGGCCGTAGATCGTCGTGTTGAACTGGTCGTGGCTGCGGATGGTCATCATCAAGAGCTCGCCAGAACCGAGCGGATCGGGCGGGATCGGATGAACCGTGAACCGGGCTTTTCCCGTTGCCGTGCGGAATTGACGTTCGCGGGCGCCGTTGGGCAGCCGAAATCCTCCGCGTTGTCGCACCCGTTTGTTGAAGTCGTCGAACCCCGGCGCAACACGCGAGATATGGTCTCGAATCAGATCGTAATCGGATGCGAGCGCCGCCCAGTCGACGCCGCTCTCGGGGCCGAGGACGGCCTTCGCCAGATGGGCGACGATCCATGGCTCGCTCCGCAGGTGTTCCGACGCCGGAGTCAGCGTTCCATGCGACCCGTGCACCATGCTCATGGAGTCCTCCACCGTTACGAACTGCTCCTTGCCTTCCTGCGTGTCCCGCTCGGTTCGTCCCAGGCACGGTAGAATGAGCGCTTGCTCGCCGGTGATAAGATGCGATCGATTTGGCTTGGTGGATATCTGTACGGTCAGCCGGCATCGGCGCAGCGCTGCGGCAGTCTCCTCGGTGTCGGGAGCGGCTGACAGGAAATTGCCTCCGAGACCGACAAAAACGCGCACCTTGCCGTCGCGCATGGCGCGGATTGCGTCGACGGTGTCGTATCCATGTGCCCGCGGAGGGTTGAAGCCGAACTCCACGCCGAGATTGTCCAGGAACTTGTCGGGCATCTTCTCCCAGATGCCCATCGTCCGGTCGCCCTGGACGTTGCTGTGCCCGCGCACCGGGCAAACGCCGGCGCCGGGCTTACCAATCTGCCCGCGAAGCAGCAAGAGGTTGACGATCTCCTGAATGTTGGAGACGGCGTTCTTGTGCTGAGTCAGCCCCATCGCCCAGCAGCAGATCATCGCCTTCGAGCGCATTGCGATCTCGGCCGCCTGACGGATCTGGGCGCGCGGTACGCCGCCAACCGTCTCGATTTCGTCCCACGACGAGGAACGAATGGCGGGCGCGAACTCCTCGTATCCGCTTGTGTGCTCGTCGATAAACTCCTGGTCGATCACCGAGCCCGGCCGCCGGTCCTCCTCCTCGAGCATCTCCTTGAGGATGCCCTTGAGCACGGCGACATCGCCATTGATCCGAACCTGGAGATGGAGCGTGGTCAGGAGTGTACCGACACCGAGGAGGCCTAGCGGCTCCTGTGGATGCTTGAACTCCACCAGTCCTGCCTCGCGGAGGGGGTTGATGCAGACGATTGGGCAGCCGCGGCGCGCCGCGTCCTGGAGGGTGGTCAGCATCCGCGGGTGATTGGTTCCGGGGTTCTGCCCGATGACGAAGATCGCGTCGGCCAGATCGAAATCGTGCAGCGACACGGTCCCTTTGCCCACCCCGAGCGTCTCAGCCAGGGCTGCCCCGCTCGATTCGTGGCACATGTTGGAGCAGTCCGGCAGGTTGTTGGTTCCGTAACGCCGCACAAAGAGTTGATAGAGAAAGGCGGCCTCGTTACTTGTGCGTCCCGACGTGTAGAACACGGCCTCATTGGGCGACGCCGCGCCGTTCAGCTCGCTCGCGATCAGCGCAAACGCGTCGTCCCACGCAATCGGCTCATAGTGTGTTCGGCCTGAGCGCCGCACCATCGGATGTGTCAGTCGTCCCTGCTTGGAAAACCACAAATCGGGCTGCGCTGCGAGCTCCGGGATACTGTACCGGGCGAACAACTCCGGAGTAGCCCTCTTTCCTGTCGCCTCTTCCGCGACGGCCTTTGCTCCGTTCTCACAGAATTCGAACGGAGAACGCGTCTGGGGATCGGGCCAGGCGCAGCCCGGGCAGTCGAAGCCCTCGGTCTGGTTGACCTGAAGCAGCATCCGCGTCGAGCGTGTTGGTCCCATCTCAGCGAACGAGTGGCGCACCGCAGATACCACCGCCTCCGCACCTCCCGCCGAACCGGCGGGAGGGCCGACGCGGACATTTCTGCTGTCGTCCGGCGGCTGTGCCTTTATGTCGACCTCACGGTCCAAATTGCGTATCGTCCTTTCCGGGGTTTAACAGAGCATTGCCAGAATGAAGAGAGGATTTTACCACGGAAAGGACGGAAATATCGTGGAGAAATTCCGGAATTTGCCCGAAGCGCGGATCAACGAGCGATCCATGACCGACGGAGAGTGCTGTCTGACCGTCCGGAGCCAGGTTGCCGGGCGGCGGCCAGGGTAGCCTTCGATTCCAGTCGGATTTCCGTTTATACCGTCATTTCCGTGGTTAAATCTCCGAGGCGGTGGGCGCCGCAGTAGATATTGAAGCGCCCCCCGCGCACAAATCCCAACAGCGTCATCGACGCCGCTCGGGCGACTTCGACCGCGAGACTCGACGGAGCGCCGACCGCAGCCAGGATGGGGATGCCGGCCATCAGGGCTTTCTGGACCAGTTCGAAACTTGCCCGCCCACTCACGAGCAGGATCATATCGACCAGCGGAACGCGATGATCGAGCAGGGCGGCGCCGATCAGCTTATCGAGCGCGTTGTGCCGCCCGACATCCTCGCGCAACAGCAGCAGTTCGCCGCGCGAATCGAACAAGCCCGATGCATGCAAGCCCCCGGTCCGATCGAATGCGGCTTGAGCGGCGCGCAATTTCTCTGAGAGACCGTGGATGATATTGAACTCGCCGATATGCGGGCCCGCATCCAGCGGCGCGGGCACGACCGCCCGAATGGCGTCCAACGAGGTCTTCCCGCACACACCACAACTCGATGAAACGGCGAAGTGCCGCTCCAGCCGCCCCCAGTCCACGTCGATGTCCGGCCGCAACCCCACGCAAACGGCGTCTCCACAACCGTCCAGAGAGGCGATGTCCTCGGCAGAGTGGATAATCCCCTCCGTGAAGAGAAACCCCGCCGCCAGATCCGAATCGTTCCCCGGTGTTCGCATGGTGATTGCAACGGTTTTAGTACGCTGTAGTCCGCTGTCCGCAACACGCAGCCGTATCTCGAGCGGTTCCTCCACGGCCAGACAATCCGTCTTCGAGATCGGGCAATCACCCTCGATGGAGAGGACATCTCTGACGTTGACATTCATCATCCCTAGTAACACCAGTGCGGCGTCCGCGGTTCGCCGGACGGGAGCGGGGCGTAAGGTATAGTAGTGATTAAGGTGGCCGGGCGCACCGCCTGCACCGATGCAGCTTCCGTTCCAGTCGGGGAGCATAGGCTCTTCCCCTGTGAAATGTCGGGTCCGTAATACGCCGTAACTCGAGGAGGTTGCATGGCCAGTTCAGAAGAAAGTGCAGTCGGGCTTGAGCACCCTGCTGCGGCAAAACGCGATCTGTGGAGCGCCTTTGGGACGGATACCGAAAAGAGACAATTTCGAACGACGGAAAAGTGGAGCGCGGACCGGCCCGGTGTATTAGTCGTGGCCTGTTCCGACGGTCGTTTGCAATTCAGCATCGATCACTTTCTGGAAGCCGAACTTGGAATCCGCAATTACGACCGAGTTTACCTGCCGGGCGGCGCCGGTGCGTTCGCTCACGGCAACATCGAATTTGCCCGGGCCGAGACCTACCAGCGCGACCTCTTCTTTTTACTCGAGGCGCACGGTACGGTCGAGTTGATCCTGTTGTGCCACGGCGCCGGCGAAAACGGTCCGCCCCAATCTACATGCGCTCACTACCGGCGCATGATGCCCGAAGCCTCGCTTCCGCGGATACACGAACAGCAACTGATTGATGTGCGAGAGTTCCTCCGCTCGTCGCAGTCCGAACTCCGCAAGGTGAGCGTGAGTTCCTATCGGGCCGAAGTCCTTGAGGATCTGACGGTTCAGTACAACGAGATCGTGTACCCGTAAACGCGCGTCAAGGATCTTCCGAAGGCGGATCGGGTATATTCTTGACGGATTTTGAACTCCATGGCTGCCTCGGATGGACGCATCACGCTTTCCCGCGCAGACAGAGCAGAATCGAAGGATCGAAGGATCGAAGAGGAGCTATCGATATATGTCCGTACGAAGTCACTCCGTTGGACCGGAGCCCGGCGGCCGCTTGCGAAGACGCACAGCAGCCGTTTGTATTGCTCTCGCCGTTCTGGGAACGTGGATCGGTGCGAAGTCGGTCGCCGCTGCCGCCCCGGACTCGACGGCCCAGATCAGGATGACGCTGGCTACGTTTTACGGGATGGCCGACGCGGCGCTCGAGCGGCATGATGTACGGGGATCGTTTGCGTTTTACGATCAAACGTGCCGGGTTGTCAAACCGGACGGCAAGCCCGTTTCCCTGAACACGCTCTTCAACGCCATGGCCCAGGTTCTGGCTGCCGCCGAGTATGCCAAGTCCAGGACCCGAATTCTGAAATGCGTCGTTCCCAAACACGGCATGGCCGTTGTCACCGCGGCCACCGCCAGCAAGATCATCTATCTTGACGCCTACGACCAGACCGAATCTGTCGAGTCGTCCGGAACCTCTCAGGACACCTGGGCACTCACCCGTCTCGGCTGGCGGATCGTGACCAGCCGCGTGATTTCCGAGCATTCCGTCTTCAACGGCGAACCGTTCAAAGCGAAGGGCAGCAAGAAATAGCGGGACATCCGGAGTGCGAGCGAGCGAGGCTCCGCCTTAGACCTGCAAGATGTATGGACACGATAGACACCGTGGAAGACAGGCATGGAGGCCTGTCTTCCACACTAGATTCACGGTTGGCTTCCTATTACTTGCTGAACGCTCGCTGGCGTGCGACGGCGGCGCCGAGGTTGGCGGTGCGGACCTGTTCGATGAGGGGCCATTTGGGCTGATCGGTGTCGTCGACCAGGCCGAAGGCGTAGTTCTCATCGTAATCGAGGGCCGGCCCGAAGCCGGGACCTCGTCCGGTGACGGGCTCGTCGCGATACTCGAACCAGCTCAGGCCGACAATATACGGGTTGTGGACGGACTGGCCCATCCATCGAGCGTACATCCGGCCCGCGTCGGCTTCGTCGGTCGACCACACCCCGTAAGTGCCAAGACCGCGTCCGCCGTGGTAGGCCGGTGCGAAAGAGTACTCCCCGCAAAACACAGGCTTGTCGTTTCGACGCATCCAGCGCAGCAGGTTGGGGTCGCTGAGGCTGTCCGCATAGAAGTCGAACCCGGTGACGTCGGCGTTGGCGGCCTCGAGGTCCCAGTCGGAATCGTTCTGCCAGCCCCAATAAGGCTCGAGCCACTCGCCGAAGAAGAGGTGGTGCGGGTCGATCGACTTGACTGTTTTGTACAGGCAGGCGTAGTAGCGGCCGGCGTAGAAGCGGCGAAGCGTCTCGATATCCGCCGCCGGCGGATTCGGCCTGGCGGCATAGAGATCGTCGACACTGGCGGCCATGACCTTCCAGGCAGCCGCCATGTTGTCGACGTTGCCAACGTAGATATTCGCCAGAGCGTAGTCAACGAAGGCGCGCTTGGCGGGGACATCGCGAGCGTCTTGCAGAATCTGCGTGATCTCGTTCGGGAAAATCGCTTCACTGCGCTCGTTGCCAACCGACCAGCCGAGGAGGGATTTGTCGGTAACGCGCGAGGCCATTTGCATGGCGAGGGCCTGCCGGAGCGCAGCGCGAACCGCCGGATCGAACACGTCGGGATGGCCGGCGAGCGTCGGTACCTGAAAATGGAACAGCACGACCACATCGACCATCCCCGGATGGTGAACCGACCACTTGCCGGCGCCGGAGAAGCCCCAGGAGCGCAGGCGTGCCATGTTCGTTGCCCACTCACGCGCTTTCCAATTTGCGCCGTATTTCCGGATCAGGTTGGCATTGATGAAGCCGAAGTACACAGCCTTGTCGGCATTCCATACGTTGGGCGTCCACGCGTCATGGAACTGCCCGCTGTTGGGCGGCAGCCAGGCGAACAGGTTCTGGCGGCCGGTGACAGGCGTTCCGCCGTCGTCGTTTCCGCAGACGCTGCACACGCAGTTGTAGAAGCACGGGTATCCGTCGGGATCGACCAGCCACCAGGCGCCGTTTCGGCGGGTGAGCGTGAAGTATCCGGTGGCAGCGATCCTCCAGCCAAGTTTCGTATCGCCCCCATACTGGTCAAAGGCGCGTGGGAGCGGGTGCGATGCGAGCCAGCGGCTCTCCGGAGCGATCGCAGCCCGCAGGTCGGCATCGGTGTGTATCTTTGTTGGCCAGGACGCGCGGATCGGCTGACCGTACGCGTCGATCAGCGGCGCGAGCTTGCTTAGATCCGGGTTCGGCTCCAGTCGAAAGACGGCCTCGATATTCACCGTGCGTCCGAGAGCAGGGACCCAGCCGTCGACGCGGTCAGGAGCGTTGCGGGTGAAGGCGTACTGCGTTGCCGGCTCGTTGTAGGCGTCGGCAAAGCTCAGGGTACGGTCCGGCTGGCCGGGTGTGCTCAGGCGCAGGTACTTTTCGCGAACAATGTAGACAGTCGCGCCACGCGAATACTGTGTCAACACGTTGCCGAAGACTCCTGCCCGATAGGGAACGAAACTGCCGGAACTTTTGGCCATCTGCACACCGTCGACGCTCAATGTGGAATCGGTGTTCGTAATCGTAACATCGATTCGATACTCGTGACCGAGCTTCCATTTCGGGGTCGCCCCACAATAATGCCAGGCGCTTCCGTCACCCACACCGAGTGTAAGTTTCAGCGTCTTGAGCGGGCATGGGCCGGGATCGGGCGTGACGTTTTCCAGGAGGAGAACGAAGCCGATGTTGGAGGTGTACTGCTGCTGCACTGCGAGATCGTAGCGGCTGTCGTTCGCCGCGGCGGGCAGGCAGAGGGCGATGCATGCGACAACGCACGCGAACCGGGCAGCGAGACAAAGGGCCGCACGTGCTTGCATAAACGTTACAGCAAATGTTTTTAATCGTGACATATCGCAACACTTTCTCATGGGAGTTCGAAATAGCGGAGAAGCTATCACCCAGTATTATGACCGCTGAGCGGCCTGATGTCAACCTTGCGACGGCGGCATTCGGACTGAATCCTGGGTCGAAGCAGGGTCGGCCGTCGGCGCGAGATCCCGGCGGTTGAAACCGCGGCGAAACGACGACATCCGCCTTCGCGGATACTAACACGGTTACGACAGCACCCGGAGTCCTCGCCTGGAGCGTTAGCGGAAGGGGAGGACATTAGCCCCTCCGGCAAGGAGTCCTGCTTCGGTTTGGGCCCTGATTCGTGTCGGGTTCAAGACGGCCGCTGATCCACAAAGTCGGCATCCGGGCTACGACCCTGGCGATGCGAGCTTCTTCTTGACAAACGACGCGGTTGGGAGCGCTTTGAGGAGGCGCTCGACATCTGCGGCCGGGACCTTGTTGTGCTTGGCGTCGGTGATGTAGAACGCGTCCCGCGCACGGCTGCCCCACACGGAGAGGCGGGCGGCGTGGATATTCCAGCCCAGGGCGGAGACAGCGGAGGCGAGACGATAGCAGACGCCCTTTTCATCGGGCGCGCTCACCTCGAGGAGGCTGAAGCGATCCGACAATGTATCGTTGATGGTCGCTGTGTAAATCGTCTGCTCCTTAAGCGGCTTCTTACGCTGCTTGAGGAGATCCTCCGTTGTCATTTTCCCGAGCAGCACTTTGCGGATGTAATCCTGGACCTCAGCCTTCTTGCTGCTCGACAGTGGCTTGCCGCGATAGTCCACCCACAGTGTGTCAATAGCAATTCGCAAGCTCGATTCGCGCGTGAAGACCTGGGCCACATGGACGTTGATGTCGCAGGCATAGAGCACTCCGGTGATCTTGGCAAGGAGCCCCGGCTTGGGATCGTCGAATGCGCAGATGGCCATTTCCGTGAAGTCGGCGCCGAACTCGTGATTGAGGTCCACAATCGGGACATACGTGTCCCGAAGGCGGCTGACCATCGCGATGTGCAGCTCGATTTCCTCGAGCGGCGTGTTCAGTAAATACTGGGCGGGCAGATTGCGAGTATGCTCGTTGATCACATCGACCGGCAGGTTCTGCTGGCCGAGCTGTTTTCGAATTCGCTCGCGATGCCGCGTGACGTTGGTCACCGATGGGGTCAGGATGCCGCGCGGCTCAGCCGCCGCGAGGACCTGCTCGGCCCGGTAGTAGAGCTCGGACAGGAACTTGCCCTTCACTTCGGTCCACACACCCTCTCCGACAGAGTTTGTGTCGCCATACGTGAGCAGATAGAGCATGTTCAGGGAGTCCATATCGGGGACGTCCTTGGCGAACTCACGCACGGTCTCGTCGAGCGTGAGGTCGCGCAGGCGGCTGGTTTCCGCCATTGCCAGGTGGTGGCGCACCAGAAAGACGACCTTGTCGCGGCGCTCAGTATCCCATCCCAGACGGTCGGCAATCCGATGGGCGGCGTCCGCGCCCGTTTCGGAATGGCCGCCACCCGGCCACTGCTTGCCGATGTCGTGCAGGAGGGCAGCCAGATACAGCACCTCCGGCATGGAGATCTCCCCCATCACACGCCGGTAGTCGCCCAGCTTGGGATCATCGTGGATCTTGAGGGCCTCCAGGCAGCGGACGACACAGAGCGAGTGCCATCCCACGGTGAAGTCGTGGGCTGCGTCGTAGGGAATGAGGTTCATGAGAGGACCGAACTCGGGGATCAGCCAGGCAAGAACGCCAAGTTCACTGAGCCGCTCGACTGTGTCGGCGACGCCGGCCGGCGAGGTAAGGAGCCTCGCGAAGACCCTGCCGGCATGGGCGGGGTCGCCCGGTTTCGGATGGCGCTCGATGAAGTCCGCAATATCCTCGACGAGCGACTCGGAGATCCTGAGTCGATAGGCCTGAGCCAACTCCAGCACGTGCAGTGGTAGAACCGTGTCACGATCGGCAGCGTCGGAATCGGAGATGAAAAGCGTGCGCCCGCGCGTCACGAGGCCGAGGCCCAGAGGAATCTCGCTGTCGAGGCAGCGTAAGATGACCTTCCGGCTGATTCGGCGGGCCGTCGCGCAATGCTGGTATAAATCGCGCATGAGGCTTTCGACGGCCGGCACGTCATCCGTGCCGTCATACCCGAGCCGGCTCGCAACGGTTTCCTGTTTCTCGGTGGTAAGAACATCGCGCGGCTCGCCGGAGAGGATATGCAATTCGCAGCGGAGTGAGAGGAGGAACTCTCTCGCGACGCGCATCTTCGCTGCGTCGACTTCAGAGACGATTCCGTGTTCCACCAGTGTCGGCCACACTCGCGACTGTCCGGCTCGAAAGTTGACGGCGGCAATCCATTCGGCGTTGTGAATGTCTCGCAGGCAGCCTGCGCCCTCCTTGACGTTCGGCTCGACACCGTATACAAAATCGCCTCCGAACTTCGCGAGCACAGTCTGCCGCTCCGCCCACTTCTGGAACATGAAGTCGGCCGATAATGTGACGAGCTGCGCCCGGAAGGTGGTTCGAAACAGCTTAAACAGGTCTTTGTCGCCGCACAAATAGCGGTCCCCGAGAAGCGTTCTGAGTCTGGTGGTCGAGCTGGTTCAGGTCGCCGATCAGCCGGTAAGCGTAGCCCACCTTCAGGTTTCCGCCGTACAGGAACACATCCATCACCAACTGGAACATGTCCTTAATGATAACGTTCAGCCGATCGTCGTCCTCGCGGGCCGGGATAAAGGTGACGTCGACATCCGAATACGGGCATAGTTCTCGACGTCCGTAGCCTCCGGTGGCAACGATGACCATCTCCGGCTCTGCGGCGTCGGAGCTGCCCGTCCGCTCGATCGCGAGTTTATAAATCCGCCGCAGGACAGCGTCTACTAGCACTGTGTTCTGTGTAAGGAGCCCCGGATCTCGGCCCGCTCCCGGCTGGTTGATCCTGGCATGCCATTCCTTGAGAACACCGCTGATCTCGGCCGCAGTCGACAGGGAGTCGAGGACCGGGGCAAGCAGGTCGCAAAGATCGGAAGACGTCGTTCGGGAGGCGTCGTTCGGGGGTGGTGGAGGTGTCTGTTCCATTAGCGGGAGTTTACCCCATCGTACGCCTGCTGTAAAGTGCGGAGGACCGGAAGATTCGCTTGCAGGTCACGAGGGGATGCTCTCAAAGCAGGTCCCTCAAGCATTCTGCCTACAAGTTATTGCAGGTTGCACGAGGCTCCGACGTCGATCTTCCTCACGCTAATCCCGTGCGGCCGGGTCAAGAGAGGACTTAGCCACGGAAAACGCGGACATTCCGTATGTTCGTGATTTCGAAACTCCCCTGGTCCTGCGACGAGTCCGGCGGAGTCCATGTATAGGCGCCATCAGGTGAGCGGAAACTCTGTGCGCGACCGGGCCTGCCGGCCGTTCTGCGGTACAATGAACCTGGTAGCGGATTCCCGTCCGCAAACCACAGAGCGAAGGAGGGAGGGCCAGAGATATGACATTAGTGTGTCGCTTACTCAGGCGGAGGAAGAGCGCGTCCGCAGCGCCGCCGAATCCCGCGGCGAGGATATGGACGTGTTCCTCAGTGAAATCCTCAAGAAGGCAATTGCGGAGTTCGCCGACCCCGAGGCCGAGTCCGAGCCCGGTGAGTTGATCCTTGGCATGCATGCCGGAGCGTGGCGGATCAGTGACGATTTTGATGCTCCGCTGCCGGATAGCTTTTGGCTCGGCGAAGAACCATGAGACTTCTCCTGGATACGGTCCTCTGGCTCGACGGTGAACCCGATAAGTTATCGCAGGCAGCCCAATCTGCTCTCAACGGACCGGGTGTGCAGCGCTACCTTAGCACGGCAAGTATCTGGGAGATTGTGATTAAGGTTGGTATCGGCAAGTTGAGCCTGCGTGACAACACTCCTCTGCGTGACGTGCTGGCGCAACAGCGATGTAGGAATCGCTTGAGGATTTTGCCGGTCGCTGCGGACCATGCTATGGCTGTTCAGGATCTTCCGGCGCTCCACAAAGATCCGTTCGACCGCATGCTGATTGCGCAGACCCTCTTTGAGGACATGACGATTATTACTGCGGATACCGTGATTCCCAACTATCCCGTTCGCACACTCTGGTAGCGGACAGCCCTGCGTCACCACAAGCCTGTGATTGTAATATCTCTGCTTTTTGGGGCATTCACCAGGATATCCAGATTATTCAACATCAAACATGCCGGGCAGGTCGAGCTCGGGCACAAGGGCCGTGCCCACCTCGGGGATGGCGTTGCGGCGGGCGTAGACGTCGGGTATCCACGACATAAACTTGGCCTGCATGCCGACGGCCCAGCGGCCGCAGGTGTCGAGCGTAGCCGGATCGGCGAGCGGAGGCACGGCGAACAGGATTGCGGTAGCGGGGTTATACGGCGTCTCACCAAACCAGACGTCGGGTTTCTCGGCATCGATCACGGTCAGGGCCGCGGCCAGCAACTCGGACGATCCAATCAAGTTGGCCGCCTGGGTGTCGGCGGCCGCATGCGAGGCCCGGTCAAAGGCCAGCCGGGCAAGGGCCACTCCGGGTGCGGATGCCAGGGTGAGGAGAAGCTTTTCCAGGCCGGTAAAACCCGTCCGCGGGTCCATGTGTCCGATCTTGCCAACCGCCTTTCGGAACGCCGGCGCGGTTAGCACGTGGATGGGAAGGCCGGCGAGGGTTGCTCCCAGCGTAGCGGCGCCGGCGTCCGGACGGCTCAGCCGGGCGATCATCAGGGCCATCAGGGCACGCACCTCGTCGGTGTGCAACTCTGTGACGACGAGCTGGGTTAGAACAATGACCGACTCTCGATTGACTCGGGCAATCGCGTAGGCATTCGGTGCTCCGTAGGGAAGCAGGTAGAGGATCGGCGGATCAATGCCAACCGCGGCGCTCAACTTTGCCACCGTCTTGTACAGGTTGGGGGCTGCGTTCTTAGCAATGACTTCCGCGTCGTAGATGTCCAGGGCAAAGCGATCCGTGCCCCAGGAAGCGATCGCACAGTAGAACGTTCCGACGCATACTCCGATTACGAAGCCTAGCATCGGGTCCTGGCACGCCAATCCGATCAGCGCGCCGACAACACCGAACATCAGGCCGCAGGCCAGAAAGAGAAGCGCCATTCGAAAGCCGAGTTGCGACGCTCGATGAGCGGAATGCAGTGTATTGTCCATATGGCATGTCCCGCATTTACTCGCATTACATACGTGACACAATGCGAGCGTGGATTGTTCCCATCCCCGAATTCCGAAACTCCCTCTCCGCTTGCGGGGAGGACCGGGGAGGGATCGAATTCAGTGTACCCTTCGGCCGGCGGGATTTTCGTCCAGACCAATTGTCTCGTAGACGAGGGCGGCGGGGCCGGCCGGCTCATCGTCGATGACGAAGGCTCCCTGTACTTGCTTTGAAACCTCGCGTGCGGCGACATCGTTGGAGCAGTGGAGAGTGGCCAAAATGGCGTCGCGCGCCACGGAGTGCCCGACCGTCTTACGAAGGACGATGCCGGCGCTGTGATCGACCGCTGCCTCCTTGACGGTACGGCCTGCTCCGAGTTGCATGGCGGCCATGCCGATGGCGCTCGCATCGACCGCGTGGACGTAACCGCTGCGCGGAGCGCGTATGTCGTGCAGCATGCGAGCGCGCGGGAGTTTCACCGTGCGGCGCAAGTATTCCGGGTCGCCGCCCTGCGCCTCCACCATGCTCAACAGCATGTCAAATGCCTGCCCGCCAGTCATCAAGCGGTCGGCGAGGTCTCGGCCCTCGTTCAGCGAGGCGACCTTTTCCGCGAGGACGAATCCGACTGCGCAGAGGTGGAGGACAAGATCACGCAAGCGAGCGTCAGCCATACTGGGATGGCGCAAAAGGGCAGCTACCTCACGGATTTCAACGCTGTTGCCGATATTGTAACCCAGGGGGGAGTTCATGTCGGTAAGCACAGCGACGACGCGGCGGCCGTAGTGATTCCCAATGCGGACCATCAGGCTGGCCAGGGCGCGCGCGTCCTCAGAAGTCTTCGCGAATGCTCCTGACCCCACCTTGACGTCGATCACTATGGATCGGCTCCCCCCCGCCAGCTTCTTGCTCATGATGCTGGCGGCAATTAAGGGTAGAGAGTCGACTGTAGCGGTGGCGTCGCGCAGGGCGTACATCTGGCGGTCGGCCGGGACCAGGTCTTCGGTCTGTCCGCAAAGACACACTCCAATTCGCGTCAGTTGGGCCATGATCTCACGTACTGAGAGGTCGGTGCGCAGCCCCGGAATCGATTCGAGCTTGTCGAGGGTCCCGCCGGTGTGTCCCAGCCCCCGCCCGGACATCTTTGGAACGACAACCCCACCGGCGGCAAGTGTCGGCGCCATAGCGATACTTGTCTTGTCCCCAACTCCGCCTGTGCTGTGCTTATCGACGGAAGGACTCGCGATCCCGCTCAGGTCAAGCGTACCGCCGGATGCCAGCATCGCGCCCGTCAAGGCGAATGTCTCGGCTTCGCTCAGACCGCGCCACAATACGGCCATCAACCAGGCGCTCATCTGGTAATCGGGAATGCCTCCGACGGCATAATTACGGACCAGAAAGCTAATCTCCTCAGCAGACAGCTCGCATCCGTTCCGCTTACGCTCAATGACATCGATTGCTCGCATTCGCCTTCGTCTTCCCTCTCCAAGCTGGCATTATTCATCCGGTGCTACGCCGGTCGTTTCGAACGGGCGTGCCTGGTGTATTTCCGTGAATCCGTGTTGCACTCGAATGTCAGTCGATCCCGCGGGGCGCATTCGGCTACACCGTATGTGGCGCGTCAATTCAAAATGGCACGTGCGGCCGCCGACGGGGTGCGGTCGACGACACACACGCGGCGACCGATTTTCGATGCGAATACGTCCAGAGTCATGTCGTCCAGAAAGACGTCCCGTCCGGGGTCGCGCAACATGATGGCCGGGATGAGGACACACTCACCGGCACTGTCCCCCATTGCAAGGAGGGCATCGACGATATCGCGGCCGGTTAGCAGGCCGGCGACGTTGATATTGCCCTCGAAGAACCGGTTGTGCACGACGCAGACGTTGGCCCGGACACCCGAAATACGACTCAACCTCTCGGCAAAGTCGCGCAGAAATGGGCTCGCCAGTTCGCCAGTAACCAGTGTCGCCGATCGGGATCCCTCGATACGAGCCGGAAGGGTCCGCGCAACGCGCCGGGCATCGTCGAGAAAGAGGCGCACCAGCCCAACACCGTCCTCGATCTGCGCAAAACCCTCGTATTGCCGCGCGCTCGGAACGTCGACTCCGGCATTGAGGTAGAACTCATCGCTCAAGAAGACGAAGTTCGTGCCGATGTTCTTGCGAAATCCGCGGCGCCAGCGCTCGGCTTCTGCCACGAGAGCGCGGCAAAACTCGCCATTGCAATTCGTAAGGGCGGCCAGTCGATCTCGAAACTGGGTCAGGCCAACCGGGACCACAGCCACTGTCAGTACTCCGCCATATCCTCCGCGCGCGGTCGGGTGCAGCGCGGAAATCTCTCGCACGGTCTGTTCCAGCACGGGACCGTCGTTGTAGCCCGGACAGAGGACAACCTGCGCATGTACCTGGATCTTCGCCTCGGCCAGCATACTCAGCCTGGGCAGGATCGGCTCCGGACCCTTCCGGCCGAGCATTCGCCCGCGAACCTCCGGATCGGTCGCATGCACCGACACAAAGAGTGGCGAAAGCCTCTGCTCGACAACGCGTGCGAACTCGGCCTCTCCCATGTTCGTGAGAGTGAGGTAGTTCCCGTGCAGGAATGACAGGCGGTAATCGTCATCCTTGATGTAGAGCGATGGTCGCAGCCCTTTGGGCTGCTGATAGAGAAAGCAGAAGACGCACTTGTTCTTGCAGATGTGGACCCGGTCGAACAGGTCGTCACCGAACTCGATGCCGAGGTCCTCGTCGTAGCCCTTTTCGATCTCGAAGTCGATCGGGCCAACTTCTTGACGCTCGACCCGGAGCGTCACTCGCTCGCCGCCGCACTGGAAAGCGAAGTCGACAATATCCAGCACGGGCGCATCGTTCACATGCGTCAGCACATCCCCGATACATACTCCGGCCGCCTGGGCGGGACTGCCCGCCTCAAGCGCCAGGACCGTCGCCCGTTCGCTGCGGGGACGCCGAACGACGGCGTTCTCATCCGCCATCGGCAGCGCCAGCGTCCGCCCGACCAGCGAGCTTTCGGTATTCATCGCCATAGGCCCGTATTATACCCGCGCCCCATCCGCCATAGGTCCGGCGGGTACAAATTGCTTCTGTGGATGCTCGCCGAATTTGTCTTGAACTCCGATGTAGATGATGAAATGATTCCGAGTTGGACGAGTCGGGCGAGTGAGACTTGCGGGGCGGTTCGTTGGCGGACGCGTGCCAATCCTGGCGCTGGCGGGGTAAACTAAGGGCGCGCATGAGATTGACCGCCTTGGCGGGTGAGTAGGCACGTTGAAGCGGTTAGTGTGATGCGCCACTCAACATCCATCAGCCCGGAGAGGGAATTGCAAGCCGGACCGGCCCTGTCATTGCATCCGCAAATGACAGGCAGGGGCGAGCGCCGCGCCCCGAATATCCACAGCAACATCCCACGAAATTCGGAGCAACCTGAATAGAGCAGAGGACATTCGATGACTGAAACACGTATTGAAAAGGACTCCATGGGGGAGTTTGCTGTCCCGGCCGAAGCACTTTACGGCGCGCAGACGGCCAGAGCCGTCGCCAATTTCCCGGTGTCGGGCGTCCGATTTTCGAGGCCGTTCATCGCGGCACTCGGCGCCATCAAGCATGCCGCCGCCCGGACGAATGTCGAGCTGGGCCTGCTCGATCCCTCCCGGGCCGAGGCCATCACCCAGGCTGCCGATGAAGTGATTGCCGGCCGTTGGGATTCCCAGTTTGTGGTGGACATCTACCAGACCGGGTCGGGCACGTCCACTAACATGAACACGAACGAGGTGCTGTCCAACCGGGCCATCCAGATTCTGGGCGGCGTGGTGGGCTCGAAAAGCCCGGTCCATCCCAACGATCATGTCAACAAGAGCCAGTCGTCGAACGATGTGATCCCGACCGCCATACACGTGGCCGCTGCCGCGGAGTTGCAGGATCGACTGATTCCGGCGCTGCGCGGCCTCCACTGCGCGCTTGCCGAGAAGGCGGCGCTCTGGGACGAGATCGTCAAGATCGGCAGGACACACCTTATGGACGCCACCCCGATCCGGCTTGGTCAGGAAGTATCGGGCTGGGCTCGGCAGGTGGAGCTTGCCATTGATCGTTTGGAATCGGTGCTGCCGCGCCTGCGGGAGCTGGCAATCGGCGGAACAGCCGTGGGTACGGGGATAAACTCCCCGGCTACCTTCGGCGGTCTCGTGGCCGAGAAGCTCTCGGCACGGTACGGCCAGCCGTTTGTCGAGGCATACAACCACTTCGAGGCGCAGGGAAGCCAGGACGCCGCTGTCGAACTCGCCAACCAGCTCAGCACCGTGGCCGCGTCGCTTCTCAAGGTCGCCAACGATGTTCGCTGGCTTTCGTCGGGCCCCCGCTGCGGACTCGGCGAGCTGAGCCTGCCGGCGGTGCAGCCAGGCTCGTCGATCATGCCGGGGAAGGTCAACCCGGTCATTTGCGAACAGCTCATCATGGTCTGCGCGCAGACGATCGGCAATGCGGTCACGGTTACGGTCGCAAACACGCACGGCAACCTCGACCTGAACGTGATGCTGCCGGTGATGGCACGCAACGTCCTGGAGTCGATCGACTATCTTACGAACTCCATCAACGTCTTCCGCACACGCGCTATCGACGGGATGACCGCGAACCGTGAGCGAGCCGAATCGCTGGTCGAGTGGTCGATGAGCATGGTGACGAGCCTTGCTCCGGTGATCGGCTACGACAAAGCCGCCAAGCTCGCCAAGCAGGCCGTCGAGGAAGGCAAGACGGTCCGCGCCCTGGTGACCGAGCAGGCCCTTCTCCCGGAGGCTCAGCTTAGCGAGTTGCTCGATGCGCGGAAGATGACCGAACCCGGGGTCGGCGCCGGTGGAGAGTGAGTAGTGGTGAGTAGTGGTGAGTGGATAGTGGATAGTGGATAGTGGTTAGTGGTTAGTGGATAGTGGATAGTGGATAGTGGATAGGAAAGAGTGGATATCGATGGAGATCACTATTCACTATTCACTATCCACTACGGGGGCATGACATGACTACACAACCTGTACGGGTGCTTGTTTGGGACGAATCGCCGAAGCATGCGCCGAAGGCGGTTTATCCGCACAGCATTAATGGGGCGATTGCCGAAGGGCTGCTTGGGTCGGGTGGCGAGATCCTGGCGCGCACCGCCGGCCTCGATGATCCGGAGCAGGGACTGAGTGAGGCGGCGCTCGAGGAGGCGGACGTGATCGTCTGGTGGGGTCACATGCGCCACGGCGACGTCGCGGATGATGCCGCGCAGCGCGTGATCGATCGCGTGCATACAGGACGCCTCGGGCTGGTGGCGCTCCACTCCGCCCACTACTCAAAGGTGTTCAAAGGCGCCCTCGGATGCCCGGGCCACCTGGGTGGAGGGTGGCGGGATAATGAGCCGTATGACACGGAGGAAATTCGCGTCTGTGCGCCGAAACATCCCATTGCTGAGGGTATCGACGACTTTGTGCTCAGGGAAGAGGAAATGTACGGAGCGCCGTTTCAGGTATCCGCCCCGGAAGTGATCGTGTTCCAATCGTACTTCCCCCTGGGCGGCCAGTACTTTCCGAGCTTTGCCACGACCGTGGGCGAAGGAATCGACACGTCGTTTACGAGTGGTCCGGGACGCGGAATTGGCCGTGGACATGGGGCGGGACGGGTGTTTTATTTTCGGCCGGGGCACGAGATCTTTCCAACGTACTATCACCCGGTTGTGCGCCGGATACTGCGCAACGCTGTGCTCTGGACAGGCAAGAGAAGTTAGCGGATCATTTGGCGTTCCAATAATCGAGATCGCGGGCGCGCTTCGGGCGAGGTTTGAGGGTCAAGTATGTCTGCGATGCGCCTCCTCGATGCCCTGCGAAGACTGAACGCACGCTAACGTGAGACACAATCACGAAGCCTTCGACAATCAAGGCGAACGGAGTTGATAATCAGACTATGACAAATATTCGATGGAAGCGCGCGATCATAGTGGGCGCGTCGTCGGGGATTGGTGAGCAGATCGCCATGCAGCTTGCCGCCGGTGGGTGTCAGGTCGCCCTCGTCGCCCGGCGTGGGGAGGAACTGCGGCGCCTGGCCAAACAGATTAACGCACGCGCGGAGCGGGTTGCGGCCACTTGCCATCCGCACGACATCACGTGCACGTCGGCGGTTCCCGCCCTGTTCCAGGAGATCGTGGCAGAGATGGGCGGACTGGATATCATTGTACACGCCGCCGGAATCATGCCGTCGGTGGGACCCGACGAGTATGATACCGCCAAGGACCTCGATGTCGTGGCGGTCAACGTCTCCGGGGCAATCGCCTGGCTCAATCAGGCTGCTCACCGGTTCACGTGCGAGGGCGGCGGCACGATTGTCGGTATCGGCAGCGTTTCGGGCGACCGTGGGCGTCGAGGCAGCCCCGTCTACGGGGCGTCGAAGGCCTTTCTCGATACGTACCTGGAATCGCTTCGCAACCGCCTCGGGCGCTACGGCGTGTCTGTTGTCACCATCAAGCCCGGTCCTGTGGCCACGCCAATGACCGCGGGTCTGGGCAAACTCCCACTGATGATCTCGGCCGAGGAAGCCGCCACTCAGATCATCGCCGCCGCGGTCGACCGCGCCGGCACTGTTTATGTTCCCGCGAAATGGAAGCCGATCATGGGGGTGATCCGCGCGATCCCGTCGCCCGTCTTTCGAATGTTGAAGATATAACCATGCCAGATACCTCTCGCGCGCAGGCCGCCAGCCCTGCCAAAACCCGCCTGCCGGTCTTTGCCAACGGCAGCGATACATCGAACACATCGGGCAAAGATCCTGTCGGGAATATCCCCTCCTCCTGTTTGCTGCCGGAGCAGCGCCTGGAACGTGTGGAAGGGTGGGGGATGTCCTGCCATGGATTGTCCTACGTATACCGCCCGGTCAATGTCGAGGGAATCGAAGCCGTTCTCGACGCCGGGCGCGCTGCCGGCCGGCCGGTCGGCCTCCGTGGCGCCGGCCGATCCTACGGTGATGCGGCCATCAACTCGGAAGGCATCGTTCTGGACCTGACGCGGATGAACCGCATCCTGGCCTGGGATCCAGTGGGAGGCCGCATCTCGGTCGAGCCGGGCGTCACCATCAAGGACCTCTGGCAGTACACGATCGAGGATGGCTGGTGGCCGTCGGTCGTTTCCGGCACGATGGCCCCGACCATCGGGGGCGCCGCGGGGATGAACATCCACGGTAAGAACAACTTCAAGGCCGGGCCGATCGGCGATCACATTATCGACTTCGATATCGTGACCCCGGCGGGTGAACGACTGGTTTGTTCTCGAGAACAAAATGCGGAGTTGTTCCACGCCGCGATCGGCGGGCTGGGCGTGCTGGGAGTCTTTACGCGGCTGACGCTGCAGCTTAAGCGGGTCTATTCGGGGTTGCTCGATGTCACCGCGTATGTCAATTCCAACTTCGATGAGCTGTTCGCGCTCTACGAAGAGCACCTGCCGCATTCGGATTACCTGGTCGGCTGGATCGACTGCTTCGCCGGGGGCAGTGCGCTCGGTCGCGGCGTGATTCACCAGGCCAACTACCTGGCGCCGGGCGTGGACCCGTGTCCCGAGCAGTCGCTGCGGGTGTGCAACCAGGAGCTGCCGGATACGATCCTCGGTTTGGTTCCGAAGTCGATTATGTGGCGGTTTATGCAGCCTTTTTGCAATGATCCGGGAATGCTGGCGATCAACAGCGGGAAATACGCCAGCAGCGTGATCCTCGAAAACGGGTCGAAAATCCGGCAGTCGCACGCCGGATTCGCGTTTCTCCTGGACTACGTGCCGGACTGGAAGTTCACGTACAAGCCGCATGGCCTGATTCAGTACCAGAGCTTCATTCCGAAGGAGAGAGCCAAGGACGTCTTTAGCGAGCAACTGCGGCTCTCGCAGTCCTATGGGATTGTCCCGTATCTGGGGGTTTTCAAGCGCCACAAGCCGGATTCCTTCCTGTTGACACACGCCGTTGACGGGTTTTCGCTGGCCCTTGATTACCCGGTTGTCCCCGACCGACGCGGAGAACTTCTCAGTCTGACCGCGGAGATGGATCGCGTTGTCATTGATGCCGGCGGCCGGTTCTATATGGCCAAGGACAGCACCCTCCGCCGCACTGCCTTCCGCGCCGGCATGGGGGAAGATCGGCTGGCGCGTTTCCATGCCTTGAAAAAGCAGCACGATCCGGACGATTTGTTGCAAACAAACCTTTACCGCCGCCTCGTGGCGCCGGAGTGAGTGTGATTGTCGAGGAATGTGGAAGGCCACGTCAGCGTGACCGTCCAGTAATCGCTCGATCAAAAGAACCTCTCGACATCGGCCCCGCCCGCGTTCAGCGAGCGGGGCCGTTTTCCCGGCAGCAGGTGCGAATGCTCAACTGTGTGCGACACTATCACGATTTGAAACCTGAGGCTTCCGACTGCTTGCTTTATGGCATACACAGCCGCCGACAAAACACTGAAATCGGCCGTTTAGGGGATGCGTAGCGGCGGATATCCTTCCACAATGGGTCATTCGTCAGGGATTCTAACCCCGCACTCCCAGGGTTTCGTCCCCTTCCCGTCCCGTCATAAACGTCGACTCGCTTTTGCTTTACGCCGAGTTATGTCGACGATCCAAGCAAGCAAGTATATATTGGCCATTGGACGGTGAGATATGACGGTCGCAGCGAGCGGAGAACCGCCCAGCGGTTGCGCCATCGAAGTCGACTGAGTCGAGCGCCGGCGCAAGTCGGGAAGAGGAGATACGACGCTCTTTAGTGATCGAGGGGGCTGCCCGGGATCTTCCGGATCGAGAGGCGACGGCCCCGTGCCTTTCTAACACATTTCCAACTGTCGGTACTCATCGTGGAGGTTGCATGATGCAAAGATGTCAAGTTTTCCGGACACCCTTGAAGGTTCTCGGGTGGATCGCCTTGTGGCTGTTGGCGCTGTGCCTTATTCCCGCTGGTGGCTTATTCGCACAGGGAATAGTGGATGTGCACGACTTCTATCCATACTCGAACGGCTCTGTTCCGCCGGGGCCTCTGGTTCAGGGGACCGACGGAAACTTCTACGGCACGGCGGAATCGGGCGGCATGTACGGCGATGGAACAGTTTTTAAGATCACTCCGGGCGGGACTTTGACCACGTTGTACTCCTTCAGTGGTCCGGACGGACAACAGCCCCTGGCCGGTTTGACGCAAGGGAGCGACGGAGACTTCTACGGGACCACGTACATGGGAGGGGCCTACGACCAGGGGACGGTATTCAAGGTCACGTCCAGCGGTGCGCTCACTACGCTTCAGTCCTTTGGAAACTCGAATGGGTCCTATCCCGAGTGCGCCCTTGTGCAGGCGAGTGACGGAAACTTCTACGGCACCACCTTCGAAGGCGGCACGTCCGGCGACGGTACGATATTCCAGATCTCGCCCGGCGGCGCGCTGACCACCCTGTACTCCTTTAGCTTGTTCGATGGGGCATATCCCGTGACCGGCCTGGTTCAAGGAAACGACGGCAACCTGTATGGGACGACGATAATGGGCGGCGCCGCCTTTGGCGGCTCGGTTTTCACTATCACCCTCAGCGGCGATCTGACGACCTTGTACTCGTTCAGCAGCATGGCTGCGTCCGGCCCGGGTAGCCTTGTGCAGGGAAGCGACGGTAACTTCTACGGGACCACCGAATACGGCTCGTCGAGTGGCACGGTGTTCAAGATCACTCCCGGTGGGGCATTGACGACCTTGCACACATTTGGCGGCGCGCCCGACGGATCTGGCCCCGACGGCCCTTTGACACAGGGTAACGACGGAAACTTCTATGGAACGACTGGGGCCGGTGGAACCGCCAACTATGGCGCGATATTCAAGATCACGTCTGGCGGATCGGAGAGCATATTGGCCTCATTCACCGGTGCAAGTGGCGAAGATCCCTCCGGGGGCGTCGTCCAGGGAAGAGACGGACTGTTCTATGGCACGACGGCCGGCGGCCCCGACAATGGCACGAGCAACTCCGGCGAGGGGGGAGTATATCGCGCTACGCCGGGCGGTGTAATGAGTACCCTGTACACCTTCGGTTGTACGGAAGGGGGAAACCCTGACACCACACTGACGCTGGGAACCGACGGCAATTTCTACGGAGCCACGAAAACGGGAGGCCCCTACGGCGGCAACACGGTCTTCCAGCTCACACCCGGCGGCGCCCTGACATCGTTGCACCTGTTTGGCGGTTCTGCCGTATACGATTCTCCCACGAGCGGTCTGGTAGAGGGCAGCGACGGCAATTTCTACGGGACCACCGGGGAGGATGGCGCCTCGGGCTTAGGAATGATCTATAACATAACCACGGGCGGAGCGTTGACCACATTAGATTCGTTCAGCTATTCGGGTTTGTCGTCGCCCAGTTCCGGTCTCACTTTGGGCAGCGACGGCGATTTCTATGGTGTCGTCGACTCCGGCGGCGCCGACGGTGACGGCGCCATCTTCAAAACGACCTCAGGCGGCGCTTTGACCATACTGTATTCGTTCACCGGCGGCCTCGATGGGGCGGGTGCGGGCGGCAATCTCGTGCTGGGAACAGACGGGGATTTCTATGGGACAACCGATGCTGACGGTGCGTACGGTTACGGAACCATCTTCAAGACGACTCCGGGCGGCGCCTTAACCACGCTTTACGCGTTCGCCGGCGGAACGGATGGCGCTTACCCTCTTAGCCTGATACAAGGCAGCGACGGGAACTTTTATGGGATTACCATTGGATCCCTCTACGGTGGCTTCGGGAATCCATACACCAACGGCACGGTATTCCAGATCACACCCGACGGGGCTCTTACGACGTTGTACACGTTCTTTGCGCCGGACGGCCCCCCGGAGGGTTTGGTACAGGGACCCGACGGTAACTTCTACGGGACCACGGAATCCGGCGGCACCTCTGGTGATGGCACCGCGTTCCAGATCACACCGAGCGGTGTTCTGACAACCCTCGATTCGTTCAGTGGTCCCCCGGATGGGGAAAATCCCGTGGCGGGCCTCGCGCTCGGTAGCGATGGCAACTTGTACGGGACGACTTTGTACGGTGGACGGCACAACGCGGGCATGGCCTTTGAGGTTCCGTTTCCCAATACCCCGCCCGCGCCGACGAACCTGACGGCGACGGCTGGAAATACGCAGGTCTCACTTGCGTGGACCGGCTGCGTCAGTGCGTCGTCTTACAACATCTACCGGTCTACCCTGAGCGGCGGCGAAGGCGACTCAGCCGTTGGCGGAACCAACATCACGACTTACACCGACACCGGTTTGACCAACGGCGTAACGTACTATTACACGGTCGCCGCCGTCAATGTCGGAGGGACGTCGGCACAGTCAATGGAAGCATCTGCAACACCCGAGCCGCCTTTCCCGACTGCTCCGACCGGCTTGACCGCGACATCGTCGAGCGGGGCGATGCTCCTTTCCTGGTCCGACGACGGCTCGGCAACCTCTTATAATATCTACATGGGGACAGCTCCGCGCGGGGAGGGCGCCTCACCCGTGACGACATCAACCGCGACGTCGGTTCTCGTCACGGGACTTGCGAACTTCTCGACTTATTACTTCACGGTCACCGGCGTGAATGTGCTGGGCGTGAGTTCGATCTCCAACGAGGCATCGAATGAGCCCATTCCGGAAACGATCGAACACGCCTTTGGTGACGGGTCGGTCGCGAACGACGGAAGTTCGCCCAACAGCATTGTGCAGGCCCCTAACGGTGATTTCTATGGAACGTCGTACTCGGGAGGGTCGACCGGTCAATGAACCGTCTTTGAGGTCGACGCCTCGGGGCATGAGACCATCCTGCACTCGTTTGGTGACGGGACTGTGGCCAATGACGGGATCTATCCCATGGGTGGCCTTGTCCTCGCGACCGACGGGAATTTCTACGGAACCACCTGGAGGGGAGGCTCCGCCAGCGGGGGCACAGTATTCCAGGTCACTCCATCGGGTGTTCTGACCATCCTGCATAGCTTTGGTGACGGCACGGTCGCGAATGATGGGGCCAGTCCTGTTAATGCCGGCTTGATACAGGGACTCGACGGATATCTCTACGGGACAACCGAAGTCGGAGGAGTTGCGTGGTGTGGCACCGTATACCGAATCTCGACATCGGGCGCCGTTACGATCCTGCACAGCTTCTGTGACGGCTCCGTGCCATCTGACGGGGTTAACCCGCTAGCCGGCCTGGTACAGGGAACTGACGGAAATCTTTACGGCACAACGATAGAAGGCGGACTGGTTGGTCTGGGCACAGCCTTTCGCATTACCACCGCCGGAGTTGAGACGGTCTTGCACAGCTTCGGCTACACCGCGAATGACGGGTTCCTGCCCTGCGCCCCGTTACTTCAGGCGAGTGACGGAAACTTCTACGGCACAACCTGGTTTGGCGGTTCGAACGGCTGGGCTTCCAGCACCGCGTTCCGCATGACCGCGGCCGGAAGCGTAACGATCCTGCATACGTTTGGCAGCGGCACTGTGGCCTTCGACGGCGCTGAAGGCTACGAAGCCCCCGGTTTGATTCAGGCGACGGATGGTAACCTCTACGGAACGACATCCAGTGGCGGGTTTAACGGCAGTGGCACGGCATTTCGTTTGACCGTATCCGGCAGTGAAACCATTCTCCATGCCTTCGATGACGGCTCCGTCAGCAATGATGGTGTCGAGCCCGGGGTTATGATGGAAGCGCTCGACGGATCGCTGTACGGTGTTTCCGCGGAGGGTGGGGGCTACAACAGTGGCACATTCTTCCGAATTGGCCTGACACCGGCATACCCCGCCGCTCCGACCGGCTTGACCGCAACCGCCGGCAATGCGCAGATCGAGCTGTCCTGGACCGCCAGCACCGGTGCGACGTCGTATGACGTCTACCGCTCTACCACAAGCGGTAGCGAAGGCTCGACGCCGATCGGGACGGCGACGAGCGAGGCTTATACCGACACCGGCCTCACCAACGGCGTCAACTATTTCTACACGGTTGCCGCTGTCAACGACGGCGGGACATCACCGCCTTCGACGGAGGCGTCGGCGACGCCGGAAGCCCCCGTTCTTTCCGCTCCAACCGCCCTCACGGCCACCGCGGGAGACGCACAGGTCTCGCTGTCCTGGACCGGTAGCGCCGGCGCGACCTCGTATAACGTCTACCGCGCTACGACAAGCGGAGACGAGGGTTCGACCGCCATCGGTACAACGGCAGGAACAACGTACACCAACTCCGGCCTGACCAACGGAGTGACCTATTTCTATAAGGTCGCCGCCGTCAATGCCTCCCAGACGTCGGTGCAGTCGGGCGAGGCGTCCGCCACGCCCGAACCCCCGATTCCGGCCGCTCCGACCGGTCTCACCGCCACGACGGGCGACACGCAGGTCTCGCTGTCCTGGACGGCAAGCAGCGGCGCGACGTCGTATAACATCTACCGCGCTACTACAAGCGGCGGGGAAGGTTCGACGGCCATTGGCACCGCTTTGGCGACGACTTACACCGATACAGGCCTGACCAACGGAGTGACCTGTTACTATAAAGTCGCCGCCGTCAACGGCGGCGGGATATCGGGGCAGTCGGGCGAGGCATTCGCGACGCCCGAGCCGTCGATCCCGTCTGCTCCGACCGGCCTTACCGCCACGGCGGGCGCCTTGCAAATCGCGCTTACCTGGACCGCGAGCGTCGGCGCCACCTCGTACAACGTGTACCGCGGTACCGTTAGCGGCGGCGAAGGTTTGGCGGCCATCGGCACGACGACAGGGACGACTTACACGGATAGCGGCGTGACCAACGGCGTGACCTATTTCTACAAAGTTGCCGCTATCAACGCCGGCGGGACGTCGGCGAAGTCGGGCGAGGCCCAGGCAACTCCCGAGCCTCCCCCGGCTGCACCGACAAATCTGGCTGCAACCGGCGAACTCGGCGGCGTATCGCTCACGTGGACGGCGTCCGTAAACGCGTCCACATACAGCGTGTTCATGGGGACCTCATCGGGGGCCGAAGGGTCCACCCCCGTTCAAACCGGCACGACTACAACGCATGCTTTCGTCGGTAGCCTGGCAAGCGGCACGACCTACTACTTCACGGTAGCGGCTGCAAACGGCGCCGGCAGCAGCAGCCAATCCGGTGAGGCGTCCGCAATGACCGACCTGGCCGCGCCCACCGGCCTGAGTGCCGTCAACGGCAATGGTTGGGTGCAGTTAACCTGGAATCCGTCAACCGGGGCAACGTCCTACAACGTTTATCAGGGCACGGCCGAATTCCAATGCAATACAGGTGTACGGTCGGTAACCTCAACGAGTGCTACAGTGACCGGCCTGACCAACGGGTCTGTGTATTTCTTCGCGGTGACAGCGGTGGATGCGCTCGGAGAGAGTGCACAATCCGAGGAATCCGTGGCCACGCCCAGTTCGTACGACACGGCTCCTCCGGTGCCAACAGGGCTAGTGGCGACGTCGTCGAGTGGAGCCATGCTCCTCAACTGGTCCGCCGCCGCATCCGCGACGTCTTATGAGATCTACGTGGGCACGTCGGCAGGCGGTGAAGACGCTGCTCCGGTGATGTCGTCGAGTGCGACCACAGCTCTGGTCACCGGCCTGACCAATCTCGAAACGTACTACTTCGAGGTCGCCGGCGTGAACTCCTACGGGACGGGAGCGCTGTCGAATGAGGCATCGAATCAGCCGATTTCGGAAGCGCCGCTGTACCTGTTCGGCAGCGGAGAAAGCCCGAATGGACCGTACACCGATGGAGCAGAGCCGACCGACCTGATCCAGGCGACCGACGGTACTTTTTACGGGTTAACGGCTGAGGGTGGGACAGCGAGTGAAGGCACACTGTTCCAACTCGACCCGTTGGGCAACGAGACCATTCTGCACACCTTCGGGGATGGGACCGTCGCAAACGACGGGTCCGTTCCGTGCGGTCTTATCCTGGCGAACGACGGCAACTTCTACGGAACCACCACCTACGGAGGATCGACCACTGGAACAGACCCGACAGGATACGGTTACGGAACCGTATTCCGGATGACGCCCGACGGCGTGGTCACCATCCTGCACAGCTTCGGCGACGGTTCCGTGGCAAACGATGCCGCCAAACCGAAGGCCGGGCTGGTTCAGGCGACCGACGGCAACTTCTACGGAACTTCCCTGGCCGGCGGGTCAGCGGGCGTCGGTACCGTCTTCCGCGTCACGCCGTCGGGTGGGGTCACCATCTTGCACAGCTTCGGCGATGGCTCCGTTGAGAATGACGGAACGCAGCCGATCGCGACCTTGATCCAGGGGACCGACGGAAAGCTGTACGGTACAACGGAAGCGGGCGGAGCGGCCGGATATGGAACTGCGTTCAGCATGTCCATCTCCGGCGGCGAGACCGTGCTGCATAGTTTTGCTGATGGGTCCGTTCCGAGCGACGGTTCTGAGCCGTGGGCTCCCCTTCTGCAGGCATCGGACGGCGATTTCTACGGAACGACCGTAGCAGGTGGATTGGCCTTCGATCAGGGCACCGTCTATCGAATGGATTCGTTCGGCAATGTGACGATTCTCCATAGCTTTGGAGACGGAACAGTGGAATTTGACGGGATGAACCCCGAGGCCGGTCTTGTCCAGGGAAGTGACGGGAACTTCTATGGTGCAACGTACCTGGCTAACTTCACCAGCGCGTATAACTTCAACGGCTCGGCGTTTCGAATTGATGCTGCCGGCAACATGAGCATTCTGCACGTGTTCGGTGACGGTTCCGTGACGGAGGACGGAGGCTCCCCCGACTCAATGATCCAGGGAATCGACGGCTCCCTGTACGGCACGAACACTTTCGGTCAATACTTCGACATCCCGAATCGCGGGGGCACGATTTTCAAGATCGTAGACGGCCTGAACCCACCGGCGCCGACTCCCACCGACCTGACGGCGACAGCGGGCAACACGTCGGTCACACTAAACTGGATCGGGGCGAATGGGGCCGCGTCTTACAAGGTGTACGAGGGCACGTCTGCCGGAGCCGAAGGCAGCACTCCCGTCCAAACGGGAATTACGGCAACGACAACGACCGTGACCGGACTCTCGAGCGAAACGACATATTTCTTCATGGTCACCGCTCTCGTCGCGGGCACCGAGAGTGCGCCGACCAATGAGGCCAGCGCCACTCCGCTGCCGCAGATACCGGCCGTACCAACGGGTTTGACCGCGACACCGGGCGACACACAGGTCTCGCTGTCATGGTCGTCGAGCTCGGGCGCCACGTCGTACTACGTCTACCGCGGGACAGCGACCGGCGGCGAAAGCGCGACCCCGGTTGGCACGGCCACCGGGACGACTTACACCGACACAGGCCTGACCAACGGCGTGGCCTATTACTACAAGGTCGCCGCAGTCAATGGCGGCGGGACGTCGGCCGAATCGAGCGAAGCATCAGCCACACCTGAGCCTCCGATCCCGTCCGTACCAACAAGCCTGACCGCGACACCGGGCAATACACAGGTCTCGCTGTCATGGTCGTCGAGCTCGGGCGCCACGTCGTTCAACGTCTACCGCGGGACCGCGTCCGGCAGTGAAGGCTCGACGCCGGTTGGCACGGCCTCCGGGACGACTTACACCGACACAGGCCTGACCAACGGCGTGGCCTATTACTACAAGGTCGCCGCCGTCAATGGCGGCGGGACGTCGGCCGAGTCGAGCGAAGCATCAGCCACCCCTGAGCCTCCGATTCCGCCCGTACCAACAGGCCTCGCCGCGACACCGGGCAATACACAGGTCTCGCTGTCATGGTCGTCGAGCTCGGGCGCCACGTCGT
>JBKQWH010000219.1:0-45316 GCA_052139635.1 Capsulimonadaceae bacterium
CACGAAGAGCCTCAATGAATACCTCGTTGCCACCGGTGACAAGAGGAGTCAGAGAGCGCTTGCTACCGCTCCCGGTTGCGAGAGCATTTGCGATAGAATGGCAGGGAACGTCATATGCCTTGAGCAAACTATCGTTAGACTAATTGACGCCATAGGATTCGAGACGGTTCTCGAACGGATTGTTCCAGTTCGCGAATGTGACACTGCAATCAAGGCGGCGTTCGGATCCGGCCTTCGTGCCGAGAACAACAACGTGCTGTTAAGCCTATCCGCTCGGATCAAGGAGTTACGAGCGGAGACCGGCAGCCTGCTCATCGACCGTTGACGCCTTCTGAACAATCGCAGCGAAGCCAGTGACTAAAGACTATCCCAGAACCCGCGGACAACGCGCTTTAGATTTGCCGCCGCGCCTGGACGCGGGCTGATGCTGCCCCAGAGACAAGCGTACCCGTGCAGCGTCGCAACCCTGCGTTCCTACGTGACCGATCCGGAACGCCTGCGCTTGTGGTGGCATCCGGACGACACCGTCGTCCGAAACGTCCATTTCGACGTACAACCGGCAGGTAGCCTCCGCATCGAGAATGTCGATGAGGCTGGTACGGTGGCGCCCGTTGTCACCGGCCAATTCCACAATGTCGAGCCGGAGCGACTTGTCCTCACATGGATCTGGGAGGTTGGCGACGCTGTGATTGTGGACCAGGAGACTCTGCTCAAAATCCTCTTTCGCGAGGTCAAAGGAGTCGTCTGCGTTGAGTTGGTTCACTACGGTTTCATTACCGGCGACGGAGTTGTCCGGGCTGGCGAGATGTGGAGTCAGACACTGGCAAAACTAGCAGGTCAATCGGAGCAAACGTAATGTCTTCACCGATGGAAAATCCCTGCCGTGATTCATGAGCGCCTCTACTAACACTCACTACCAACCAAACAGCTCGAAGTAGGATTCCTGGCCGGCGTGCTTTACATACCGCCGCGCGACGTCCTCGATCGGTCCGGGCGCGCCAATGGAAATCCAGCCGTCGGCCCAACTGCGATAGCAATACCGGTAGGGTTCAAACAGCCGCGACTTCTTATCCACCAACTTGAACTGGAACGTCGCCGTCATACGCGCACATCTCTCCATCGCCTCGAAAAACGCCGGACTGCCCAGCCCGAAAGGAAGCGGGCTCGTCGGCCGTTCCATTCGTTCCGCCGCGTAAACCGTGAGGATCTTCCCCTTGCGGACGACTTGACTGCGCGAAATCGTCTTCACCTGCGCCAGTTCACGCTCGACCACGGAGACTTCCGCATCGGTGATCGCCTGCGACGATGACCGCTGCAGAAACACCGGGCCGTCCGGATGTTCGAAGATCGTGTAACCTTCTGGGATCTCGCTGAGAAGGTCACCGCCGGCCTTTCGCGAGAAGAAGTACTTGGGTTTTCCCAGCGTTGTTGTCCCGGAATGCAGGTAGTACTGGTCGCCCATTCTATTCTTATAAGTAAACGGTTCCAAGCGTGTGTCCTCACAATCTGAAACTTGCCGCAGCGTCATGAATCGGATATTCGCGTATGAATAAAATGATACCTCGTCCCGAACAAACCTCGCGACTTAAGGCAGGAAACCCCGCCGGCCTTGTCGAACCAACTCGTGAGTAGGCCCGTTGTTATCCGTGAGCCGCCGATCCGTACCCTTACTACTTGCCGCAACTTGCTGGTGTCCGAGATTTCGGGGGAATCTCAAATCTATACCCTACTACGGTTATACGCGCTACGGGACCGGTAGAGGTCCCGTTATCATTTCCAGTTCCGGATCGCCCGCGGTTTTGGCATTTATGCCCCTGAGCAAGGTGTCGAAGGCCCAGCTTCCAAGCTATATCGGACACGCGTATGACGTAATTGCAAAGCAGTTTTGGGGTGACACGCTTATCTTTATGGGTCTCAAGCGTAACAAGGAGTTCTCCGATCATTTGCTGGAGGGTGTATTCGAGATGTTGAATCTTACCAGGTCGAGTACGCACGTACAAAGGAATATTCGCCGAAGGCGAATCAAGCGCGTAAACGAGCTTCCCGAGGTCACTAGTCGATGATGTAACTTACAGCAGCAAACCCCCGCTCAGACCACCGCCCCCAACTCCACAAACAACCGATGCCCATTCGCACAGAGCCACTGACGAGCACGTTCGGTCTCCGGGCAGAGGCTTTGAGCGGTGAGCCAGAACTGTTTGGAATGGTCGGGGACGGCGAGATGGGCGGCTTCGTGGGCGACGAGGTAGCGCAGGACGAAGTCCGGGGCGAGGATGAGGCGCCAGTTGAAGGAGAGGTTGCCAAGCCGGGAGCAATTGCCCCATTTGGTGCGTTGGCCCATGAGGTAGACGCGGTTCGGCGTCCGATTCAGGCGCCGGGTAATAATCGACAGTTCCGCCTCGATGGCCTGACGTGCTTCTTTACGCAGCCAGTTTTCAAGGGTCCTCTCCGGCGGCACCTTGGACGAAGTACCACGCAAGATTACGATATTGTTGTCCGTAAGTCGCACACGCGCCGCACCCACAAGCGTGTCGCTCTCGATCACCCGAACCGACGTTGGCTCGCCGCGGTACAGGATCTCGCCGCTGCCGGCCACGTGCGGCCAGCGTCGACCCGATCGAGTTGACCGAGAACCCACGCCGATTCGCCTTCGAGAAACGCACTTACGTCGGAGTCATCCCGGCCCGCCGGCTGGACGACCTCGACGCCGCGCGGGCCGACACGGACACGTAGCCGCCGCGCGGACGGAGACGTGATCAGGCGGTACTCAACGCGCCGCCCTCCCAGATCCGCAGTTTTCGTGACCTCAGTTCGCATTCCCCTAACCTTGTCGATCCGACTTCGCCAATTCATCTACGGCCGGTTTCAAGAACGGCGGGTCGGGTGAATTGGCGTCAAAGCCAAGAACCACGTAGTCCGGCTGCCACGATTCCACCAGCAGCGTCTGTTCGACCTGCATCCGAGCGCCCTTCGACTGGCTCCAACCCGGAGCCAGAAGGTGCTTTGAGCGCAGGTGGGCTACCATGCGGCGGGCGCAGTCCGCGACGTAACTTATCTCCGCTTCGGGCGCAAAGCTGCGGAGCACGGTGAACAGGTCGTACTCACCGGCGCCTGAAAGACGATACTTCGCCGGCTCCTCCCGGACCCGCGTCGCATCCAGAGCAATCGCCTCGAGCTCGCGAAGCCGGTCCTCGGCCGCCTTGTCCGACGCGTCCTTGTGCTGCTTCACCCCTGCCAGCCGCGTGCCGAGCATCTCGTAGACAAAGCTTCCTTGCCCGCCTTCCACCAGCTCCCGCGTCAACGCCGCCAGATGAGACGCCAGAGCACCGACCGGGCTCTTGAGAGCGGGAACGTCCTCCACCGGAATCCAATCGCCGCGGTGGCCGCCGTTGTAGATGACATCTTCCAGACGTATCGGATAGGCCGTGCCGGTACCCCAAAGCCATTGGGCTAGTTGCGTCTGAACACGCAGCACGCTTCACCCGCGAGTTCACGTGTGAGGATATTGCCAAGGTGATCAAACGTCATGGTGCATCTTCCGGGCAACAGACGGCGCGGAACGGTTGCGACCGCATCGGTTCGCAGCCTCTCCGCGACCTGTATTGTCGAGTTGGACGGCGGTGCAGCCGAAACTGGCGTGTGCCCCTGCGTGGGTGGTGTGTACCTCGTCACCAGTATCTCGCCGGCGTGTTCCGAAATATGAGCGAGAGCGGGCAGTTCCGGCAGTTGTCGTTTGTATGGGGTAACCACCGCAGACGGTTTCCTGCGTTTGGAGAGTTCGCTCCACAGATTATCGCAATAGCCGTTCGCCGATCCGTGATGGCTGACCTTGACGTAGCTGGCATGAACAGGCATTCCCAGTTCGTGTAAGTTGGACAGGACAGGCTTCCACGTTGCCTCGGTGACGTCGCCTCCCAGGACCAGCCGGGTCTCGCCAAACGATATGATGAACGCAGCGCTGAGTTGGTTATGATCGAGATTCAGCTTCTTCGAGTCAACACGATCCCCGTCGAAGCACTTGACGAGTTCCTCCTCGTATGCTCGAACAACAGTACCATTCGGCGCGATAGAGTGTACGGTCAAGCGGACATCGGAGTTTCCAGCTTGGACCGTGGTATCCAAAAGCAACGTTACGCCAGTCAGGTACTCGAACGAGATTGTCTTCTGGGCCGCCCCGCTTCCCACAATTCGGTAAGTGGCCATCAGGTCATCGACGCTGGTTTTTACGGCACGCGGGTCGTCCGCATCGGCCTGGGCCTGGAGGTACTGCAATAACAATGCGGACAGGCCACCGAATTGCCAGAATCGCTTTGGGGGGAAGGCGGTTAACACGCGGCTCATACCCCGATAATGGTCGTCATGGGGATGGGTCAGCGCAACGAACTCCAGGGTTTGGATCTTGAGCTCTCTTAGCCTCTTGACGGTCGCATTCGAGCCGACCGCCCCGGCCAAGATGCCGCTGTAACAATCGACAATTCCCCACGTCCCGTTGGGTAAGCCGAGTATAATCGTTTCGCCCTTGGCTCCTCCGCCGACGACCTCAACGAACAACTGGTTATCGTTGGGCATCTTGGATTGGAATAGGTAATATATCCATGATACGACGCGCCTCTTCCGCACGGCGGCGCAGTTCCTCAGGCGTCCTCTGTACGGGCTGCCATGGCTCGATCACGGATAAAGATCCGGTGCCGGTGTCATAGACAGAGTAGGTGAACCTGTCACCCACGGAAATCCCTCGCTGCTGGAGGAGGCCCGGTCGGAAATACACTTCCGTCTCCGATCCGTCTTCCTCCTCCAGCACGGTTACTGCAATTCCTTCCGTTGTAATTTCCAGCACGTTCCCGACAAGTCGCGAGACGAGCGTGGGCTCTGCCTGTTCGGGCGTTGCCGCAGGTTGATCTTTGGAGCTTAACGCTGGCGCCAGCTGCTCCGCAAATTCGTCGAAGAATCGGTGATAAGTCTCACTTAGATTGCCGAGCTGTCTTCCGAACTTCGTTTGAAAGCCGTATCGAGTGTCGGGATTCTCCTTGATCATCCAGTACAGAAACTTAGCCCGAGTCGCATCGAATTGGGCGCCGTCGGATTCCGATGCGGTCGCGGCATCCTTGACCGACCGTTCGCACTGTCGCGCAGCGGACAAACGCCGCATCTCATATGATCGGTGCACTTCCGCGGGAACCCAATTGCTGAGTTCGCCAACGGCGTCTGCCTGTGCGGCGAGAAACGAGCTGTAAAGGCACCGGTACAGAGCGAGGCTGATGATCAGATCGCAATTGCTAGGGTCGGACGCAAGCAACTTGCGGCACTCCCGTTCCCGATTTTCGAGGGTCTTCACATCCACTGCCATTTCGGTTCCTCTGCGATGCATTCCAGGCTCTACCCACCTGATTCCAAGATAACCGCAGCCGTCGCACACCGGTTCCCGTCTTTCGAGCGCGGGCGACGTACATCGCTTCAAGTTTACCACATTCACGGCTTCACATAAAACCTAGTCATCTATTGTGTTCGCATTTTGATTTATTATACTATCTATCTAATACTATTTACATAATATTATATACATAACTATCGCAACGACGCTCGCACCCCGACCCGGCCTGCCGATCAAAATGCGATTGGGGGACGGTGCGACGTCGGTGACGACGTACCGTCGCCGGCGCACAGCAGCAATTTGTCCCACGGAAGGAATGGGCATGGTTGTGTTAACCTGGTCGCAAGGGAAAAGTGGAAGCGACAGGGACAATATTCTCCAGGGTACGGGCACATTCCTTCCGGAAAACTCCGAGAATCGTTCGAGGTTTTTGAGGGTCGGGCGCCACTTGGCGGCTCTCTCTCCCACCCCACCTTGCTCCTCCCTCCGTCCATCGAGAACCGACATCCCGCTGCTCGACATCACGGAAATGCCCGAAACAGTTTGGCGGGCTGACGGCCGTCAATAACTTTTCGCAGCAGATGGAGACGGGCGACTTGGTGGGGCTGGTTGGGCAGAATACACCCGAGTGCAGCCGGCTTGTCTGTCAAATCCGTACGAAAACAGAACCTGCACATGAACAGTTGTTCGTATAATTGGGTATAATGATCTTACGGGCGCAAGCATCGTACACGCCCCGCCGCCGCCGCGTGGCACATGTTCCTTGAAAACTGAATACGAAATAAAGGGCCGCCTTAACCCGAGCGAACGGGTCGATCCTTCATTAATCATCCAAATTCATCCTTGATCGACCCCCCGGCGCGGCAATCGGGACACATCTTGAAAAATGCGGTAATCAAGCCTTTTCAAAATCACCGTGATTCGCCCAATGAAACCCAATTAACCGCCCCAATTCGATTGGACCGCGCAGCCCGATACTGGAAGCATTACGTCGAATCTCGAATTCATCCTGAGAAGTTTCTGGCCTCTTGGCCTGCTCTTGATCGTCACTATCGTCGCCTGCGTACCGTTATACGCACAGGCACCGTCGAGCAACTCGTCGGCGTCGGATAGTGAGTCGCCCCTCTCCGCCGCGGCACAGACGGCGGTCATCATTGCTGTCGAGGATGCCAGAGCCGGACGTTTTGACACGGGTTCAGTTGCACGGTCATCTCCAGTTCCCCATCAATATGAATGGCGCCCAGTAGTACGGATGGGCGTACGGCGCTTTGGGATCGACCGGGAACGCGGGCGCGGCCGGCATCGAGGTCGACGGAGACTCGTCGGCGTCCGGGCGGTCGACCTGACGATGGGCGCCGGGGGCGAGGGCGTCGACGGCGCCGTGGAGGAGGGCGAGTTGGGCCTGGCGGAGGGCCTCGGCTTTAGTGAGGCCGCTGGCGTGGAGGCTGTAGAAGCGGCGCATGAAGGCACAGGTGCTCGGGTCGTAGACGGCCCAGAGGGTGGCGATGACCGACTTTGCGCCGCGGCGCTGGGCGAGCATGCCGAAGCCGTCGACTTCGGCGCCGTTGGTCGACGAGCTTGCGACGGCCGTGTCGCAGGCGGAGAGGGTCACGAGGTCGACATTGTGGAAGTCGTTGGGCATGTTCGCGAGGTCGGCGACCTTCAGCGTGGTGCCGTCGCCCAGAAGCAGGGCCGATTCGTCGCCGTTGGCCGGATCGAGATCGAAATGGCTCGCGATATGGATGACCGGGAAGGCGGGGCTGTCCGCGTCGTTCTCGGCGAGGGCGTCGCTGAAGGCGGCGAGCTTGAACTGGTCGTCGAGGAGGATCGTCCCCGGCAACACTCCGGTGCCCGTGGCTCCCGCCCGCACGACGCTGCTGAGCTCGACGGGAACCGACGCAAGCGCCGGAAAATGGCAGACAGTCCCGGTCGCCTCATCCTTGACATCGTGCTCCCGCGACACGCCGACAGCGAGCGCCGCCCAGCGCGCGATCGGGCTCGCGTCGAGGGTCGGCTCGCTGGCCGTCGTGAACTCGGAAACGGCGTACCGTTCGGCGACATACTCGCTGCCGTCCCAGAGCGCCGCGATCGGCAGATAGCGCATGGCGCCGTCGAGGGACCACATCAGGGTCGTCGCGTGATACGAGTCGAGGTTCGCCGCGAGCGGGCCGAAGATCAGGTCATAGAGCTTCTTGCCCACCGGCCGTGGATCGAGGGTCGGGTTCTGGATCTCGGTCCGGAACTCGGCGATCATCGCGTTGAGGTCGGTGGACTTGACCGCGGACCGGGCGGACACCACGACTTTGGGCGTCACAAGCATCTCATAAAGCGTATCGTCCGTCACGAGCGTGTAAACGGCAACCGCTCCCGAATGAGACGCATCGAGATCGCGCAGGGTGTCCTGAAGCTGGCTGCAATTGGCGACGTCGATCATGCCGGCGCTCGGCCTGCCGGCGAACGCCGCGTTCAGATCCGAAATGGTCTTCTCGTAGAGCGCGTTGGCCGCCTCGACATCGCTGTCTGCGGCATCGAGTGAGGACTGCCGCGCCGCCGTCCACTCGGCAATCCGCCCCAGCGCCCGCAACCGGTTTTTCGTTTTCTGCAAGCTGTCCGCCGTCTTCCCCGCCACCGCCAGCGTGTCGAAATCGTGCTTGAGGGCGTCGGCGAACTTCTGCTCGAGGCCCGTATACTCGACGCCCGACCCCCACCCAACCCTCCCCGCAAGCGGAGAGGGAGAGACGGAGATCGTGGTCGTGCTTCGGCGCAGGTAACCGTTGTACTCCTCGTCCTTCAGCAGGTCCAGCACCTGCTGCGCCTCCGGAAGCCGGCCTTGCGCGATCAGCAGGCCGGCGAGGTCGCGATAGGTTTTCTCATGGGATTTGCGATACTCCCGGCGGCTCTCGCCGTCCATCCCGACGACATTGCCGCGGATTTCCTGATAGACGTTCACGGCCTGCTTGCCGTAGAAGATGGCAAGAAGCGGTCTCTGAAGGCCGTCGCGATACAGGCGCATGAGAGAGGAAAGACCCAGCGCCGCGGAGGACGCGTCCCCGATCGCCTGTGCCTCGGCAAGCGACTTCCGGTCGTACTCCAGGGCCCTGTCGTACTGACCGCGGTCAGCGTAGACATTTCCGATATTGCCGAGTTCACACTCCACCGTCGACCTGTCGCCGATCCCGTGAGCGTCGGCCAGTGACTTCCGGTCGTACTCAAGCGCCTTGTCATACTGGCCGAGGTCACAGTATACGATCCCGATATTCTCGAGCGTCCGCTCTTCAGACGACCGGTCGCCGATCGCCTGAGCTTCGGCGAGCGACTTCCGGTCGAATTCGAGGGCCGTGTCGTACCGGGCAAGATCCTCGTACACGATCCCGATATTGGCGAGTTCGCGTGTCTCTGTCGACCTGTCCCCGATCGCCTGCGCCTCGGAAAGCGACTTCCGGTCGTACTGAAGGGCTCTGTCGTACTGGGCCACGTCATCGTAGACGATCCCGATATTGCAAAGGGCCTCCTCCGCGCCGCTCTGGTCGCCGATCTCGCGGTCCACGGCGAGCGCTTTCCGGTCGTACTCCAGCGCACTGTCGTACTCGGCAAGATCCTCGTCTACGATCCCGATATTGGCGAATACCCCCGTCTCTGTCTGCGTGTCCCCAACCGCCTGCGCTTCGGCGAGCGCCTTCCGGTCATACTCGAGCGCCTGATCGTACCGGGCGAGATCCTCGTACACGATCCCCATTCCGGCCAGGTCTTTTTCCTCCCCTCGCCGGTCCCCGATCACGCGGTCGAAGGCGAGCGCTTTTTGGCGATACTCGAGCGCCTGGTCGTACAGGCCCAGATCGGTATACGCCATCCCAATGTTGCCGATCGCCCCCTCCTGCGTCCGCCTGTCCCCAACCGCCTGAGCTTCGACAAGCGCCTTCCGGTCGACCTCCAGCGCCTTCGTGTACTGCGCAAGTTCCAGATAGATGACACCGATTCCGTTTAGGTCTTGCTCCTCCCCTTTCCTGTCCCCGATCTCGCGATCGACGGCAAGCGCTCGTTGGCGGTACACCAGCGCCCGGTCGTACCGGCCCAGGTCGGCGTATGCGATTCCGATATTGCCGAGGACCCTGTCCACCCCTTCCCTGTCGCCGGTTGCCTGCGCGGCCGCCAGGGCTTTCTGATAGAAATCCAAAGCCGGGAGGTACTGCGCCTGATCGAGGTACACATTTCCGATGTAGCGGAGAATGTCCGGCACCGCACGCCTGTCGCCGATTTTCCGTGCCGCGGCGAGGGCTTGATGCTCGTATTCCAGTGCCGTATCGTATTGATTGAGGCAGTCGAACGCTCTGCCGACCCTGCCGACGGCAACCGCCTGCTCTGCCCCGTTCCCGGTGGCGTCGGCAGCGGCCAGCGCTTCTCGATAGCATTCGAGGGCCAGCTTGAAGTTGGCGCTGTCGACCTCCGCGTCGCCCCGGCCGATCAGCCTCGAAGCATCCATACGTGCCGGCGACTCGGCCCGAACGACCAGGCCGGTCAGGGCCAGAATCATTGCGACTGCTCCGAACACCGAACTTACTCGCATCGCCTATCTCCAGTTCCCCATCAACATGAACGGCGCCCAGTAGTACGGATGGGCGTACGGGGCTTTGGGATCGACCGGGAACGCGGGCGCGTCCGGCTTCGAGGTCGTCGGCAACTCGTCGGCGTCAGGGCGGTCGACCTGACGATGGGCGCCGGGGGCGAGGGCGTCGACGGCGCCGCGGAGGAGGGCGAGTTGGGCCTGGCGGAGGGCCTCGGCCTTGGTCAGGCCGCGCGCGTGGAGGCTGTAGAAGCGGCGCATGAAGGCGCAGGTGCTGGGGTCGTAGACCGCCCAGAGGGTGGCGATGACCGACTTGGCGCCGCGGTTCTGGGCCATCGTGGCGAAGCCGTCGACCTCGGCGCCGTTGGTCGACGAGCTTGCGACGGCGGTGTCGCAGGCGGACAGCGTCACGAGGTCCGTGTTCTTGAAGTCGTTGGGCATCGTGTCGAGGTCGGAGACCTTCAACGTGGTGCCGTCGCCCAGCAGAAGGCCGGAGTCGTCGCCGTTGGCCGGGTCGAGCTCGAAGTGGCTGGCGATATGGACCACCGGGAAGGCCGGGCTGTCGGCGTCGTTGCGGGCGAGCGCATCGCTGAACGTGGACAGGTTGAAGTCGTCGTCAAGGAGGATGGTCCCGGGGAGGACCCCCTTGTCCGCGCCGGAGCGCACGACGCTGTGCAGTTCGACCGGCACCGACGTCAGCGCGGGAAAATGGATGACAGTTCCGGTGGCGTCGTCCTTGACGTCGTGCGCCCGGGACACGCCCACGGCGAGGGCCATCCAGTGGGTGAGCGGGGTCGTGTCAAGCGAGTCGTGGCTGGCCGGCGTGAACTCCGACGTGGCATACCGCTCGGCGACATACGAGCTGCCGTCCCACAGCGCCGCGATCGGCAGGTAGCGGAGGGTGCCGTCGAGGGACCACATCAGCATGGTCGCGTGGTAGGAGTCGAGGTTCGCCGCGATCGGGCCGAGGATCAGGTCATACAGCTTCTTGCCCAGCGGCCGCGGATCGACGGTCGGGTCCTGCAACTCGCGGCGGAACTCGTCGATCATCGCATTGAGCGTCGATGACGAGATGGCGGACTGCGCCGACACCACCAATTTCGGCGTCACCAGCATCTCGTAGAGCGTGGTATCCGTCACCAGGGTGTAAATCGCCACGGTGCCAGGCTGGTCCTTGTCCAGCTTGCCCAGCGTATCCTGGAACTGGCGGCACCCACGGACGTCGATGACGCCCTCGCTCGGCGAGCCCGCGAAGGCCGCGTTGAGGTCCGAAATGGTCTTGCGGTAGAGCGCGTTCGCCGCCTCGACGTCGGCATTGGCGGCGTCGAGAGCAGCCTGCTGGGACGGTGTCCAGTCGGCCGGTTGCCCCTGGTTCTTCTGCTTCTGCAGGTCGTCCGCCGTCTTCCCCGCCGCCGCCAGGCTGTTGAAATCCTGACTGAGCAGGTCGGCGTACTTCTGCTCGAGTCCGGTATAGGAGACTCCCGACCCCAACCCAACCCTCCCCGCAAGCGGAGAGGGAGAAACGGAGACCGCGGCTCCGCTGCGGCGCAGGTAATCGTTGTACTCCTCGTCCTTCAGTAAGTCCAGCACCTGCTGCGCCTCCGGCAGCCGCCCCTGGGCAATCAGCAGCCCCGCGAGGTCGCGGTAGGTCTTCACGTGCGATTCGAGGTACTTCTTGCGGGTCTCGCTGTCCATCCCGGCGATATTGCCGCGAATGGCCTGGTAGGCGTTAACGGCTTGCTTGCCGTAAAAGATGGCAAGCAGGGGGTTATGGAGCTCGGTACGATAGATGTGCATGAGATGAGACTGCAAAAGCGCGGAGTTGTCGACGTCGCCAATTGCCCGTGCGTCGGCGAGCGCGTTTTGGTAGTAGTCAACGGCCTTGTCGTGCTGGCCGAGATCAACGTAAAGGTTCCCGATGCTGCCGAGTGCGCGTTCCTCTCCCTTTTTGTTCCCGATGGCCTGCGCCTGGGCGAGCGTCTTCTGGTAGAACGCCAGAGCGTTGTCGTACTCGGCTTCAGCCTCGTACACATTCCCAATGTTGCCGATTGTCTGCTCGGACAATTTGTCTCCAATGGACTGTGCTTCGGCGAGCGACTTCTGGAAGTACGCCAACGCCTTGTTGTACCGGGCTAGATCTTCGTATACGATCCCGATGTTGTTGAGTGCATGCTCCTGTGACGGCCTGTCCCCAATCGCCTGTGCTTCAGCGAGCGACTTCTGAAAGTACTTCAGTGCCCCGTCGTACTGTGCCAGGTCTTCGTACACGTTCCCTATGTTGTTGAGTGTCTGCTCCTCCGACGAGGTGTTCCCGGTCGCCTTCGCTTCGGTGACGGACTTCTGGTCATACGCCAGCGCCTTGTCGTACTGGGCCAGATCCGCGTACACGATTCCGAGATTAGCGAGGACCACCACCTCTGTCGACTTGTCGCGGATCACTTCCGATTCGGCGAGCGCTTTCTGGTCGTATGCCACCGCGTTGGCGTACTGTGCGAGACTCTCATATACGCTCCCGATGTTGCAGATCGCATGCTCTTCCGTCACGGTGTCACCAAGAGACTGCGCGCCCGCCAGCGTCTTTTGGAAGCATGCCAACGCTTTGTCGTACTGACCGTGTCTCGCATACGTAACTCCCATGGAGTTGAGGGTGACCGTCTCGGCCTGCTGTTGTCCGTTGACATGTGCAACGGCGAGGCCGCGAGCTTTGGGGCGCCACCTGGTTACCGTCCAGGTCAGAGCGAGAATAATCGCCACCAGCCCCAAGATGGGTAAAAGTCGCATGGTCGTGCCCAATACCTTCTGTTAAGACGCCCACCTGCCGGGGCATTTACTTTCCGTGTCATCGCAGGCACGGGCGCGCTCCGGGCGCGCGAGAGGGTTTGCGCATTGCGGTCGGCGGAAGCTTGGACTCGACCGTCATGCCGCGGCCGAGGGAGATCGGACGCGACAGCTTGCGCGAGGCCGACGGCCTCGGGCGCGCGGCATGATGACCCGAATGCGGCGGCGTCGTCGCAAAGGCCGGGGACAGAGCGAGGGCGAGCAGGGCTAAGGCGATATAGCGTCCTATGGTTGTGAACAGCATGTTGGTTAACCTCCCTGTTCTGTTAGACGAGAACTTGAAGGACCCGGGTTGTTGAGCGCGTAACACCGGCACGGTCAATATGGCAACACTCGCGTCGGTATGACGTGCCGGTACACGTCTATACGGCGGGAATTCCGGTATGTGGACGGATCACATGGACGAGGTCGGCAATTGGGACGTCGCGAACGGAGGCTCCCAGGGACGCGCGTTCGCCCTGGGAATACCCCATTTGATCGCAAACCTCGACAAACCGGCCCTGAGCCCGCGATGCGTGGTGCGATCCAACGTTCGAGAAAAGTTCCAATGCCTGTGCGTACAAAACCGCGGAATCGGCCGGACGGCCGGCGGCGAATGCGATTTCTCCGAGGTTGAAGAGCGACCGGGCGATGCCGGTCACGTTCTCCAGCCTCAATTCGTTGTCGAGGGCTTCGTCAAAATACTGTCGCGCCAGATCGATCTGGCCGCGCGACTCGGCCAGATTGCCGAGATTTGTCAGCGCTTCGGCAACACCACGGCAGTTGCCCAGTTTCCGGAACGCCCGCAGCGCCTCCGCCCAGAGTCTGTCCGCTTCAGGCCAGCCGTCCTCCCCGGCCTCGAACCGCAGCAGGGCCAGGTTGGTCCGTACCATAGCACCCAGATTGGCATCGCAATGGCCGGTTTGCAGGACATTCTGGAACACGTCCGCGGCTTCGGCGAATCGCCCCTGCTTCTTGTAAATCAGCCCCCGGAGATTCGCCGCCCGCGCGCGGCACAGGTTATCGGCGCGCGCCCTGGCCAGTTCTTCCAGGTCCGCAACCACCGCCTCAGCTTCCGCAACTTGAAACCGATCCAGCAGGATGCTCGCGTACTCGTAGAGAATATCGCCGGCAATCGGGACGTCCGACTCCCCCACCAACCGAATCGCGGTCCCGATGTACTCGACGGCGTCCTCGTCGAGGCCCTGCCGGTGCAGAAGCCGCGCCAGCCCGAAGGCCAAACCGGCTCCCTGACCGGCCATGTCGTGCGACTCGGCCCATTCCAGCGCGTAAGCGATATTGTCCCGCTCGACAATCATGGCGCGGCGGGCCGTAACTTCACCAGCCGTCCGCAGCGACCCGGCAAACGTGACCGCCAGTTGCGCGAAGAAAGCCACATGGCGCCGGCGAACCAGAAACTCGTCGCCCGATTCGATCAGGAGGCCAGCCGCATGGCAACGCGCCGGACCTGGTAGGAAGAGGCGCGTTCGGCCGCGCTCCTCCCCCCGCGTAATGACGCATTTCTCATACAGCGATCTCACCAGGACCGGGGTGTTCGGGTCGCCCGAGACAGCCTGCGCGGCATCGATGGTGAACCCTCCGCGGAAGACGCTGACCGCGTTTGCCAACCGCCGTTCCTCGGCATTCAATCGCGACCACGTCCACTCAATCGACGCCTGCAGGGTGCGATGCCGGCTGGGCGCGTCGGGGTGGTCGGACGAGAGCAACTCCACGGTCGAGCGGCCGGCGATCTCGTCCAACACCGATTGGACATTGTCGGCAATCTCCGCCGGAGACATGACCATGCACCAGGGAGCCGCGAGTTCCAGCGCCAGCGGCAACCCCTCCAGCAACTGGCACAGGCGCAGAATCCCCGACGCGTTGCTGTCGGTCATTTTGAAGTCATGCATCTGGCGCTTCACGCAGCACACGAAATACTCGACACTCTCGCAGGCCTCGAGCGCTGTCCGGTCCCGTTCCATGCGCCGCGTCGGCGTCGCAAGGCTGTGGACCTCGAACGACTGGCCCCCATACTTCCCGAGGCGACGGGACGAACAGATGAGCACTTTGATCTCGGGGGCGCCGGTCAGGAGCCGCCCCACGGCGGATTCCAGGTCCACGACCCCCTCTACATTGTCGAACATCAGTAGCGCGCGCCGGTTCTGCAGGAACCGGACAATCGCGTCTTCGTGCTCTTCGTCCGGGTTGTCGAGCTCCAATTCCTGGATGAGACGGGAGTAGACCCCGCGCGGGGTCGAGATCGACTCGATGTCGACGTACCAGATACCATGCGCGAAGTGGTCCGAGACCTCGTCCACCGCCCGCACGGCCAGACGCGTCTTGCCGATCCCCGCCCGGCCGACAACCGTGACCGACCGGGACTCGCCGCGCAGGATCTCGGCGAGCGCGGTAACCTCGTTCCGGCGACACAGAAACTGGGTGACGAACTGCGGGACGTGAACTCGGCGGACGAAGGTTGCGTGCGGAGGCGGAAAGTCCGACTCCAGATCCCTGTGCAAGACCTGGTACAGAACCGCCGGCTCGTGTATCCCCTTGAGCCGGTGCGCGCCGAGCCCCCGAATGCCGACGTCCGGCCCGAGGGTATGCCGCGCGTTGCTGTACGACGCCTCGCTGAGGAGAATCTGGCCGCCATGCGCCGCTGAACAAACCCGTGCCGCATAACTTGTGGCAAGACCGTCGTAAGAGGCGGACTCGCCGACCGGCAGTTCACCGGAGTGCATGCCCACCCGAATGGTGAACGGACGATCGGGGCGAGGCTGAAGCCGGGAGGCGAGATCGGCCGCCGCGATTTTACGGACTACGTCGATAGAAAACGCGACCGCTTGCGACGCCGCCGTAAACGAGGCCAGGAATCCATCGCCGGTCGAGTTGACGATCTCACCGAGATGCGCGTTGCACGACGCGCTGACGATAGCATCGTGATCTTCCTTCACCGGGCGAAACAACGTTTCATATTGGTACCACCAGTCGGTACTGAGGACAATATCCGTAAAGACGAGGGTGAGCGTCCTGTGCGTCGGCGACGTGCTCCGCCCTCCGGGGGCTGCGGGACTGTCCGGCGGCGGGTCAGAAATTGTGCGTGGATCTATCATCAGCCTTTCTCATGTGACGCAACGGTTGACTAGGCGACCGCGATCTCGCGCGTGTCGCGATTCTGCTAGGGACTGTGCAGCGAGATCAGCTTGACCAAGATTGTCTTGAACTGTGATGCGAATGATGAAATGATGAGGATGATTAAGAACCAGCCTCATAACCCGCCATCGTAATTCGGAGATGTCGTCAACGTCGTCCAGGCCATTGCCACAGGGGCAAATTCACTCCGGTGAAATCCACCCTCCGTGGTGAACAACAACGGCGGTTGGAGATCTGTAATCTCCGACACGCTCAGCCTGACGACTCAACCAAGTATACTAATGATATAATGTTACGCGATTTTACGGTCGTTGTCAATATATATTCGATGTGCGCGGTTGAGGCTCGCATGACCGACGGCAAACCGCGTCATCGGAGAAGGAAACACGAACATGCCATCCGACCCCCATCTCCTCAGCAAGGTCCTGCTCTTTCAGGGATTGCCTCCGGAACAGTTCGAAATCGTTAGTCGTACGCTGCGATCGAAGTCGTACCCTGCTCGGAGGACTCTGTTCGAAGGGCTCGAGCCGGGCGAGTCGGTCTACGTGGTCCTCAGTGGTTCGGTAAAGGTGTTCGATGAGGACGTGAATGGTCTGCTTGTTGTGCTCGCGATCCTCGGACCGGGGGAAGTTGTCGGCGAAATGAGTTCCATGGATAAGCTTGGCCGATCCGCCTCCGCAATCACTCTGGAGCCCAGCACGATCGGCTGGGTCGACGGCGCGACATTCACGGACTGGTGTCGACGGATGCCGGCGCTCTCCCACGCGCTCGCGGAAATGCTGTCGCGACGACTCCGGCTCGCGAATGCGCAGATCCGCGCGCTGAGTACGCTCGCCGTGCCCGGGCGCCTGGCAAGGACCCTCCTCGCACTGGCGCGGGAGTATGGGCGCGAATCCCAGGGGGGCGGCACGGCGATCACGGTCCCTCTGACTCAATCGGATCTTGCCGGTATGACCGGCGCGTCGCGCGTGAGTGTCAACCAGACGCTCATGGGGTGGAAGCGCAGCGGCCACATCTCGGAGGTTATGAAGCACGTCATCGTCGTGCATCACCTGGACGCACTGCGGCGCTTTTGCGAGAATCCGGAACCCTCGGATTGGGATCGGGGATCAATCTGACCAAGGGTCCCGGCGATTGCGCTTGCGCCTGGCGCACACTCCAGGCTCGCAACCACGCAATTCGATGCTTCTGACTGTTCAGCCCACAGAGGGGTTCCCCGTCCACGCCGCCAGATCGTTCAGGGTCCCGATGATTGACTGGTCGCCCGATGGTCCGGCGGGTGGATTCCTGCGCTGTCAGTGCAGGAATCTACTCCCTCACGTCGGAACTTCCTTGAAGTCCGTCCGGCGGCGCCGGGTTAGGGATAGAGGGACCAGGTCCCCGGAGTGTACATCGAGTCGTCCTCGAAGTAGTACGATGTCCCAGGCGCCTCACCGACCACGCCATGGTCGCCGGGATCCTCGCTCAAATAAAGGTCTCCGTACGGCTCCACGGTACCGTCGTAGTCGCCGTCCACATAGATGTCGACGTAGAGTCGAGTGTGGTTGTCGACATGCAGGATGGAGCCGTAGCCGCCCCGTCCCGACTTCACGTCCTTGTGCTTGATCTTCCCGGTGTTGGCGGCGTCACGGCCAACCTTGATTGCGGCCTTCGGAGTGCCGGTCGCCTCGTGGGTGGTGACCGTCGCCGGCTTTGCACTCGCCGGAACCGGGAGCGCGGCAACGACCGCGAAGCACACTGCGATCGATCCGATTACGCGAACACGTAAGAAACTCACTTTCGATGTTCTCCTTTTGACGATAACGTGATATTCGTAACTTCGACGCCTGCACACTTTGTCAGGCTGCGTGTCGGCCACGGAGAGGTCTCTCTGCCTCGTATGGCCGGCACCTCGACCCAGAGTTGGACTGTTCTTTCGCCGTCCCTGTCTCGAAGTCTCACCTCCTCTGTTCGCTTGCAGACCCTGGTGCATGCACGTGTTATTATACACACAGGCGAAGGTGTTCTATGTTAAACGCGATACACCATTGCTGTTAACAATGATTTTGATGCGCCTGGTGCAGGCACAGGGGAAAGCGAGAAAATAGAAGACAGCGGAGCCGGAGCACCCAAGCCAGAAAATAGAAGATAGTTCTTAGTAAATAGCTCGGAGCCGGACGCCCGTGTATCTCCTGCTATTTCCTTTGAACTATTCTCTATTTCCTATCCTACTGGGCCGACGCGTCCGATGCGGTTGTCACAGGCGAAATACCGCCCGCCGCTTGCACGGCCTGGGCGTAGTCCTGACCCAGCACGATCTTGAGGGAGACCGGCGGAGTCCAGCCGCGACGGTTGGGCTGGACGGGCTGTCGGAGCATTGTCGCCTGCGACACTCCCAGGATCGAGGCCACGTCGCGCGGGGCGTTGGGATCGGGGACGCCAGTGTCGACCAGGCTGGTCGTGGCAAACGCGGTCGTTGAGGTCGACGACGTGAGCTCCACGTCGCGGCGCGGCACCGGGACGACTGTCACGTCTGTGTAGCCCTGTTTTCGAAGCTGATCCGCGGCGTGTGTCGCCAGGTCGGGCACGGACGTCCCGTTCGCAATCAGGACCCGGACGAGCTGCCGCGAAGCGGCCGGGTTTCCGCGGACAAGCCAATCTAAATAAGCCTTCATTTTGTCGGGGTAGAGCCGGTAGTCCCACCCGCCATGCGGGCCGTGGAAGTCCTCCCCGGGGAGCGAAGCGGTCCGGATCTCATCCGGCTGGATCGATGCGTAGATCCTTGCCAGCTCCAGCAACTGTTTGCGACTGAGGTTCGTGTGGATTTCCTGCATGGCCACATCGAAAAGGTGACCGGCCTGCGCGATGTTGAGCATGTTCTTGGCGCGCACGACCATGGCGCGCAAAAGGATGTGCTGCCGGGCCATCCGGCGCTCGTCGCCATCTTCAGGTGTCGGTTTCATGCCGGCATCGGGATGGCGGTAGCGGGCGAAACCAACCGCCTGGTCTCCGTCAAGATGCTCGTTCTTGCCGGGCATCAGGTCGATACTCAGGTGCCCCCACTTATCATGATAGTGCATCTCGTGGTCTACGTCGACATCCACTCCGCCGAGCGCATCGACGAGCTTCTTGGTGGCGTCGATATTCAAAACCATGTAGTAGTCGGGCTGAATCCCCGTCATTTCGGCGACCGTGGCGACGGAGCGAGCCGGGCCGCCGGTTGTGTATGCGGAGTTGATTTTGCTGCTGGTGTCGGTTCCCGCGATGTGCGTATAGGTATCGCGGGGGATCGACAGCATCGACGCCGTTTTATCCTTCAGGTTCAGCGTGAGGAGAAAGAGCGTGTCCGTGCGTGCGGCATTCGTGTAGACTTCGTCCCTGTCCGTCCAGTTATCGTCGATGCCCATGCCGCAGATCACGATCTTGTCTTTATTCGGAAATCCACCTTTCGGATCGCCGAGAATCTGCCAGAGATCGCCCACGGCCTCCAGAGGGGTGTTAGCCCCATGGGGGTTTGCAATCGACCCATGGTTGTGCAGCGCCTTCCAGGCCTGCGTGCTGGCATATCCGACGATCCCGACCGCAAGGACGGCAACCACGGCGCCTATCCTCTTCAAAACCGTCACTCGTTGACTCATTTCGATCTCCCTCGCCCTGCCACTCGGGTTCGCCCCTCAGGCAGCGGCCATCGCGAGAGGTATGCCGCGCTCCTCACGCGCCGGCAGAAGTTCTCCCGTAAACCCCCACAAATGCGCACGCGTTGCACGCACGCAAACGAGCCGGCCGGCGAGATCTCGGCCCGACTCGAAATTAAATGTCTTGCCCTGGCGGCTCAGGCCGGTCCACTTCGACGGGTCCTTTGGGCTGCGCCGCTCGACAAGCACCTGAAATATCTCCCCAACCTGCGCCCGATTGATCTCCTCGGTAATGCCGTTTTGCAGGTCAATCAACGCTCGCAGACGATCCATCTTGACCGGCTCGGGCACCTGGTGCTCCATCGACGCGGCCTTTGTTCCCTCACGCGGCGAATAGGCGAACATAAACGCCGAGTCGTACCGCGTTTCCGCCAAAAACCGCATCGTGTTCTCGAATTGCGTATCGGTCTCGCCCGGAAAGCCAAGCATGATATCGGTGGTCAGTGCGAGATTCGGAACCGCAGCCCGGAGCTTGCCGACAATCGCTGTGTACTGGTCCAGTGTATAGCCGCGGTGCATACGAGCCAGAAGCTCGTCGTCGCCCACCTGGACGGGCATGTGCACCTGTTCGCAAACCTTCGGCAGTGTCGCAATCGCCTGAACTACATCGTCGTGGAAGTCTTTCGGATACGGCGACGTATATCTTATACGTTCGATCCCCTCGATTTCGTTCAGGCGGCCGAGCAAATTCGCAAAACTACAGGGCTCGTCGAGAAACTTCCCGTACGAGTTCACGGTCTGTCCGAGCAGCGTTATTTCCTTTGTACCCAAAGAAGCCAGCCGTTCCACCTCGATCACGATATCCGCCACGGGCCGTGAGCGCTCTTTCCCGCGCGTAATCGGGACAATGCAGAACGTGCAGAACTTATCGCAGCCATAGGAAATGGACACAAAGGACTTGAGCTTGGGCGGAATTCCCTGCCAGCGGTCCAGGGTGTAGTGGTTCTTCGGCGTAAGTTCAGGCATCATGCGTGCGGGCAGGGACTTGTCGGTGCGGGAGCTGCGGTCTGGCAGGCCGGTCTCCACAAACTTGATCTGCTCGCGACGCGCCCTTTCCACCAGATCGGGGATCCGATCGATCTGGCCGGTTCCCACCACCAGATCGACATAGGGGGCGCGGCGGCGGATCTCCGGCGCCTCCTTCTGGGCCATACAGCCGCAGACCCCGATCACCAGGTCCGGGTTCTGCTCCTTGAGCTCGCGCAATTCCCCGAGCTTACTGTAGACCTTGCGCTCGGGCTTGGCGCGCACGGAACAGGTATTGAGGAGGATCACCGACGCATCTTCGATCCGTTCGGCGCGCACATACCCGCGGCTCTCGAGCATCATCGACATCTGCGCCGAGTCGTCCTCATTCATCTGGCAGCCCCAGGTGAGGACCACGTATCCGCCACGGGCCGGATGGGTCGTCGAGGCATTCTCGACTGCCAGATCAATTTCGCCGACAGCGCAGGTTTGTGCCATAACGAATCATTATAGCTTCCGAGGCCGCGGTTTTCAATCGCCAAACTATCTATCGTTATCAACACACCAGAAGCAGGCGCAGGTGGACCATTTCCCCGGATACAGCGGTATTTGCGTTGACACCCCTTATCGATCACTTTGCTCTACTAGCCGAGGCTAGCGCTCCAAATCAGACCGCAAAGGCGCCGCTGCGGGGGCGGACATCATAGGAGCAGCCGTGAGAATCGGGCAAGACCTTGCCGGGATTGCAGAGGCCGGAGGGATTGAAGACCGCACGAATCTGCTCCATTGTACGCAGGGATTCGGTGCTGAAGATCAGCGGCATGTAGCCGCGCTTCTCCACGCCAATCCCGTGTTCTCCACTGAGGGTCCCGCCGACTCCCACACACAGTTCGAGGATCTCGCGCGACGCAGCCATGACTCGCTTGACCTGGGCCTCGTCTCGCTCGTCGAAGAGGACGACCGGGTGCAGGTTACCGTCGCCGGCGTGGAAGACGTTGGCGATCCGTAAATCGTAGCGGGCTCCGATCTCGGCGACCCCGCGCAGCACTTCCGGCAGACGGGACCGTGGGATGACGCAGTCCTGCGTGACACAGGAAGGGGCGAGCCGGCCGAGCGTGCCAACCGCCTTCTTGCGCGCGGACCACAACCGGGTTCGCTCGTCGACCGTGGCCGCCAGGCGGATTTCGCGCGCGCCGTTCGAGCGGCAAATCTGGGCCGCCTTCTCCGCCTGCTGCGGTAATCCGGCCAGAATCCCGTCGAACTCGATGATCAGGATCGCACCGGCGTCGCGGGGGAAACCGAAGTGGAACGCGTCCTCGACAGTTTGCAGGATGACCGCGTCCATCATCTCCAGCGCTGCGGGTACCATTCCGGCGGCGACGATGCCGGAAACGGTTCTGGTGGCGTCGTCGGGCGTTTCGAAAACAGCAAGCAGCGTCCGCACCCCCTGAGGCTGCCGGACAAGCCGCAGGGTGGCCTCCGTTACGATCCCGAAGGTGCCCTCGGCCCCGACAACCAGGCCGAGCAGGTCGTAGCCATTCGAGTCTTCGGTCTTGCCGCCGACCTCGATCACTTCCCCGTCCGGCTGGACCAACTGTACTCCCAGCACATGGTTGACCGTCACTCCGTACTTGAGTGTGTGCGGCCCGCCGGCGTTGTTGGCGATATTCCCACCAACGGTGCTCGCTCCCTGCGACGAGGGATCAGGGGCGAATAGATATCCGTCCGGCGCCACCACACGAGTCAGCCCGATATTGACCGCCCCGGCCTGTGCTCGAATCCGCCGGTTGCGCAGATCGATCTCCAGGATGCGGTTCATGCGTGCCAGCCCGATCAGAATCCCGTCCGGACAAAGGGTTCCGCCGGCCAGACCTGTTCCGGCGCCGCGAGGAGAAAATGGTACGCCCGCCGCGGCGCACTCGCGGACAATCGCGGCAACTTCCTCCGTCGAACCGGGGAGGACGGTCGCCATCGGCAATGCCCTTTCGAGCGGGTACGCATCCCGCTCGTACGTGGTTCGCTCTCCCCTTCCGGTGAGAATCGCCTCCGGCCCGACAATTCGGCGGAGTAGTTCGATGAAATCCCGGCCCATTGGTCCGCTCCCCAGTTTTCGTGTTGCCCGCATTGTACCGCAGGTGCGCTGGTTAATAGCTGATGGATGGTGTCTGTTCACCAACCGCTAACCACTCTCCACTGGCCGCGGTATGGAGGACTTCCGCCCTTCACCGGCGAATATCTTCCCTGACCTACACAGGAATAAGGGAGATATGGTCTGAGTTTTTCCCTTGTCACGCGCAATTTACTGTGCAGTTTGGCATAATAATATTATATGACTTCGGAAGACGGCGCCTCTTGGACTTGTGGCCAATGTGGGCAGGTAAGTAGTATCTGGGCGGTTCGTTGCAAGAAATGCGGATATCGGAATCCGCTTGCAACGACATCGGAGTTGGAGGTAGTCTCGTCGGGGCCTCCAAAGCGCTCTGCCGTCGCCGAAGCAGAGCCGGCCCCTGCCCCACCACCGGTATCCTCCGCTGTGGAACCTCTTCCCCAGGAACTGCCTCCTGCGCCGCCGTTCCCTCAGCCGTCCCGTTTGCTTGCCTACTCCCTTCTGGTCGCTCTCGTTGCGTTTATCGTCTACCAGGCGTATCGGCCGGTCGACACAATCTACCGCGGTACGGTCAAGCGATATACTCTCGACTGCGCCAATGTCCCCCTGACGGCCGGCTCCACCGCCAACCCGGATGCTCCATGCCAGTACCAGGAGGTAACCGCTGCGCTGCGTCGACGGGATGGCGGCTATTACTTCCTGATCGTCCCGCCGAATGGTAAGCCATACAATATCCCCGTCGAGACCCCGGACGCGACCACGGCCGGCGAACCGGACACCGGCGCACCGGGCGAGCAAGCATTCGTCGAGACATGGGAGCTAACGCGGACGTCGGTGATCTACCGCGGCGAACGGGTAATGACGAAAGCCGGTCCGTTCGCGCAAGCCGCACGAACCTCCGCAATAACTCTGGTTATGAAGTGGCTGGCCATTTTATGTGGAGTGGCCGCGGGAGTTGGCCTGGCCGCTTACCTCTATGTCCTCGGCCGGTGGGTGCTTTTCGAGGCCGATATCTGACGCATCGGGCCGCCACAGAGACAAACACGCCACGAAATTCCCTTGTATTACGGCGCCCATCCTCTCCGACCATTGATGGTTGAGGCGTGGAATTCATCCCGAACTGGAATACCATGATAACGTATAAAACCGCCGCTGAAATCGAGGCCATGCGCGAAGCCGGCAAAGCGGTCGCTGCCGCTCTCGCCGCGATGCGCGAGGCCATTGTGCCCGACGAAACCACGACAGCGCACCTGGACGACGTCGCCCACGAAACCCTCAAGGCGCGCGGCGCAAGGCCGACACTTCTTGGCTACCAACCGTCGTTCAGCGATGTTCCGTACCCGCGCGTGTCCTGCATCTCCGTCAACGAGGAGATCCTGCACACTGTCCCCAGCGAAAAGAGGATACTGCGCACCGGCGATGTCGTGAGCCTGGACCTCGATGCCTCCGTAGACGGCTGGGTCGCGGACTCGGCGATTACCGTGCCTGTGGGTGAGGTTTCGTCGTCGGCTAGAAACCTGATCATGGTGACCCGTGAAGCCCTCTACAAAGCCATTGCCAAGGCCCGGGCTGGTAATACGATGGGCGATGTCAGCTCCGCCATGCAGCGCCACGTCGAGCGTGCGCGCTACAACGTGATTCGCTCCTGCACCGGCCACGGGATCGGCCGAACCCCGCACGAGGAACCGAGCGTGCCGTGCTACGGGCGCCCCGGCACGGGGATACGACTCCGGCCCGGCATGACGTTCTGTATCGAGCCGATGGTGATGATCGGCAAGCCGACCGTTGTCCACCGCGCCGGAGACACATGGGCCATTATCGTTGCCGACGGGTCTCTTTCCGCGCACTTCGAGCACACCGTCGCGATCACCGCCGGCGGCGTCGAGATCCTCACGCTTCCGGAGGAAGAAAACAGGAAATAGTCTGAAGAGTCCGCGCCGGAGCGAAGCGACGAGGGTGGACATTACGCCCTCCGCAAGGAGTCCTCGAACGTAATGCACAGCCATTAACGCCAATTCTCTATTCACTATTTCCTAATTTACTCTGACCTTTCGGCTCGACCATTTTCACAAACGAGATACTGAGCAGGAATAAAAGCGTGAGCGGAATAGCGAGGACGAGCATGGTGGCCGGATCGTTGGATGGCGCCACGATCATCGCGCCGGTGAAGAGGCCGACCGTGATCTGCCGCCAGTAGCGAATCATCGCGTCCGACGTAATCAGGCCAACTTTTCCAAGAAACACGAGCACGACAGGAAGCTGAAAAACGAGACCGAAGGCGAGCATCATCTTCATCGAGAACACGATGAAGATGAGCGGGTTCTGGAGCAGCACGGCGCCCGGGATGTCGGCAAGGTAGCTCAAAAACCACCGAACCGCCAGTGGCATCACTAGAAACGCGCATATCACTCCTGTCACAAACAGCAGGATGGTGAAAGGCGCCACGAGCCGAACGCCGTGGCGTTCAGCTCGTGTCAATCCCGGAGCGACAAACCCCCACAATTCAAGTCCGGCAAACGGTACGGCTAGAAGCAGACCGCCGAAGGCACTGATCTGAATCTTCAGCAGAAAGGCGTCCGCAAAGTTCGTAATAACAAGCTCGCCCGCTCGCGGGTTGTGCTTGAGAGCGCTTTCGATCGGCGACACAAGAATCTGGTATATCGGGCTGAAGAACAGCCATGTTACCGCCATGCCGGCAACGGCGTACAGGCAGGCGCGTATGATCCGAGTCCGCAACTCGGCAAGATGCTCGCTGAGGTCGGCCTTGCGCTCATCGATATCGATACCGCGATCATCGGCCCCATCGAAGCCAGTGCTCAACCTGAGGGCCATGCGTCAACCCCAAGCTACCCCCGGGTTATTCGCCCTCGCCGGGAATCAGGTCCGTTGTCTCGGAAACCTTGAGGTGCATCGGAGTAGTTGGCCCACCGGAATCGGTCGACCCGCCACTCATACCGGGGGCTCCGAAGGGGAAGCCACCCTGGCCACCACTCTCGTCGCCCTGAGATCCGGAAAACGGATTGAGGTTCGACTGCTGCGGTCCCGTCAGTTCCACTGTCATATCCGCGTTCTGTTCAGATCGCACGAGGCGGCCGGAATTGTAAGCGAAATACAGGATTTGAGTGACGGTCACATTATCGACCGGCGCACCGGCGAACTTCGCACCGGAAGAGTTCGGGAACCTCGCCGGCCCGCTGTAGGTCTCGCGAATCTTGGCCGTGGGATAACCGTTCTGCCACTCGAAATCTTCAAGGCGGGCCTCTCCGCTCACAATCATCGGATCGGAGGATGCCCAGTCAAGGGATACCCGCATGGGGACCCGCCAGGAATCGCCGACATTCACGCGTCGCCCAGGCAATTCGGGGATCGGAAATGCGAAGTGGTCGCCCGGTCCAAGCGGCGGCATCGTGCTGATCACTTCGCCGGACGCAAACACTGTGCGATACTTCCCCTTGATGTTGAATACGGACTGAACCGTATGAGGCGTTCCGTCTGAACCGCAGACATAGCCGTCGTTACGGACCTGATCTCGGATGAGATAGACTCCGCTGGTGTCGTCGTTTACGGTGCGATCGTACGAAACATCGGCAGACTGCAGGATCTGGTCGCCGCCCGAGTTATATACCGGAGCGGCTGCCTGAGCTGGTGAGGACGGTTGAGAAAACATCAAAGCCGACGGTTGAGGCGACGAACCGAACGACGGACCTGGAATTGTTAGTGGCATTCCGTTCGGCCCCATAAGCGGCTGGCCGTCCCGTCCGTACACATAATGCGCTCCCATTCCCGGCTGAAAGGGCGCCGCTTGAACGGGTGCCTGCTGCACGGGAGCGGCCGCAGCCTGGGTATCCGATGAGCCGCCATTACCACCGCCCCCGGCAACGACCTGGGTAACGGTGACACTGCGATGGTACCGGAGGTCCTCATCAAGCTTCCACTTGTAATTGAGCCAGACTCCTTGCGTCCCCAGCGCTATCTTATTAGCAACACGAACTGGAACGGTGGAGGTGCCGACAAGCTTGCTCCCAGCGCCGTAAATCGTTACGGTCAACTGGTGGCTGCCATCGCTGACGTATTTCTTGGTGGTCGGATCGTCGGCGGTGACATAGGGCGCCTTGGTGTCCCAGATGAAAATTGGCTTACCGACCTCTGGAAGAACATGCGCGACAACCACGTCATTGTCAATGCCAATGGTAACGTATCCATCCGGCGGCACGTCACGGGGCGACACCTTAATCGGCACCTGCTCACGGACGATAGAATTCGCCACCGGACGGAGGATGTTGATCGACTGCGCGGACGCCGAGGTTTGAACGAATGCCGCTACAACCAGATATGCGGGCCAAAGCCGGCATATCCCAGATACGTCGATCGACAAAACATATTTTCGCATCATAAACGATACCCCTTTCGGGAGGTTGGCGGAAGTGATTAAGGTATACCCTAAATCGATTAACGCCGGCCTTCCGGTCACGAATCTCCGGAAGACGCGTCTGTGATTGCCGCTCGAGCAGCGTCAGCAAGAGGCTCCGGCACGAGAACATAGGCGCACGCTGCTTCGCCAAACGCCATTGCGCCGGCGTAGAAAGACGACACGCCGACTTCCTTGAGACTCGCCGGAATACCCGACGCTTGCAGCACTCCCCTGATAATGTTAGCTTCTGCCTCAGTCATAGCCGTAAAGACCGAAACCAGCGGCGTGCCCGGCGGAATATCGGTTGCCGTGTCAAGCGGATCGGTGGGTACCTTCCACTCCCGTAACTCGGCCTCCGCTTGCTCGAGGTTGTCCGGATCGACCTCAGCCGCGTAGGCGTCGAGGTCGTCGACAAGCACATTAGCCTCGTCTTGACTGCGCACAGCCTCGGCCTCGTCAGGGTCTTCCGGCAAACTCGCCTCGCGTGCGGCCGCCTCCTGCATCGGTGTCACCAGTCCGGCTTCTTCAATAGTCTCTTCAGGATTCTCTTCAGGCACGGTTTATCCTCCTCGATGACCGGTGGCGCCGGCCTTGTTGCACGCCAATTACTTCGCCCGCATGAGTTTCGCGGTACCGGACGCAATAATACGACCAGTTTCTTCGTCCAGCACTTCACCTTCGGCCGTAATCAGGCGGCTGCGCACCGAGCCAACCCGGCCATGAATACGCAAACAACGTCCAACCGGAGCCGGACGCACCAGGCGGGTGGTTAACTCAACGGTCACCCAATCCAGACCGTAACGCTCCAGAACCGCCCGCGAAAGCACTTCGTCGAGCACGAGCGCAAGGATTCCTCCATGTGTGCGGCCAGCCCATCCCTGGTGTAACCGCTCCGGGGTGTATCGCGTATAGTACAGGTCGCCATCCCAGCCAAACGTTAATCGCAGTCCGATCGGGTTATGCTCTCCGCATCCGAAGCACATGCCGTCGTCGGTCAATGAAAGAGAATTGCTCATCCGTCCAATTCTTCCTGGTCTACACAAACCATTCAACCGAAGCACTCACGCCGTCTGACCGCGGTTCAGGTACCAGTCACATTCCGTGGCAAGAGGGCAAGCCGCACAGATCGGCGTCCGAGCGTGGCAGATCCGGCGGCCATGCTCGATCATGTGTACATGAAACGAATACAACGATCGCTCATGCAGCAGCACTCGCAGTTCGCCATGAGCCCGCGATGCACTCACCTTGTGCCCAATCAGGCCGAGCCTCCGCGCTACTCGATGAACGTGCGTGTCGACCGGCAGCGCCGCGCGGCCAAGGTTGAACATCAGCAGGCAAGCAGCCGTCTTTTCGCCGACACCGGGCAAGGAAAGCAGCAACTGCCGAATACTCGCATCATCCCACGCTCGAATGCCTTCCAGATCGGTCGCCCCGAAGCGTTCATAGATGGACTGAAGGACCGTCTGCAAGCGCGGCGCCTTGACATTCGCCAGGCCGCCGACGCGGATCGCCTCCGCGACCGCATCCACCGGTGCACGCCGCACGTCATCCCATCCGCCCGGAAAGGCAGCCTTCAAGCTCGCATACGCCCGCCCGGAGTTTACGTCACTTGTGTTCTGCGAGAGGATCGTCGCAAGAAGCGCCCCCACCAGGTCGGAAATATACATGTCGGCCGACCAGACACGATCTCCATACGCCATCGTCAACAATTCTTCGATGCGGTTCGCCTTGGACGTCAGGCCGGGAGATGTACGCGAACTGGTTGTGCCCTGGTGCAGATGCGCAAACACCGCACGGCGCCGAATAGTCGTTGGATTGCCCATGATTTAATTCCAAGTCTGGTTCAATACAAATTCGACGCCGGACACGTGGCATGTTAAGTTGCGTTGATACAATTCCGCCAAAATTATATCACATTGACGATATGAAAGCAAGCGATATGACAGTCAACAATCCGCGAAGTCGTCATTCCGGCATTCCGTTGAGCAGACTCGAAAGCGGTCACTTGACAAGGGACATTCGCCGCATCGATTGGAGGACGATCGTCTCGACGGGTACGTCGGTCGACGTCTGCAGGTAGTCCATGCCGTATCTCGACGCGGTTTGATGCAGGCCGGAGATAAATGCCTTGAGCTGCGCATCGTACTGGGCCATCAGATGCGGCGAGACCGAGACGTCACATGTCTCGTCCGTCTCCGAGTCGACCAGCTTGAGATCGCCGGTGAGCGTCGGCTTCAGCTCCTCCGGGGCAAAGATATGCACGAGGAAGACCTGCATTTTTCGGGAAAGCAGGGCCTTGATGCCACGCATATGGCTCTCGTCGAAGAAGTCGGACATGACCACCGCAATACCGGGCGTCTTCACCTGCGCCGCATAGCGGGAGAGCGCGTCGCCCATGTTTGTTCCGCCGCTGGCCGGTATCTTCTCCTCGAGGTAGCGAAAAAAGGGGATGATGCCGGGCTTGCCACGCTGGGGCGGCATGATCTCGCCGAGTGCCGTCTTGAAGGGAGCCACCACGACGCGGTCGTGCTCGCTCAAGGCTATGTACCCGAGTGCGGCGGCCAGGCGGCGTGCGTAGTCGGCCTTTGTCATCGGCTCCCCATAGTCCATGCTCCGACTGGAATCGAGGAGAAGATGCAAATTGAGGTCTTCTTCCTCGATAAAGAGCTTCAGGAAAAGCTTGTCGAGGCGAGCATACGCCCGCCAGTCGACATACCGCAGGTCGTCGCCCATCGTATACTCGCGATAGTCGGCGAACTCGATCGACGTGCCCCGCTTCCTCGACCGGCGGTCGCCCTTGGCCTGTCCGAGGAATGCACGCTTGGTGACGAGGTTAAGCGCCTCGATCTTCTTGACGAAATCCGGGTCCAGGAGTTTTTGGGTGGTAGGCATAAGCTACAACGTCACGGCGCAATTGCTTCCACGACCACATTGCCTCCGTCAACAACGGTCATTCTTAGATCGCAGCCGTAAAGCATGGACATTCCCAGAAGAGGAGTCGACAGTTGCTTCGACGCCGATCGGGCCGAGCACTCGCACATCGATCACGGCTTCCCTATCCGCGGTCACGATTCCAATAACCTGGGTCATGATCGAAAACCCAGCTTTGCAACACCGGAATGTCCTATTCGAAGCACGTAGACAGCCGCGCCCGGATGCTTCTCAATCGTCCGATCGGAGGCGGCCAACTCGTCTTCGGCGATCTCATAGTCCCCGGATTCGACGTCGATGGCGAGGTACTTGCCGGCGTACTCGCGGACGACGTCGGGGGTGCGTATTTTCTGTTGGTAAATCCATTCGCCACGTTTGACAATGTCTTCCGACCCGTACTCCGGGTGTGCCATAGACGTTCTCCTCTTCCTCGATTATACCTGCTGTAGGTCAGCACGGTGTGATTGTAGTGTGATACTCGAAGAAGGTGGTGGAAACCGGAAAGGGAGTTTCTGGTGTCTTTCACGACAACTACGGATTCACGGGGATTGTCGCGGCAGATTTGTCCGACCGCGAGTCCGCACGCACGATCCGCAGGAAGTTGGCGAGAAGGGGAGACCGGTCGCCGCGCCGGCTGGCGGCGCAGAGCTGAGTGGTCGGCGCCGGCGCGTCGAAGGTTCGGTATGCGACCCCGATGCGACGCAAGTTCTGCACCGACGCGGGCACGACCGTCACTCCGAGACCGGCCGAAACCAGGCTCAGGGCGGTCTGCATCTGCTGCGTCTCCTGCGTCACACGTGGCGTAAAACCGGCCGACTCGCAGATGCGGAAGACGAAATCGGCATAGCTCGGCTTGGGCTCCCTCGGATAGAGGACAAACGGTTCCGCAGCGAGATCCCCGAGAGAGACCGACGACGAAGCCGCGAGAGGGTGTGACTCGGCGACGGCGGCGACCAGGTCCTCGGTAACGACTACTTCGATGTCGAGATCGTCATCCGTCAGGAGCGGCCTGGCAAGCGCGACATCGATCCGGCGCTCACGCAGCGCCAGGCCCTGCTGCGCCGCGTGCATCTCGAACAGTTCGAGAATGATCTCCGGATACTCCGTGCGAAATCGACGCAGGATATCCGGAAGTACGTCGTAGGTGGCCGACGCCACAAAGCCGATTCCAATCCTTCCGAGCTCCCCCCGCGCGGCCCGCTGCGCATCAAACGTCGCCTGGTCGACGGCTGTCAGAATTCCGCGGGCCTCATCGAACAGCACACGTCCAGCCTCGGTCAATTCCACCTGCCGGCTGGTCCGGTGAAACAACGAAACCTTCAGCTCCCGCTCAAGCTGCTGTATCTGCTGGCTCAGCGGCGGCTGCGAGATCGACAGCCGCTCGGCCGCCCGGCCGAAGTGCAGTTCCTCGGCAACGACGACAAAATAGCGCAGATGGCGAAGTTCCACGGTTTACCTCAATCCTGGCGGGAATTGGCAATGGGAGGCGGAGGCCAATCCGCCTCGGCCTGATCGGGCTCGCCCTTCCAGTACCGGCGTGCCGTCTCGAAGAAGCGACTTGCTTCGTTGAGAGTCGCGAATGCGCGATGCGGGATCACGACGTATGTCGGAAAATCGGCGACCTTGACCAGGCACACAGTAGGAAACCAATCAATGGATTCCACTTCTGACCACGCAAAGGCGCTGTCCATGAGCGAGACGCGATATGACAGCCTTTCCCGACTAACGATAACGACGCGTGGCCCCTTATAAAGGGGATTATTCGAGAAGCGCTGCCGGACGCCGGTACGAATATCAGAAACTCCAAAGGCAAATCTTCCAATTGTTAGAAGAGCCACAAGGATTACCCGCTCGACAATTCCGCCGCTGTCTACGCGAGAAAAGGTCCTTGGTGTCATCACGGCTAACAACGAGATTACAACCCCAAATACTGCCGCACCCGCCATCGATTTCGGTAATTGCCGTCGCAAAGCCGCGTCCTCCAAGAGCCGTAGATCTTCGTCCTTCTGCTTGTACTCGACGCGCACCAGCCTATCCTCCATCTCAGTCCAGGTGGGACGCCGTCGGTGGCGGCGGCCACGAGGCCGCCGCGTCGGGATCAGGCTCACCCTTCCAGTAGCGTCGAGCAGTCTCGAAGAAGCGGTCGGCTTCACCGGGGGTCAGAAACGCTCGTAGAGGGACAACGATACTGGTTGGGAAATCGGAGATTGTTATTAAGTACACGTTGGTAAGCCGAGCTATCGCGGTTACTCGCGACCAGTCGAATGTGTACGCGACGAGCGTCACGCGATATACGAGACTCTCTATGCTCAGTTCCACCGCTCGATGGCCGACGTACGCAGGATTTCGTGAGTACCGGGCGAGTTCGCTGAAAGGACCGGATAAGTAACACACCAAGATCCCAAAGAGCACCACGATAACGATCACGATGTCGTCGCGCCCGAACGGGCCGATGCTGATCGCATCCTCAGGCAATAAAGCTAATAGACCAAACGCGACACCCAGCATCACAAGACCCACAAGGCACAATGATCTCCGCGTTGGAGTGTGAGCACAAAGGCCTAGCACCAAAGCCCGTAGGTCATCTTCCATTTGCTCGTACTCGACGCGCACGTGCCCATCCTCCCAGCATGATCAGGTCTCAATACATATCAATTATACCGGAAGAATATATTGGACAACATGATCGGTTTGTTGCATAATAATAGCGTTTTCGCCCAAAAGGAGAGATGACCATGCCGAAGACCATGTTTGAGAAGCTCTGGGACGCGCATGTGGTGCGCGAGGAAGCAGGGCAGCCGGCCCTGATCTATATCGACCTGCACCTGGTGCACGAAGTCACCTCGCCCCAGGCGTTCGAGGGGCTGCGACTCACCGGACGCAAGGTGCGGCGGCCCGAGTTAACGGTGGCGACGATGGACCACAACGTCCCTACCACCGACCGGTCCCTGCCAATTGCCGACGCGATCTCGAAGAAGCAGATCGAGACACTCGCGGCCAACTGCGCCGAGTTCGGCGTTACTCTCTACGATATCCACGACCGCCGGCAGGGCATCGTCCACGTCATCGGGCCGGAACTGGGCCTCACTCAGCCCGGCATGACCATTGTCTGCGGCGACAGCCACACGAGCACGCACGGGGCCTTCGGATCGCTTGCGTTCGGCATCGGCACCAGCGAGGTCGAGCACGTGCTCGCCACTCAGTGCCTCCAGCAGTCGCGGCCGAAAACCATGGAGATCCGCGTCAACGGGAAGCTCGGCGCGGGAGTCACGGCCAAGGATGTCATCCTGGCTATCATCGGCAAGATCGGCACCGACGGCGCCACGGGATACGCCGTGGAATACACCGGTGAGGTGATCCGGGCGCTCTCGATGGAAGGCCGCATGACGATCTGCAACATGAGCATTGAGGCCGGGGCTCGCGCCGGAATGATCGCGCCGGATGAAAAGACCTTCGAGTACGTCAAGGGACGGACTTTCGCGCCGCAGGGAACGGACTGGGATACGGCGCTTGCAGCCTGGCAGGAACTGCCGTCGGATCCCGGCGCCACTTACGACACACTGGTGGAACTCGACGGGAGCGCCATCGCTCCGTTCGTCTCCTGGGGAACCAGCCCCGGCATGGTGGTCCCGATCACGGCTTCGGTGCCGTCACCGGACGATTTCGAGTCCGACTCGGACCGCCGGGCCGCCGAGCGAGCCCTCGAGTACATGGGACTGACGGCGCGGACACCGATGCAGGAACTTCTGCTCGACAAGGTCTTCATCGGCTCCTGTACGAACGGCCGAATCGAGGACCTGCGGGCGGCGGCCGCGATTGCGAAGGGCCGCAAGGTCAACAGCCGCCTGCACGCGATGGTCGTCCCGGGCTCGGCGCCGGTCAAGGTGCAGGCCGAGGCGGAGGGGCTCGACATTATCTTCAAGGAGGCCGGTTTCGACTGGCGCGAGGCCGGCTGCTCGATGTGTCTGGGGATGAACCCGGACATTCTGCTTCCCGGCCAGCGGTGCGCGTCGACCTCGAACCGCAACTTCGAGGGCCGTCAGGGCAAGGGGGGACGCACACACCTGGTCAGCCCGCAGATGGCCGCCGCCGCCGCCATCGCGGGGCACCTGGTGGACATCCGAGACTGGAAGTAACATGCACACGGTCAATTCGCCACTGACGTCGAGCAAGAAACGGTCGAGGTAGTGATTTTAACAGTCAGGTCACTTCTGGAACAGTCAGAGTAACGTTAAGTTCGATACATATTAGCGAGGAACGGTTAAATATGGAACCATTTGTAAAACTCACAGGAATCGCCGCGCCGCTCGACCGCGCAAATGTCGATACCGACCAGATCATCCCCAAGCAGTTCCTGAAAAGGATCGAGCGGACGGGGTTCGGCCAGTTTTTGTTCTTCGACTGGCGCTACAAGGACGACGGTAACACGCCGAACCCGGACTTCGAGCTCAACAGTCCGGACCTGCGCGGCGCATCGGTCCTTGTGGCCGGGAAGAACTTCGGATGCGGCTCTTCGCGAGAGCATGCCCCGTGGGCGTTGCTTGATTACGGGTTTCGCGCGTTGATCGCGCCATCGTACGCGGACATCTTTTACAACAACTGCTTCAAGAACGGGATACTTCCGATCACACTTCCGGAATCGGTGGTCGAAGACCTGATCGGCCGAGCGCAGAGGCATCCCGGATACGTTGTTACCGTCGATCTTGAAGCGGAGTCGATCTCGGGTTCGGACGGATTTTCCGTTTCGTTCGAAGTGGACGCGTTCCGGCGGCACCTGCTTTTGAACGGACTGGACGATATTGGTCTCACGCTACAGCATGAACACGAAATCACGACATATGAATCCGCCCGTCCGGCATGGAAGAGTGGGACTGCCGCGGCCATGTCGTAGATCCGCCCAAAAACACGTTCGCGAGACGTCCCCCATCTCAGAAAGGACGTCTCGCGAACCCGCTCTATCCGAGACGCATCGCGCGCCCGACACCCTGCCTGTCCATTTTCGAATCCGGCTAGATCACTTGAGTCTCGGAACTTGTTGTCCGTGAGTCAAGTTTGCGACAAGTGGATAGTTCCTATCGTGGGACAGGCCTCCGTGCCTGTCTTCTTCGTTGTCCATCGCGTCCATCGCGTCCATCGCGTCCATGTGTCCATGTGTCCATAAAGCTCGTCGGTCTGAGGCGGAGCCTCGCTAGAACGTTCCGTCCGGAACCGTGTTGGCCGGTGTCTCCGCGGGCGCCGCGGAATTGCCGGCCGAGGAGGGCGCCGCCTGGTGTCCAACGTCTTTGAAAGTGGCGAGTATGCCTCTGAACACGCCGCCAAGGATTTGCCAGTCAGTCGACCGGCACTCGCATATCACTACGATCGCCTTGTTCGACGATACCAGCGCCACATAGTATCCTTTGATCGCGCCGCCCACCCCAAACTTCGGGCCGTCGCCAAAATACTGTACGCTGAGCCCTTCCCCAAATCCGTCGGTGTCGATAGTGATCTTCTGGCTCTTCCTGAAATTGCTGACCCGATCCTGGGCCCGATGCAAGTTTTGGTCGAACACATGATTAAGCACGTCGGAGGCGCCCTTCGATTGCTTCCCCCTTGAATCTGTAGGAGTAACCGTGCCCTGTGTGATTATTATCATTGCGGTTCCACTCTTGAACTGAACCGTTTCGGTCCGGCCAAGCCCGTCGGACGGGTCCGAAATCCCCGTCGACGTCGACATACTCCAATTGCCACCCACAGGTTCGTTGACCGAGAATACCCGGTCATCCGACGTGTAAACCATGTAGGAGTCCGGAGACGGTACCGGCGGTGGGTTGAGCGCCAGGCCAAAGCTGATCAAAATCAAGACGGCGGCGACCGCGACAATGCCGATAATCGGCACGATCGGCGAAAGCACGCGGTCCGGCTTCTCCGGGGCTTTTGCCGGCTCCTCGACAGGCTTCACGGTCGGCTTGGCGGACGTGTCCGCGCCCTTTGTGTCCGACCTGTCCGACCTGTCCGATTTGTCCGACCTGTCCGACCTGTCCGATTTGTCCGACCTGTTCGATGTCTCCAGCGCCCTCCCACTCGACGAGGCTCGCGATGTGCCCGAGGGCATAGAGTGCAGCCCGTCAGCCAGGGTCCTGCCGGAGGGGGCCGAACGCTGCGAACTGGGAGTGGAACCCGACGGTCGCATGGGGACCGCTCCCGGCAAACTGGACGATGGTGGGTTTGGCCGACGAACAGGGGCGATCGCCCCGTCAGGGTCCTCTGTCTCAACCGCATCCGCAAGCGAACGGCCGGACACGGGCGCGATCAGCCGCGCGGACACCGGCGCCAGTGGAGGCGAGGGGGCAGGCGCTATCGGAGGCGAGGGCACCGGAGCAGCCTGCGGCGGCGCTTCGGACACGGGTGCGGGCTGTATGATCGGTTCATACGGGACGTACGGTTGCTCGGGTTGCGGCGTCGCAGTGGTGGTGGAACTTGCAGAGGGCACCGCGGACGGGTCGTCCGGCATTGGATTCCCGTTAAGGTCGAAGCGAGGCATATCAGTCACCTCCGGGTTGTTCTACCAATCGCTATCCACCCAATTCGACGTAATGCAGGCAGCACCGGGCAGCGCCGAATTTCGATTATATTCCGTGCGGACAACGCCAATAGGGCGAGGGCAATACACCCCCACCCTATCACCGATAAATGGGCTACGCGGCCAATAACTGTCGCAGCACATATAAAAGTATACCACCATGCAGGTAGTATTCCACCTCAATTGGCGTGTCTATCCGGAGCGTTACCGGGGTCGCCACGGTCTCGCCGTTCGGCCGGTGGATCACCAGGGAAAGGTCCTGCCGCGGAGAGATCCCCGTTTCCAGGCCAATGAGATCGAACATCTCGTCGCCGACCAGGCCAAGCGACTGCGCGCTATCGCCTTCTTTGAACTGGCAAGGGAGAACCCCCATGCCCACCAGATTGCTGCGGTGAATTCGCTCGAAGCTCTGCGCGACCACCGCCTTCACCCCGAGCAGCCGCGTCCCTTTCGCGGCCCAGTCGCGCGAACTGCCGGTGCCATATTCCGCGCCGGCGAATATAATGAGCGGGACTCCCGACGCCTGGTACTTGATCGACGCATCGTAAATGCTCATCGAATTACCGCCGGGATGGTAGACCGTCACGCCGCCCTCGACACCGGAAACCATGAGATTCTTGATCCGCACATTGGCGAATGTCCCCCGCATCATCACGCGATCGTTGCCGCGCCTCGATCCGTAGCTGTTGAAGTCCGTCACCTCGACGCCGTGCTCCCGCAGATAAACACCGGCCGGCGACGACGGCTTGATCGCACCGGCGGGGCTGATGTGATCCGTGGTCACTGAATCGCCGAAGATCGCAAGCGGCCGTGCCTGGCGCAAATCCGCGGCCGTCCCCGCCTCCATGCTGAAATCCTCAAAATATGGCGGGTTTTGAATGTATGTGGACGTGGAATCCCATTCGTATACCTGGCCGGTGCTGCTTGGTATATCCGCCCAGAGTGGGTTTTGATTGGCGAAGTCACGGTACAGGCGCCGGTAAGTCTCCGGATCGTTCGCCGATTCGAGAAGGGCCCCGATCTCCTCGACGCTCGGCCAGATGTCCTTCAAATAAACCGCGTCGCCCGACGGCGTTGCGCCGAGCGGATCGGTAGTCAGGTCGATATCGACCCGCCCCGCCAGTGCAAACGCGACAACAAGCGGCGGGCTCATCAGGAAGTTGGCCTTCACGTTCTGGTGCACGCGTGCCTCGAAGTTGCGGTTGCCGGACAGAACACTCGCCACAACAAGGTCGTGCCCCGTGACCTCCTCCTCGATCTTCGAATCGAGCGGTCCGGAGTTCCCGATACAGGTCGTGCAGCCGTAGCCTACCACCTGGAAGCCCAATTCGTCCAGATAGGGCTGCAGACCTGTCTTTGTCAGGTATTCCGTGACGACACGCGAGCCTGGCGCCAGCGAGGTCTTGACGGCCCGTGGGACGTGCAGGCCCTTCTCGACCGCCTTCTTCGCCACGAGACCCGCGGCCAGCATGACGCTCGGGTTCGACGTATTCGTGCACGACGTGATCGCGGCGATAACCACATCGCCGTGCTGAAGCTTGTCGCCCGCCGCGGAGGCGCCATTCGCGGTGCCCGTTGCCGCGAGCTTCCGGTTATCCGCGGGGAGGCCCTTGCCGTAACCATTTTCGGCCGCCGGCTTGTGAAGCAGCTCCAGGAACTTTGGCTTAACATTCGGCAAAGTGATCCGGTCCTGCGGCCGCTTCGGTCCGGCCACCGCCGGCTCGATTTCGGCCAGGTCGAGGTCGATCAGCGTGCTGTACTCGATCTCACCGCGGCCGGGCATGCCAAACAGGCCCTGGGCCTTAAAGTACTGTCGGAAGGCATCCACCTGATCGTCCGTCCGCCCGGTTGCGGCCAGATAGCGGCAGCTCTCCTCATCCACCGGGAAGAATCCCATTGTCGCGCCGTATTCCGGGGCCATATTGCCCAGTGTCGCGCGGTCGGTCAGGGAGAGCGACGCCGCGCCGGCCCCGTGGAACTCGACGAACTTGCCGACAACGCGCGCTTTGCGCAGCATCTCGGTCACGTGCAGCACGAGGTCGGTCGCGGTAACCCCCGGCCGGAGCGAGCCGGCCAGGTGTACACCGACGACGTCCGGGGTGAGGAAGTACACCGGCTGCCCGAGCATGCCCGCCTCCGCCTCAATCCCGCCAACACCCCAGCCCACGATCCCCAGCCCGTTGATCATCGTGGTGTGCGAGTCCGTGCCGACAAGGGTGTCCGGGTAATAGACGCCGTCCTTGCTCAGCACTCCTTTCGCGAGGTACTCCAGGTTAACCTGATGCACGATCCCGATTCCGGGAGGAACGACGCTGAAGCCGTTGAAGGCCTGCATGCCCCACTTGAGGAATCGATACCGGGCCTCGTTTCGCTGGAACTCCATCTCCATATTGAGCTGCAGCGCGTTACCGACCTCCGCGAAGTCGACCTGGACCGAGTGGTCGATGACGAGATCGACCGGTACGAGAGGCTCGATGATCGCGGGATCTCGGCCCAGCCCGGCAACCGCGGTGCGCATCGCGGCCAGGTCCACGAGCAGCGGAACGCCGGTGAAATCCTGGAGAACAATACGCGCAACGACAAATGGAATTTCTTCGCTGCGCTCGGCGTTAGGCAGCCAGTTCGCCAGCGCGCGGACGTTGTCCTCGGTTACTCGCCTGCCGTCCACATTGCGGAGGACGGATTCGAGCACGATGCGGATGCTAACGGGTAGTTTCGAAATCGGCCCCACCCCGGATGCCTCGAGATGAGGGAGCGAGTAGTAGCGCCCACTCTTCCCGTCGCCAAACGGGAAGGTTTGCAGTGAGCCAAAGAGATCATTCGGTTGTGCCATATCGCTGTCCTTTACTCGCGCCCGGCCGGCGCGGGTGAAAAAATGTGCAGTCGGGCTTGCGCACCCTGCCGCTCAAAATGCATGTCGCATGCAGTATAGCAAAGCCGACAAACGGGGGTCAATGCGATTTGGTCCTGTATAGCAATCCACTCGAAAAAGTACACAGCGAGGGCTTGACACGAGAGGCTCGGAACCAGATTCTGAAGGGCCGGCCGGCCGGCGCTATCCCGCAGCAGCGCCTCCCGCTCCGGTCCGGATGCCCCACGCGTCCATGCCTTTCGCAGGTCTGACGCGAGGCTTCGCAAGAATTTCCCGCCGCATTGCCCGTTCGGCCGCTCCATTCTGCTACATTAATGGGGACTATTGACATCTGACCGCGCTGTGGCGGGAGGGACCGGCGTGGAGGACGTGACATTTCGCGATGGGTATCAAATCGGCTTCGGACACCATAAACAACAGCGACCACCCACGTGGCACGGTTGTAAAGACGCTGCGGTGGCTCAGTGCTATACTCTTTATCGGCGCGCTGGCAGGAATTGGGGCAATGCTTCTATCGGATAGCACCAGGCACTTTCAATTCTCGCCCATCCACCAGCGGGTCGCTGCCTACCCGCTGATGCTGATCGGCCTCTCATACATCAGCCTGCAACTGAGCGCCCCGCGGTCGCCGGCGGAGCGGATCAAGGGCGTCCTGCTTGGACTGGCCTTCGTGTTGTGGGGGTCGGAGATGCTGTTGCCGTCGAGCCGGCTGGTCATCTTCATGGACACCGCCGTCGTCTCGATCTTCGTCATCGACTTGAGCATGATTGTCTTCGAGCACTTGCGACGCCAGGACCACGAGTTGCCGTAAACATGGAACGCGACGCACCCGCGAAAATCAACTACACGCTGAATATCCTCGAACGGCGTCCGGACGGGTACCACAACCTGCGGTCGATCATGCAGACAGTGTCGTTATGCGACCGCCTGGAGGTAACCCGCGGAGAAGGTCCGCCGGGGATCTCCCTCGCTGTCGACGGCCCTTACGCCGGCGGCGTTCCGGTCGACGACAGCAACCTGGTCGTACGCGCCGTTCGGAGCTTGCTCAGCCACGCGCGGATCGCCCCGGAACGGGAACGCATTCAAATCCGGCTGCACAAGCGCATCCCGGCGAAGGCCGGGCTGGGCGGCGGCAGCAGCGATGCGGCGGCGGTGCTCCTCCTGGCTCGGGCGTTGTATCAGGCGGATATCCCGGACCAGGTGCTCACACGCCTGGCAGCCTCGCTCGGAGCCGATATCCCCTTCTTCCTGACCGGCGGCACCGCCCTGGTCGAGGGTCTCGGGGAGGTCGTCACAACAGTCGGTTGCGACCTGTCGCGGAATTACGCCACCCGCCTCGTGATTGTCAAGCCCGACGCCGGCGTCGACACCGCCGCCGCCTACGCCGCCCTGGACGCAGCCCGCAACGGTACCGACAAGGGCCCCGGTACCGGCACGGACGAAACGGCGCGATGGCTTACGGCTGTCGAGTCTGGTGCCCGGCCCGACCTTCACAACGACTTTCAGCCGGTGATTCTCGACCTCGACCCGGCCGTCGCTGCGTGCTGGCACGCCCTCCGGCTAGCCGGCGCGGCGGAGGGTGGCGGGCCGCCGCTTCTGTGTGGAAGCGGCGCGGCCCTCTTTGCCGAGTGTCCGGGCGAAGCTTGCGCCCGGCGCATTCTCGACCGGATGCAGGTGGGAGGCTACAGCGCCTCCTGGATTGTCGCCCCCGTAAAAGGACAGGGTTAATGAGCGAACGGAAAGGGAATAACAGCGGCGTGAATGCCGTTGTGCTTGCCGGGGGCGAAGCAACGCCCGCAATGAAGGTCGCGACCGGGGTCCCCAACCGCGCCCTGGTCCCGCTTGGCGACCGCGTGATGCTCGACTACGTGATCGACGCCCTGTCAGACTCCGATATCAAGTCGATCTGGGTGGTCGGCAACGTTCCGTCGAGCAGCCGGTACGAGAAGGTTGTCGAGAAAGGCGACCTCTTCGACAATATGGTCGCCGGACTGACCGCTGCCGACAGCCCGAGATGCCTGGTGGCAACGTCGGACATCCCCTTCCTGACGACCGAGGCGGTCAACGCTTTTCTCAACGCGGCGCTCGACCGCGACGCGGACATCGTCTATCCGATCATCCCGATGACCAGCTATCGCGGGAAGTTCGGTGCGATGAAGCGCACCACGTTAAGGGTTCGTGAGGGCGAGTTCACCGGCGGCAACCTGATGCTTCTCCGTACGGACTTCATTGTCGGCCAGGCCGACCGAATTCGCGCGGCCTACACCGCCCGCAAGGACGTCCTTCGCCTCGGCGCCATGCTTGGTCCAGGCCTCCTCCTGCGCGTCCTGGCCGCCCAAACGTTATCGCCCGCGCTCCTGTCCCTCCCGATGCTCGAAGCCGCCGTCGCGCGTCTCCTCGGCGACGCCCGTGTGACCGCTCTCGTCACCCCCTACCCCGAAATCGGCACCGACGTCGACCGCCCCGAGGACGTCGAAATCGCCCGCCGCCTCCTCGACCCCGGCCCGGACAAGCGGAAACCCAACGATTGCCAGTGAACTCGCCCCGCTACTGACACGATACGTCGACCGGCTGCGACCACTCAATGGATCACGAGACGACATGTAGGGGCGCGCTACAGAGGGCTCGCGGACCCGTCCACGCAACACATCCCGCTCATCGTCGAGCCCGACTGCGCGCCCGCGACCACAACACACGCACCCGCCGTGCCCGGCGCCTCGTCCTCCCGCCCTGTCGTACCGACTGGCGTGGCCGTCATCGAGGGCGCGGACGCGGCGCCGGGCACGTCGGTCAGTTTACGGGTGGAGCAGGGGTTCGCTCCGTGCCCTCTGTCGCGTCCCTACGACGACATCGGAATCGAGCGGCAAAGGGTGAATACCGTCTACATTGCGTTTGATCGACGGCACGGCGCTCACGATCGCATACTCGGCGCATTCGTAGGGGCTCGAGAAGGGCGCATGATGTGCGTTTGATCTCGAGGTCGTGAATGCGCGCCCGGAGCGAGCCCGCGCCCCAGGACAACAGAGGAGGCATCGCGGAGATGGTCATTAGGATGAGTGCCCTAGTCGGTGCGTTTGATCGAAGGCGCGGGCTCGCTTCGGGCGCACGACGGCGTTGCTGAAATCGAGAACGGTGCTTGCGCCCTACTCGAACCCCCACGAAGCCCTCGCATAGATCACCGCAACCGACGTGATGTCAGTGAATCGTCACCTTCACCGTGGTCACGGCCGTGTTGGCGGCCCAGTCGAAGACGGTAATGTCGATCTTGTGGTCGCCCGGGGGGAGAGCGGTGGTTGTCAGCGTGAAGGGCTCGTGCGACGTGTCGAAGAGGCCGCTGTCGGCGGCAGCGGCGAGAGGATCGCCGGCGTCGACGGTGTACTGAACCGCCTGGATGTTGTCGGCGGTGCTGGCGGCGACGCCGCGGATGGTGACGGTACGGTCGGAATTCACGGTCGGCGCGCTGGTGGTGACGGTTGGGACGGCGTTGGCAACCGTAAAGACGCCGGAGACAGCCCTGTCGGAGAGCGGGTCGGCCGGCTCGCTGGCGCGGTCAGAGGCGATGACCTGGATCACGTAGGCGCCGTCGGGCACCTCGGTCGTGTCCCAGTTAAACGACGTCTCGCGCAGGTTCGACGCGCCCTTGTCCTGATCTTTGTCCTTGTCGTCGGCCGCCGGATCTGAGGCGGCCAGCCGGGCGCTTTCCTGGGCCAGGATCTGCGCCTGCACCGCTGCCGGTAACTCCGGGTGCGCGCTCATATCATCTCGCATGGCCTCGATCGAGTGCGCGGCGGCGGGCGACGGCTTCGCTGAGGCGCCGGACCCGGATGCCGTGGAGGATGCCGGTGCCGAGGTCGACGACGGCGTGTGCGCCGCCGGGCGCCAGCGCTTGGTGATCGGTTTCCAGGTCTTGCCGCCGTCGGCGGAGTAGGAGACGTCGTAGGTCAACGTGTCGTGGTCGGGGTCGGTGGCCGACCACTCCAGCGTGGCCGACTTCGCCACGATGTCGCCCTCCTTCGGACTGGCGATTTTGACGGTCGGGGCCGCATTGCGCGGGAGGTAATAGACCGCGACCGAATCGAGCCTCGGGAACCCCGCCCCGGTCGATGTCAACTGGGCTCGATACTGCAGATAGCGGGCCGGGGGCGATGGAACCGGCGAACCCGGCGCGGTGATCGGAGTGGACCAGGGGCTCCAGGAATCGTCGGCCGGGGAAACGTCGCCGCTCCGAGTTTGCAGGGTCACGCCGGTCCCCGACGCCGTATCCGAGCGCCAACCGATCGTCCCCCAGCGAGCCGTCTTCCCGGCGTCGAACAGCGTGCTCTCGAACTGGCCTGTCAGCAGTCCCGCCGCGGCGTTCAGCCGATAAACCGATCCTCCGGTCGCTGTGCCGGCGTCCACCGACGCCCCATCCGCATTGAGCGAGATGAACTGCTCGCCGGTCGGGCCGAGGAAGGTGTCGACGGTGTCGTCGGGCTCGATCGCGAGGAGTTTGTTTCCGGTCACCGCATAGACGGGACCGGAGCCGGCGGCCAGAGCGGCGATCGAGTCGCTCGACGAGCTATAGACCGTTGTCGCGCGGCCGTCGGGCGCGATCCGCACAATCGAGCCGTGCGGGCCCGAGGCTGCATAGACGCCGGCCGCGTTGACGGCGACGCCGGTCAGATTGGCCTCCGCGGCCTGGTATAACACGGCCACCTTACCGGTGGTATCGACCCGATAGAGGAGACCGTCGGGCGCGGTCCCGGCGTAAAGAACGCCCTGCGCGTCGACCGCCACGGAGAGGATATGCGCTTCGGCCGTGTTCAGGTAAACCAGCGATCCTACGCCGGAAGCGTTAGCTGAAGGGGAGGACCCGAGCCCGTCCGGCGGGGAGTCCGCGCGGGAGCGAAGCGACGGGGGCGGACATGACGCCCTCCGCAAGGAGTCCGTTTTTGCTTTGGGCCTGCCGGCGAACGATTCTGGCACGGCATAGACACGTCCGGTGCCCCCGCCGGTCGCCACGAACAGGCGGTGACCGGCGCCGTCGAATGCGAGCGCGGTGATAAACTTCTCCGGGGCCGTGAACCACGCCGCCCCGTGCCCGTCTGGCGCGATTCGGTAAACGACACCGTCGGGAATGGTTCCCGCGTAGAAATTCCCATGGTCATCCACCGCCAGCGACGTGACCTCAAGGGCTCCGGTGTGGAAGAAGACGGCCACATGCCCGCTCGAATCGATCTTATAAATCGTCCCGTTGTCGCCCGTGCCCACCAGTTGCGAGCCGGCCGGGCCGGTCGCCAGGCTCCACGCGTAGGGCGTATTGGTCGCGGCGACCTGAACGAGCGACGGCGCGAGGGTAATTCCGCCACGGCTGTTCACCGAGGCGCCGGCCAGCGTGCCGCCGACGAAATCGGTGGCGCCCGACTGGCGCCAGATGCTGGCGGTACGGCCGACCGGCTTGGCCGTGGTGTCGCCGGGCGGAGCTGTCGACGCCGACTCGGGCGGGGCGGCCTTTCCGGTGCCGGCGGACGGCGTGGATGCGCCGGCAGGGCCGGGTTTTGTAAGTGGCGCCGGCACGGCCGATGTTGGTGCGGGCGCGGGGACCAGGGACGGCGGCGGTGGGGGCGCGGTCGGAAGTGTGGACTGGGAATCCGTTGGCCCCTCCCCCGCCATGTCCAGCGGGGTACCGGCCTCTCCCGAGGCATCCGATAGTGCGTCGATGTCGTAATGGGAGTGCGCAGTCGAGGCGGGCGTCGTATCGGCGGGGGCGCTGCTCGTAGCGGGGGCGGCAGGCGCCGGGGCGGCGATCTCCGGTGTGGAGCGGCCCGGCATATCCATCGGCCGCTTCTCGACCGTGATGGTGAGTGTCTGCGAGCCAGTGACCACATATTGGAGGGGCGTCACCACCTTGA
>JBKQWH010000220.1:0-6122 GCA_052139635.1 Capsulimonadaceae bacterium
GCTCAACGATTCAACAGGTCAGCCGGTTTCGCAATAACGACACGCTGTTTCCGTACGTGCTACACGTTAACCCGGCCAGTTGGCCGATCGCGCTCAACTATGGCATTTGTCTCAAGAAGGCCGGACGCTTGAACGACGCCGCACGTACCGTTGAGGATTTGCTGGAGGTAATGCCCAATTTGCCGCAGGCGAACGCCGAGTTGGGGGAGATTCTGGCCGCACGCGGCGACCACGCCGGCGCAGCCGCCTGCTATCAGCGGGCGATCGCCTTTACGAGCCCGCCGGACCACAAACTGTTCGTGAAGATGGGCCAGCAACTGATCGACTCCGGCCAATACGGGACGGCGGCCGGTGTGTTTCAGCAAGCGGTCACGCTTTCCCCTGTGAATGAGGAGGCGCAGCAGGGTTTAGGAATCGCTCTCGGCAATTCCGGCGACCGGCCGCATGGCATCGAGCACCTTCGCCTGGCAGTGACGCTGAACCCGCTGGACACGCGGGCACTGGATAACCTCGGGATACTGTTGGCGGAAAGCGGATTCGCAGCCGACGCAATTCAGGCATGGACGGCCGCAACTCTCGCTGATCCGAACTACGCTAAAGCTCACTCTAACCTGGCGGCAGGACTGGAAATTCAGCACCGACCGGCCGAGGCTCTGGCTCAATTCGAGGATGTTCTCCGGCTCGAACCGGGCAACACGCGTGCCCTGGCCGGCGTTGCCCGGTTGCGGATAACACGAATTAGAAGGGATGCACGACCTTAAGGGTCACCAGGCCCTGTGTCGTCGGGCTGTTCGGGTTGCCGATCAGAAAGTAGATATCGTCGCCCTTGCGCGCTTTCTGCTCAAACGAGATGAACACGTTTGCATCGTGCCCGACCGTGACGACACGGAGACCAATGGTGCGCTCGAAGGTGAGCCGATAGTTCCCTGAAAGTACGCCCTGCGTGGTCAGTTGGCTGCCGAGCAACTGTTGCGTGACAGTACCGGTGAGGGCCACCTTGCGCGTCAGCCCCAGTCCCTGATTGGCGGTCAGGAGACTGTATCGCTGGCCCGCCTGCCATCCGATCTGCTCATCGACGCTACCCTTGCCGTACAACGAATGCTCGGCCCAGTTGAGGGTGGCCTCCTCGATGTGGTCGTGGTATTCGACTCGCTCGGTTCCTGTGTGACTGTACGCCACGTTCCAACCGGGGCGAAAATCGACGTCGCTGAGCAACTGGACATCCTTGCGGAAGAATCCCCCGGTGTGATAGTCGTAGTAACTGCCGTAAACTCCCACGACATAATTGTCCACGGTTCCCGTGTCAAAGGAGTTCACCTGCTGTACATACCAGTCGGCGCCCTTGATGTTCAGCTCCGGGACTGCGCCGATATTGTTATAGAAGTTCGGGCCGATGTCGTTCAAAGCGAGATAATAGCCCGGCTGGCCTCCCGGCGGCCTGGTAGTAAAGGCTGCGTAGTCCTTGGCGTCGGCCGGCCGGCCATCGAGCCAGGACGGCATATGGTTGGCAGTGATGTTGTACTGTGTCTGGCCAACCTGCCAGCCGTACTGTCCCTCGGTTTTGAGGACCTGGGTTCCCGGAACGCCATACTCGGAATCCTGAGCCATGGCAACGTGAAGGTCGCTCAGCTTACCGAACTCCTGGGTGGCATTGGCAACGACATCCGAACGGCCGCCGTCCTCCATCGACGTCGTCCCAAGCAGGTTGAAAATCGTTCCATCCTGCTTGCCGTCCACCTTCAGCCCGGAATCGATCTGGCCAATCGCGCGCGAGTAGAACACATCCTGGTATGGCAGGTACTGGCTCCCCTCCGCGAAGAACGGCCGGTTATCGCCGTAATAGATCGGATCGTACGAGAACGCAATGCTGCTAACCTGCTGTTCAACGTCCTGGAAGTCCGGATTGAGCGTAAGGACACCGGTGGACGTGGTTGTCAGCGGATACTTGACGTCGAGTCCGAATCGGCCGGAGTCGCCCTGCCCGCCAGTCGCCAGCACGTACGGGAGAAACGTTGGCCTGGGACGGTAATCCGCGGGCGCCAGCCCGTCGAAAGACGGCAGAAACGTGATGAGGTGCTGCTGCTGGTCACGGGACATGTACGGCCAGATCTCCTGCGAAGTCTCGCGGGCCAGTTTGCGAAACAAGAGAATTCCCATCTCCCTCGTGTTGCGCGAATAGTGCAAAAGGGCCCACGGGATCTCGATCTCCGCCGTCCAACCGTCCGGGACGCGGCGGCAAGCCGCCTTCCAGTCGCCAGCCCACGTGATATTATCGGCTGTGCCCTGCTCCAAGTTCTCCACCTGCGTCCCGGAGGCCGAAACAGTGAAGGTGGATACACCACGCCGCGTATTCTGGCTGTCGATGTAGATGCTGACGGTGTCGTCGTTGCTGACATCGCCGTTCCGCTGCGTTTCCATCGCCTTGATCATCTCCGGGTGGTCGTCCAGACAGTGGAACGCAACGTAGAGATGTCGCGAATCGGCACATATCCACGCCTCAGTCTGCTCGACGATCGGAGTCGTTCCAAGATACCGATAGAATCCCACCGCGTGTGTTGCGTTGCGCCAGCAGGGATCGTCGAGCACTCCGTCGATCTTCGGCGGTGTCTGGCATTCCGCGACGGCGGTCTGAGTTGGCACGGTCTCAATCGGCGCCGGAATCTGGCTGGTCGTCACGGGCATGACCGGCGCGCCCTGCGTCCTGCCGGGCGCCGGCAGGACTATGATGAGTGCCGCGACGAGTAACGGCGCGCCTCGCGGACTGAGCCTGGCGCGGGCACTCGCGCGTACGGCCGCCGCTGTGCGCCGGCGGACGCGGTACGGGCAGAGGATGGAAAGCGACGGGCGGATTCTGGAAAATGGTCCGAGTTTCACTGAGCCAGGGTTACCTTCACACCGATATTGTACGCTATATCGCCATAAATTCACAATGCCTGAGCAGCATCTTTTTGACGACAGCGCATATTGGCGGCAGTGATATGTTGAGTTAATTGCACCTCTGCCAAGCGTGCCTCGCGTCGTATGAAGTATTTGTATAAAAGTCTTTGCAAAACGTATGAAAACACTGCAACTTGAGTCATAATGGTAATAGAGGAGGTCCAAACGGACTGATCCTCGCACTTAACCGAAAAAATAAGAGAAGGATGTGGTGTCTTCTCCGATTTATTGGGAATAATCCGGGTTAAGTGAACCCGACCGGCACAAAGATCCGGCCGGTGACAGGGAGAATGGCATTGAACAACTTAACCAGAAATAGCGCCGCCTCAGAGCTGAAAGTGTGGGGATTCGCGCTAGTTTGTCTGGCCGCCATATGCGGAAGTACACTATTGCATCCGTGTCTGACTGCCAGAATGGCCAACTATAACGTCAACGCGGCTTGCGTAGCGCGTTCCGGCAATCTCGCAATACTGCAGCATGCGGGATCTGTCGTCCGCGAGCCGGTCAACCATGACATCAACACCTCCCATGACGAGCGCCCAGACGCCACTGACCAGGGAATGATAGACGGGCGGCAGGGGGTCCTAAAACAGCTCTCCACCTACGAGCGCCTGCAATACGGAGCTCCGCATAAGCTGGCGTAGCGGGCTCTTATCGAATGGCGACGGGCCCGACATAAAACGTCGCATGAGTGCATCGACACAACAGTCCGGCCGCGGCGAGCGACCGGACTGTTGTGTTAGCGATACCCCGGTTTATATGTCGACACCGGGAGTTTCGGATTCTAGTAATCGTCGTCGTCGTGCCCGGCGGCCGCCGGCGTGGTCTTCTTCTCTTTCTTCTCGACGATGAGCGAGTTTGTGGAGAGGATCATCGAAGCGATCGAGGCCGCGTTCTGCAGCGCCGAACGGGTCACTTTGACCGGGTCGACGATTCCGGCTGCCACCAGGTCGACGTACTCGCCGGTCAGGGCGTTCAGGCCGTGGCCGGCGGGCAGTCCCTTAACCATATTCACAACGACGGAACCCTCGAGGCCGGCGTTCGTGGCGATCTGCCGCAGCGGCTCCTCGAGCGCGCGGCGCACGATAGCCGCGCCGACCTTCTCGTCGTCGGAGTCGCCGATGTTGACGATGGTCGGGATAATCGACACAAGTGTCGCTCCGCCACCGGGGATAATCCCCTCTTCGACCGCAGCTCGGGTGGCCGAAAGGGCATCCTCGAACCGGTGCTTCTTCTCCTTGAGTTCGGTCTCGGTCGCCGCACCCACCTGGATCACGGCCACGCCGCCGGCGAGCTTCGCAAGCCGCTCCTGCAGCTTCTCCTTGTCATAGTTCGAATCGGTGGTCTCGATCTGGCGGCGGATGAGCTCGATGCGGCCCTTCACGGCCTCAGTCTTGCCGGCGCCCTCGACCACGGTCGTATCTTCCTTGGTGATCGTGACCTTCTTTGCGGAGCCGAGGTCATTGAGCGTCACGCTGTCCAGCTTGATACCGAGGTCCTCGGTGATGAACCGGCCGCTGGTCAGCACGGCAATATCCTCGAGCATGGCCTTGCGGCGGTCACCGAAGCCAGGGGCCTTCACGGCAACAGCGTTGATGATGCCGCGCAGCTTGTTGACCACCAGGGTGGCAAGCGCCTCGCCGTCGACGTCTTCGGCGATGATCAGCAGGGGCTTGCGGGCCTGGGAGATCTTCTCAAGCAGGGGGATAAGGTCCTGGGCGCTCGAAATCTTCTTCTCGAAAATGAGGATATACGGATTCTCGAGCGTGGCTTCCTGCCGTTCCGCGTCGGTGATGAAGTAGGGGGAGATGTAGCCCTTGTCGAACTGGAGCCCCTCGACAACATCGAGCGTCGTCGTGGTGCCCTTGCTCTCCTCGACCGTGATGACGCCGTCCTTGCCGACCTTATCGAGCGCTTCCGCAATCAAGTCGCCAATCTCGGTGTCATTGCCGGAGATCGACGCGACCTGCGCGATGCTCGCCTTGTCTGTCACTTCGATCTTGCGCGCCTTGAGTTCCTCGACGGCCTTCTCGACAGCCATCTCGATGCCGCGTCGCAGGGCGATCGGGTTGCCGCCGGCGGCGACATAGCGGAGTCCTTCGTTGACGATTGCCTGCGCGAGAACGGTCGCTGTGGTCGTGCCGTCACCAGCCACGTCGTTGGTCTTGGAGGCGACTTCCTTCACAAGCTGTGCGCCCATATTCTCGTACGGGTCCTCGAGCTCGATCTCCTTGGCGACGGTCACGCCGTCCTTGGTGATCGTGGGGCTGCCCCACTTCTTATCGAGGACAACATTGCGGCCTCTCGGCCCAAGGGTGATCTTCACCGCGTTCGCAACCGTGTTCGCGCCTCGCTCAAGCGCGCGCCGAGCCTGCTCATCGAAGAGTAACGTCTTAGCTGCCATTGTTTTGCATACTCCTTATAACTTCTGTCGGTTTGGCCAATATGAGACACGACGACATCGTGCGATGGCCGTCCCACTGTGCCGGGGAATGGAAGAAGCGGGTTAGACCTCGCGTATTGCGTAAATCTGGTCCTCGTCGAGGATAACGTGGTCGACACCGTCGAGCTTGAGCTCCGTGCCGCCATACTTCGAATAGATGACACGGTCGCCAACCTTCACGGATAGCGAAGCGCGGGAACCGTCGTCGAGTATCCGACCCGGTCCCACGGCGAGTACCTCGCCCTCCTGCGGCTTTTGCTTTGCCGAATCGGGTATGTAGATGCCGCCGCTGGTCTGCTGCTCAGCCTCCGACGGTTTCACAAGCACCTTGTCGGATAGCGGGCGAAAACTAATGGCCATATTTCCTGCAACCTCCTGCATTGAAGTGAGTTTCTTCGGAAAACTGCTTAGCACTCACATGACCTGAGTGCTAAAACGGGATTATTCTACTTGTCCAGCCGGGGGTTTGTCAAGACAAAACCGCAGAATCGCCAAAATTTTTCTCACGTTATATGAGCGTATGGGACGCAATCCGGAGAACGGGCCGGTCGGCGACGGGCTGCGCCGAATTCGACCCCACCCCGGCCCTCCCCTCAAGCGGAGAGGGAGTTGCGGAATTCGACCCCTCCCCGGCCCTCCCCGCAAGCGGAGAGGGAGTTGCGGAATTCGCGCCGGCAGCAGCCCGAGCGCGCCGGTTTCGGCCCTCTCCTGATCGGCGGAGGGCGCATTGACAAAGCCCACG
>JBKQWH010000221.1:0-7897 GCA_052139635.1 Capsulimonadaceae bacterium
AGGGCTCGGACGGCAACTTCTACGGAACGACCTATTTTGGCGGATCGACCAGGGGCGACAACGGATCGAATGGGCTTGGCGCCGCATTCAAGATAACCCCGTCCGGCTCCGTGACTATCCTGCACTCGTTTCGGGATGGAAGCGTAACGAATGACGGCGCTAATCCCTATGCCGGGCTCATTCAGGGCTCGGATGGCAACTTCTACGGAACAACTGTGGATGGCGGGTCGACGTACGGCTCCGGCCTTTTTGGGAATGGGGATGGTACCGTAATCAAGATGACGCCGTCGGGCTCCGTGACCATCCTGCATTCGTTTGGGGACGGAAGCGTGTTGAATGACGGCGACAACCCCTATGCCGGGCTCATTCAGGCCTCCAACGGAATCTTTTACGGAGCGACCAAGATTGGCGGGTCGGCTGGCCCTGGCACCGTGTTTGACCTGGCCCTTGCGCCGGCTGTTCCGGCGGGCCTTGCCGCAGTAGCCGGGAACGCACAGATTACCCTATCCTGGAACCCGGCGGCCTTTGCTATTAGCTACAACGTCTTCCGCGGTACGACCTCCGGAGGCGAAAGCGGAACGGCGATTGCCACCGACGTCACGTCGACCGGATACACCGACACCGGATTGACGAACGGCGTGCAGTACTTCTACAAAGTGGCAGCCGTCGACGGCGCCGGGACATCGGCGCCGTCGAGTGAGGCGTCGGCCACTCCGGAGCCCCTTCCTGCTGCTCCTACCGGCCTAACCGCTACCGGCGGCAATGCCCTGGTTGGTTTGTCGTGGAACGCGAGCCTCGGGGCGACGTCGTACAACGTCTACCGCGCCACCGCAAGCGGCGCTGAGGGCTCGACGACCGTTGGAACCACTACCGGCACGGCTTTTACGAGCACCGGCCTGACCAACGGCATCAAGTACTTCTTCAAAGTCGCCGCCGTCAGCGGTGGGGGGACATCTGCCCAGTCGACCGAGGTATCCGCAACCCCGGAGCCTCCCATTCCGGCCGCGCCGGCAGGACTGACCGCGACGGCGGGGAATGCGCAGGTCTCGCTGACCTGGTCCGCGAGCGCCGGCTCGACGTCGTACAACGTCTACCGCGCGACTACAAGCGGCGCCGAAGGCTCGATAGCAGTCGGAACGGCCATCGGCACCTCGTATACCGACACCGGACTGACAAATGGTGTCAAGTACTACTACAAAGTCGCCGCCGTCGACGGCGGCGGGACATCGGCCCAATCGAGTGAGGCGTCGGCCACGCCGGAAGGCGCTGCCACAAGCCTGAGTGGTACGGTCACCTCGAGCGTTGAAGTAGAACCTATTGCGGGGGCCACGGTGACGCTGACGCCGCCGGCCGGATCGGGTTTGACCGTGCTCACCACGTCCACGATTTCCAATGGACAGTACATGTTCTCGAATATCGCTACAGGGTCCGAAACGACGGCGTCCTGGACGCTTGAGGTTGTCGCGGCCGGCTATAACACTTACGTCGGTACCGTTTCAATCACCGCGGGAACCGCAGAAACGCAAAATGTGAGTTTGCAGCCTACGACTGTCGGGGCGGCTCATGTTCTCTGGTCCAACGGGAACGGCTCGCTTTCGCTGTGGAACTATAACCCGGCGACCGGAGCCTACACCCAGAACTCCTACGGTCCGTTTGCCAACTGGACCCCGACGGCCGTTGCCGACGGTCCTGACGGAATGACGCGGGTGCTCTGGGTTAGCACAACCGGAGCCGCGGCGATCTGGAGCGTGAACGGCACGACGGGCGTCTACACCCAGTACGGATTCGGACCGTTTCCAGGCTGGGCGGCCTCCGCCGTTTCAGTCAGCCCGAGCAACGTCACCCACGTCCTCTGGTCCACGAGTGGCAGTGCTTCGATCTGGAACTACAACACGGCCACCGGCGCCTATACCCAGAACGCCTTCGGCCCGTTCGCCGGCTGGTCCGCCAAAACGATCGCCGACGGTCCCGACGGTTTGACGCGTTTTCTGTGGGTAAGTTCGAGCGGGACAGCGTCGATCTGGAACCTGAACACCGCGACCGGCGCCTTCACTCAGAACAGCTTCGGGCCGTACCCGAGTTGGACCGCCTGTGCGGTCTCTGTCAATGCCGCCAACACAACCCACGTTCTCTGGACCGGCGCCGGAGCCGCTTCGCTGTGGAACTACAGCCCATCGACCGGCGCGTTCACCCAGAACGACTACGGCCCCTTCCCCGGCTGGACAGCGACCTCGATCACCGACGGCCCCGATGGCAATACCCAGTTTCTCTGGGACAGCACCTCCGGCTCGTCCTCGATCTGGGACCTGAACAACTCCACCGGCGCCTACACGCAGAACTCCTTCGGCCCATTCCCTGGCTGGACGGCGACAGCGGTGAGTGCGTATCCGTGATGGAGGCGAGGAAGTAGAAGATAGATCATAGTCAATAGAACAGAACCTTCAAGCCCCGCCCGCGTCGACGCGGGCGGGGTCATTTTCGCCTGCTACCCCGGGAGAATCGGCCAAAGTCACGAGCCCCTGGATGTGACCTTGCGCCACCGCAACACCGACACTGCCCCGGAATGAATGATTAATTGGGCTGGAAGCGTGAATGCGACGTAATGCTTTCAGCGCCGGGCTGGAAGCGTGAATTCGACGCCGGCGTTAGGCATGCCCGCTCAGGGCAGCCGGCGTGGCACCCAGTTGAATTCGCACATGCTATAATCACCTGACGAGGCTCCGCCTCAGACCGACAAGATGGATGGACGCGATGGACAAGGAGGAGGACAGGCACGGAGGCCTGTCCCACGATAGGAATTATCGGCGTGTCGCAAGACTATACTCGCGGACAACAAGTTCCCAGACTGAACGGATCCAGTGAGTCGTTAGATTTGTTCGCATCCGATTCGGCGTTTGACCAATGCGGGTGGATGATCGCGGGCACGGGCTCGCTCCGGGCGCGCGTGGAGGTTTCTGCATTACGTTTGGCTACAATGCGCCCTCCTCGAGCCCCTACGAAGACTTAACGCACGGTTGCCTGAAATGGGTGTTTTCGCATCGCAATCAAGGAGGAATTCGTGATTCCGTGTCGTATTGATCGATAGGACCCATCCGTATGACCGATCACTTCAGCTATGACGTCTTCCTGAGTCACAGTTCCAAGGACAAGCCGACCGTCCGCGCCCTTGCCGAGCGCCTCCGCACCGACGGACTGCGCGTCTGGTTCGACGAGTGGATCATCCAGCCCGGCGACCTGATTCCCCTCGCCATTGAGGAAGGCCTGCGGCGCTCCGGCGTCCTTGTCCTCGCGATGTCGAGGAGCGCCTTCGCCTCCGACTGGGCCACCCTCGAGCGCCACACCGTCCTCTTCCGCGACCCCGCCAACCGTCAACGCCGCTTCGTGCCGCTCCGGCTCGACGACTGCGAGATCCCCGATATGCTGCGCCCATTCGCCCACATCGACTGGCGCACGCACGACGACACCCAGTACGCCCGCCTCCTGGCCGCTTGCCGACCTTCCAATCCTCCGGGCACTACGCATGTAGAAACCGTCAACGAGTTGCTGCAACGTCAAAACTTCGACCTCGACACGGTCTTCGATGCGTTGATAGAGCGGTTCCCCCGGAATCCGGAGTTGTTCTTGTTTGTGGTTCCCTGTACGATCGAGGACTTTATCGAGAGCTTTCGTGAGCGATTGCCGGCGCAACTTGGCCTCATTGCCGGTAAGGGACGAAGGGATCAGCTTCATCCGAATGCCGGCGGAGCGTCGGATCTGGTCAGACGGATTGCGAGCTTTGCTGACACACTGACCGTACAGAGCGTAATCTACTCGGTGAGACTCGACACGGACGACGCAAGAGAGCTTGTGGCATTCGTAACCGGTTTGCGGGAGAGATTTCCAGGAACTCTCGCGCATCATCTGGTAGTACCGCTCTTTTGTGAAGACACGGGTGTGTTAGATCCGGCTTCCCATCCGAACGTTCACACATTGCCGCCGCCAAGATTCACATGCGAACTCGTTGCGCTGTGGCTCAGGACACTTCGCATTCGGATGCAGTGGAGCCCGACTGTGGATCATCATTGGAAACAGCGATGCGTCCGACATTTCAAGACATCGAGAGGCGACGTGGACATCGTGCGCGTCTACCACCATATCGACTATATCTGCACCAAATTCAAGCCCGGCATCACCGAACAAGTTTTCATCGACGTTCTGGAAAACTGGAGTAATGACTATGATCCGTCGCAAGGTCGACACGTCCGTGCGCTACTTTGAGCAGCCGGCACCCAAACACCCCGACAGTTCCCTTCCTCCCGACGCCCGCGTTCACGTCCCGGAAGCCGAGCCGTACGATCCGTCGCCGGAGTTGATCGAGGCGGTCAACCTGGCGATTGCCCTCAAGCGCCCGTTGCTCGTGCAGGGCGAGCCGGGATGTGGGAAAACACGGCTGGCGTACGCGATCGCGTCGAACCTCGGTCTGCCTCTGTTCCGGGAGATTATCAAGTCGACCAGCCGGGCGCGCGACCTGTGCTACCAGTACGATGCTGTCGCGCGCCTGTTCGACGCGCAGCTTGGCGAAAACGGGCCTAAGGACGTGAACCGGAAGCTGAAATTCAAGAGCGCCAGTACATATATCACCCTGGGCTCGCTGGGGGAAGCGATCAAACTGTCCCACGACGGGCACCGCTCGGTGGTACTGATCGACGAGATCGACAAGGCAGATATCGACTTTCCGAACGACTTGCTGTGGGAACTGGAACACATGCAGTTCCGCACGGTCGAGGAGCCAATCCTGGAGGTCACCGCGCATCCCGACGTCTGGCCGATCGTCGTCGTGACCCACAACGAGGAGAAGGCGCTGCCGGACGCCTTCCTCCGACGGTGCGTCTACCACTACATCGAATTCCCGACAGGCCCTCAGCTCCGAACCATCCTCAAGCTACACGAGGTGAGCCAGCCCATCGGCGAACGCGGTATTGAGATCATCCAGCGTCTCCGCAGCGCCGGCCTGACGAAGAAGCCCGGTGTCGCCGAGCTCATCGACTGGGCCGGCTACCGCGCCGAGGTCGAAAAGGACGGCGACGTCGTAACGGACGGCATCCCTTCATTGCCGGCCCTGGTCAAGCTCAAGAAAGACCACGACACCGCGGTCAAGGTCGCGGACGATATGGCGCGGGAAGCTGCCGCCAGTCCATCCAAATCGGAGGCCTAGCCGTGAGTGATCCTGTCCCTCAACCGTTCTTCATGGACGTTCTCTTCGAACGCCTGCGCCGCCGCCGGTTTATTCTGTCGCCTCAGGATTACGAGGACGCGCGCCTGGCCCTGCGTGCCGGCTTCGGCTGGGATAATACGGCGGCGCTGAGTCGCGTCGTCGGCGCCATCTGGGCACACTCGCGGAAGGAGCAGGAGATTGTTCGCGCTGTTCTCGCCGACATTCTGGACGAGAAAGGCGTGCAGACGTGGAGTCTTCCGAAGCGAGGTTCTGTTTCCGAGTCCGGCCAGGTAGTCGAGACGACCGGCACGGAACCAGCACAGCGAATCGCCGAGGCGCCGCCCACGTCTCCCGATGTTTCGTTGCGCCAAACGTCGGGCGGTGCGCTGCCCGATATCCAGGTCGAGCGCAGCCGCCTGTCCGGCCGCCACTTCGTATTCGAGCCGCAGTATCCCCTTTCGACCCGCCAGATCGTGCAGATATGGCGGCGACTCCGCCGGGCGACACGCACCGGGCCAAAGACGGAACTTGACATCGAGGCCACGATCGAGCGCAGTGTACGCCGCGCCGTTGTCACCGAGGCCGTCCTCATCGCGCGATCCGTCAATAGCGCCCGCCTGCTGCTGCTCTGCGACCGAACGGGGTCGATGGCCCCGTTCCGCGGATATGTCGACGAAGTCACCGGCGCCATTGCTCAAGCCGGCCGGTTTGACTCGCTGGCCTGCTTCTACTACCATGACGTTCCCGTGGCAGCCTACAACCGCACGACGCTCAAGCGCCTCGATCCGCGCGATCCCTTCCCGATTCTGGATCCGATCCTCGACGACATCGACGCCGTCACCGACGGGTTTATTTACGCGGACCGCGAACTCAAGCAGCCACTGCCCTTGCTGGACACGCTCGACGAGTATCTCCACTCAGGCACCAGCGTCGTCATTATCAGTGACGCGGGCGCCGCCCGCGGCCGCCACGACATCACCCGTCTCCTCGACACGGCGTCGTTCCTGCGTACTATCCGCGCCCGCACGTCGCACATCGTCTGGCTCAACCCTGTGAACGTCAGTGATTGGAAGGGAACCTCCGCCGCCCAGATCGCCCGCCACGTCCCGATGTTCGAGATGACCCACGACGGAATGTCGGCCGCCGTCACCACCCTGCGCGGCAAACCAACCTATGTCGAAAGGCCATTTGCATGGTCGAAGTAGTCGAAAATCCGATGCATGATCCACGCGCGCTCGCCCAAATCGCCGCCATCGACGAACGCTGCGGCCCCATGCCGCGACTATTACATTGAACCTTTCCTCCGACACGAAAGAGCGGCCCGGCGACGGGCGGACCTTGCCGGAGTGCCTGTCCCGGAGTGCGTGGCCGGCCCATACGAAGACTTAACGCACGGTTGCCTGTAATGGGCTCATGATCAGAGGGCCGTCCAACACGACGGGAACAATCCGGGTGGTATGGGTGGTTACGAAGTAGGAGGCCGGCAACGGCGGCGGTTGGGATGGACGCCGGTGGGGTCGACACAATCTCAGGAGGACGTTAGACGATGAAAGCGATAGTTGTGACCGAGTTCGGAGGCGCCGATGTGCTGCGCGCCGTGGAGATCCCTGACCCGCAGGCCGGCGACGGGGAATTGCTCGTGGATGTGCACGCGGCAAGCATTAATCCCGTGGACTACAAGCGCGCATCGGGCGCCTATCAGCAGAATATGCCAATCACCCTGCCGTGGATACCCGGGGCCGACTTTGCGGGCGTGGTCGCCGAGGTTGGCAGCGGCGTGACCGGGTTCGCGCCGGGCGATCGGGTCTTCGGGACCGCGACGGGGGCCTACGCCGAGCGCGTCGTGACCCGCCCCAACTTGATTGCGAAGACGCCCAAGAGCCTCTCCGACATCGACGCCGCCGCCGTACCGGTGGCAGGCCAAACCGCGTGGCAGATGCTGTTTGACCGTGGCGAGCTCACGTCCTGCCAGCGCGTGCTGATCCACGCCGCGGCGGGAGGCGTGGGCACATTCGCGGTCCAGTTGGCGCAGTGGGCCGGGGCCGAGGTCACCGCGACCGGCAGCGCGTCGAACGCCGAATTCCTTCGTTCCATCGGCGCCGACATCGTGGTGGACTACAAGGCAACGCCCTTTGAGACGGTTGTCGAGGATATGGACCTCGTGATCGACCTCGTCGGCGGCGACACCCAGATCCGCTCCCTCGGTGTGGTCAAACCGGGCGGCGCACTGATCAGCGCCGTACGGCCCCCGCAGGCCGAAATATCCGGCCGCACCGACATCCGCGCGGAGTACATGAGCATGCGTGCCGGAACCCGCAACCTGGACCAACTGGCCAACCTGATCGATTCCGGCGTCCTGCGCGTGATCGTGACGTCGCAGTATCCTCTCCTCGACGCCGCCGCCGCCTGGCGCAGCGCCATGGAAGGTCACACTCGGGGAAAGGCCGTGCTCGTCGTGCGCCCGTAGCGCGAATTCGGCGCAACTCCGTGCAAATGGCAGCAATCGAAGAAAATGACGCGGCAGCCGGGATTATTCACGAACATCTCAGTTGACAGGCAGACGCCTATCCCACGATAGGACATGAATAATGTCAGATGACAGGCAGGGACGCCTGTCCCACGATAGGACGTGAATCATGCAGGCTAGCTAGTGCTCGTCGTAGATGACCTTGGCCACGAAATCACCCACCGTCTTGAGGCTCG